>CAZPVJ010000151.1:0-73124 GCA_964590005.1 uncultured Alteromonadaceae bacterium | reverse complement strand
GGTCTATAGCCCTGTGTGGGCTTACCCGTAACGGTGGTCAGTCGCAGCGCGCGGCGAATCCACAACAGCATGCGGCAGCGCACGTCTTTGTTGAGGGTGATAAAAAACAAACTGACGATGCAGAAAATGCCGCTCATCTGCAGGAAGATGTGCTCGCCCAGTAACCCAGCCATCACGTTGCCGTCTTCCGGTATGGCCGGGGGTATCTGTGCTGCGTGTGCCATGAGAGGCAAACCTGATTCAAACCAGGACATCCAGATCAGTACGGCACCGAGATAGCCGAACAGCGAGCCCTTCACTTCGTCTTTCCCCATCCCACGAAGTACCAGCCAGACGCCGATACAACCGACAAAGAAAGGCACAACCCATTTCCAGGGTTCGGGCAAAACATAGATAGTGATTGCCGTGTAAGTGTGCGCCAGCATTTTCTCGCAGATCATCATCACCACAATCATGCCGCCCAGCAGGGGCGCCTTGCGCAGGTTGATCTGTGAGCTTGCCTGCCCATTAGCCGTCGTATCGGTACTCATCGTCTTTTCCCATGAGAATTACAATTGATATGTACTAATATTATATCAATATGATTTAATAGCCCAGTTGACCATTCAGCTGGCGATTTTCCCGACAATGATGTACTCCCTGATGTCCTCCGTTCCAACCTGGGCCCGTCTCACCCTACTGCTGGCCCTCCCGGTGCTGTTTTCGCCCCTTTCCCACGCCGAGGAGTTTTGCGGCAAGGCCCAGCAGTGGATTGCACAGACGGGTTTGCAGGCGCAGGTTGTTGTCTTCCAGGACCACGAGGCGTTCGTGGAGTCAAAGGCCTCTATCGATCCCCTGGCTGTCGCACAGTTCTCCAGCAATCCGGAGGAGAGTACGGGTATTCCCAGGGTGGTGTCCTGCAAGATGAAAACCGCCGAACAAATCAACGCGGTCTATGGCACCCGGGGAGCGGTGGCAGGCAGCAGCCAGAGTTGCGAAACTGTTTTGGCCCAAATGTTGGAGAGCCGGTTTAGTCAGGATGCGGGGACGTCGATTGCCCTGCCCAGGGACCGCTTCGTGATTGACGAGGAGGACTCGACATTCATAGGGCCCATGTGGCTGGACCCCTGGCCGTTTCAGCCGGTGTCGCTAGACGAAAACGGCGCTGTCCATCTTCTGTCCAGATCTCTTTATGTGCCCGACGCGTGGTATATCCCAATGCCCGACAGCTTTAAAGGTGTGTACTACTGTCACCTGATTTCACCCGAATACCTGGACGCACTGGTCAGCGGCGCCGCGCCCCTCCCAGGGCAGTAGACCGAAAGGACACCGGCCTTTTGACAAATATCATGAGGCGTTTTCAGGCGCTGGGGTATAACAAGCACCTCCACCGATAAGCGAAATAGAAGCATTCCCCCATGGACAACTACCAGATTGCGCGGCGCGCCCAGATTGGAGTGGTGATCCCCTCGACCAACACCGGTGTGGAGTACGACTTGCAGAAGTTCGGCATTGACGGTGTCACCTGGCACCCCTCCCGATTCTGGATCGAGTTGAGGAACTGGGCCGATGAGCAGGAAAGTACCGGGGAGGGTGTGGATTCAGTGTTTGAGCGCTTCCTGGACATTATGCGTGGAGAAATCCCTATGGCCCTGCGCAATGTGATATCTGCCAAGGTGGGTCATATCATGCTGGGCATGTCGGCCGAAACATTCTGGGGGGGGCTTGAAGGTAGCCAGCGCTTCGAGGAGGGAATTCGCGAACATATTGGCGATCTCGGGCTGACTACCGGCGCCGAGGCGACCCGTCAGGCGCTCGCCAATTTTGGTGCCAAAACCTTGTCGGTGATTACGCCTTATCCGCCTGTGGGTGACGACAACGTGCGCCAGTTTTTCAGCGAGATCGGTTTTGAGGTCAAAGGGATTTGTGGCCTCAATTGCGCTTCTGCCACGGCGATCGCGGAGACGCCGATCAGCGACGTCCTGGAGGCGGTCCGGCAAGTGGATGGCGATGATGTTGACGCCATCGTCCAGTGCGGAACCAACCTGTCAACGGTTGACCTTTTTCCGACTCTGGAGCATACATTGGAGAAGCCGCTGATACCGATCAATGTGGCAACGATCTGGCATGCCCTGCGCAGTTGCGGGATCGACGATAAAGTGACTGGGAAGGGTCGCTTGATGGAAGAATTTTGATATTTGTCATGGGCAAATGTTATAAAAGCATAACAATAGGGTATGCAGGTGTCCGGGAAGCGGGATAAACCGCGGCCGGATTGCGAATCGAAACCGGCAGTGAAGACCGGAACGGGCGCGGAAATAAGACTTTACTCATCCTTCGGGGGTTAGAATGTTAAAGAAGAAGCAGATAGCGATTGCGATTGCGGCGGGAACGCTGGCCACATCGCTCCAGTCTTTTGGCCAGGCCCGCACGGTCACGGCACTGCAGGGCGAAGATTTCGCGCTGGAAGAGGTCCTGGTAACAGCGCGGAAAAAAGTCGAGAACCTGCAGTCGGTACCGATTGCTATTGATGCCCTGGGGGCCGCTCAGCTCGATGAAAAAGCCATCACAACCCTTGAAGACGTGGCCAAATATGCCCCGGGACTGACTTTCCAGCAGGGTGTACTGCCCAATGATACGCGCCCGGTGATCCGCGGAATGAGTATCAACCGGGGCCGTCCCAATGTCGCCATCATGGTTGACGGTATTGATATTTCCTCCGAGACCCTGACCGTCGCCGGTGGCGGTGCCTTCGCCAACCTGAGCTTGCTCGATCTCGAGCGGGTAGAGGTGATCAAGGGGCCGCAGAGCGTGACTTATGGTCGCTCTGCCTTTGCTGGTGCGGTGAACTATATCACCAAGCGCCCGGTCGCCAGTGATGGCCTGTACGGTTACGTTGAGGGTGAGTACGACGAGCATGGCTACTGGAAGGGCTACGGTAATGCCTCTTTCCCGCTGATTGAAGATACTCTCGCCATGGGTGTCACCCTGCTGACCTCGGATTTTGACGGGCACTACGAGAATCCCAATACCGGCGATGACCTCGGTGGCGTTGAGCAGGACGGTGTTGCCGTCACCCTGAATTTCACACCTGACGGCGACTTCACCGCGTACTTCAGAGCAGAGTATGCCGATGAGTCTTATACCCCGCGAGCTGTCGTTGCGAATAACAGCCTGACCAATGTCAGTGAGCCTGGTGACTTTTTCCTGCTAGGAAGTCTCCAGAAAGGTGCCAAGAATGTACCGATCCCCGGGGGTGCTTTCGGCTTCCCTGAGTCTAGCCCTGAAGATTGCGCACAATCGTCGTCTTTTGCTTACCTGGTGGGCGGCTCGACAACCTGTGCCTCAATGTTGATTGGTGACATGCGTGACGTTGGCGAACGCGACATAGATCAGTCGCCGAATCCGCAGACTGGCAGGGACTTCAAAGGCAGCGAGATCGAAAATTTCCGCGCTACCCTGGAGCTTGACTGGATTGTTGGCGATATAGAAATACTGTCACTGACAGGCTTTACCACCAACGAGACTTCTATCGAAGAAGACTTTGACCTGACTAATTTCGACCTGGAGACGTTGGGGCCTGGCTCCGCCAATTTTGATCCCCAGTATATGTTCGCCGACCCCTTCGGCGATCCGCCTGATTTCACACCCCTGAACAATGATCCGACGGCGGAATTTACCCAGTTTGGCGTCAACACCAACTCGGATACCTCTTTCGAGTATGACCAGTTCTCCCAGGAATTCCGTTTTACGGGCGAAGTTGGCGACCTTGAGTGGATGGCCGACGTGCTTTATTGGGAAGAGGATATGGATGCGGTCATGAACCAGATGTGGTGGGCCCGCGAAACCATGGATACGACCTACTGGAATTCAGTCCTCTCGCGTTTTGCCGACCCGTTCTGCGCGGTGCCTGGCAAGGTCGAGACCTGCCCGTTCTTCAGCGGCGTACAGGAAGAAATGACGCCTAACCCGATACCCATGTTCCGCGATACGGAACACTGGTCTGTGGCAGCCTCATTTGTCTACAACTTCAGCGATTCCGTGCGGATGACGGTGGAAGGGCGTTACCTGGAAGAAGACATTGATTACAAGAGTCTGCCCATTGATACGTTTATCAACGGCTTCCTCAATATGCCGTACTTCAACCCTGAGACCTTCTCCACGGTGCCAGAGTTCCAGAAGGAAAGCGTCGAGGAATCTGAATTTGTACCCAGGGTGGGAGCCGACTGGCAGGTGAATGACGACGTGTTCCTGTATGCCTCGGCCGGTAAGGGTTTTAAACCGGGTGGCATCGCCACAACCGACGGCAACGGTGATATCTCTACCGGTCACTACAAGCCAGAGGAGCTCTGGGCCTATGAGCTGGGCGTGAAATCTGATTTGCTGGATAACCGGCTTCGGCTGAACGCCGCGGTGTTCTATAACGACTATACCGATCAGCAGGTACCCTTCTTCATTACCAATAGTGCTGGTGTTTCCAACGTTTCAGTGACCAATGCTGGAGAAAGTGAAATCCTCGGCGTTGAAATGGAAGCGATCTATCGGCCTTCCGCCAACTGGACGTTCACCGCGGCCTGGACCCACGTGGATACCGAGTACGAGGATTTCAACATTAGCGATGTGGGCAACCCCGGTACTTACGACCGTGTCCTTTCGGGTAATGCTGAAGGCGACTTCAGTGGTAAGGAGTTCACCAATACACCGGAAGACACGGGAATCCTGGCGGCCCGTTACGACGGGCAGTTCGGTGAGGGTTGGTCCTTCTTCGGTGAGTTGTTCAGTAACTATCGATCCAAGCAGTATCTTGATCAAGGTAACCTCAGCTATATCCCCTCGATCTGGCTGGTGGACTTTACGGCTGGCATGAGCAATGAGAACTGGCTGATTACCGCCTATGTGAACAATCTGACCGATGAGGACGATATTCAGTCCGGTCTGGGCAACGTGAGCTATGGCTTTATGCCGGGTGGACAGGTGCCTCCTTTTTCGGCCAACCTGTCTCTACCGAATCCACGGACCTTTGGAGCCCGGGTACGTTACAACTTCTAGGTTTAGCACCTGAAAAAGAAACCGCGCCCCCGGCGCGGTTTTTTTTGCCCTGGAGAAAGCTGCTATCCTGAAAGTGACGCGATAATTCAAAACTTTTCGAGGACAACGCCATGAAAGCTGTCTTTTACCACGAGCACGGTACCCCGGAAGTTCTCCAGTTTGGGGAGCTGCCGAAGCCCGAGCCGGGCCCGGGACAGGTGTTGGTGCAGGTGGGTGCCGCCGCTGTAAACCCCATCGACCGGCGACTGCGCGGCGGTGAGTTACAGGAGTACATTACCCGCACCTTTCCTGTGGTCCCCGGCTTTGACCTGGCCGGCCGTATCGTGGCCCTGGGGGAGGGCGTCGATGGCTGGGAGGTTGGTGACGAGGTGATGGGCCTGGCCTTTACCTGGTCGATTCAGCACGGGTCCTATGCGGAGTTCACGCCGATCGATGCGACCGCGATTACCCGCAAGCCCGCCCAGTTCAGTTTCGAGCAGGCCGCGTCTTTGCCCCTGGTCAGCCTGACCGCCTGGCAGTCCCTGGGGGAGTTTGGGCAGCTGAAGGCGGGACAGACTGCGCTGATACAGGCCGGTGCCGGTGGCGTGGGCAGCATTGCCATCCCGATTGCCAAGCACCTGGGAGCAACGGTGTACACCACCGCCCGCGAGAGCAACTTCGACTACGTGCGTTCGTTAGGTGCCGACGTGCCTATCGACTACACCCAGGATGATTATCGCGAAGTCGTCAGGTCACATGAGCCCGAGGGTGTGGATGTGGTGCTGGAAGCCCTGGTGGGCGATGAGATTGTGAAAGACGCCATCCGCCTTGCCAGGGATGGTGGGGCCGTCGCCTACATGAACAATGAACCGCCGGATATGGAAGAAATCGCCACGCGTAATATTCGGGCGGAGTTCCTGCATCACCGGGCTGACGGCGCCCAGCTTGGTGAGCTGGCGTCATTATTTGAACAGGGTGTGCTGAAGATTCCCGAGATAGAAATCATGGCGTTGAGTGACGCGGTTGCTGCGCACCACCGTTCTGAAAGCACGCGCACCCGTGGCAAGGTCGTCCTGCACGTACAGGACCTGTAACCGAAGGTCTGTGCCGCCCTGCGGCAATACCTGGATCAGGCAGTGGCGGCGCTTGCCCCCTCGTCGCGGCGTACCTTGAGTGACCAGATAAACACTGCCGCGTTGAGGATGCCGAACAGTACGAAAGGCGCCGATGGCCGGATATTGGCAAATAGCCAGCCGCCCCCGGCAGTTCCCACCAGGATCCCCACGGCGCCCGCAACCCCGAACAGGCCGATGATCGCACCCCGGCGAGCGGCATCGGCGCGCTCACCCACCAGTGCCTGGCTGCTGACGAAGGCGCTTATTTCGGCGATGCCCATGATAACCAGCAGGGCCATCACCCAGTCAGCGGTAGGGTCACTGACAAAAAAGATCGATAGGTAGACCGCCGCCGCGAGGCCTGAGGCCATGCTCACCGCCGTTACACGGGTGACCTTGTCAGCGATGTAACCCATCAGTATTGACCCCACCAGTGCGCCCGAGACCACAGCCAGCACCCGTGGCACGGCCAGTTCAAACATCGCCTGGCTGGGTTCCATGGCGCGCTCGGCAATCCCGAACTGCACCAGCCACAAACTCATGAACGCACCTGTGACCGCGAGGTCGCCACGCGAGATGAAGGCGGCGCCGTAGGACAGTGCAATGCCCGGATCGCGGGAGGCTTTCGCGCCCATCTTTAACATGGTCATCATCGATTCACGCGCGACACTGGACGTCTGCTTGACGTGAGGTGCCAGACCAACCAGTGCGATGAAGGCGCCGAGTACCCCAAGGCTGCCAGCGACGGCAAAGGTCAGTTGTTGTGCCGCCAGCTCGTCGTAGCCCTGGTCGACAAACAGCTTCGGCAGGGCGCCGAACAGGGGCGGCAGAAAGGCGCCCAGGGTTGCGACCACCCCCTGCATGCCATTGGCTTTTCCCCGCGTCCTGTTGCGGGAGTAATCGGCGATGACCGTCACCATCATGCCGATCATCGCCGCACTGCCCACCGCGACGATAATCCGGTAGATCACCAGTTCGGAGATGGTGGTGGCGTGGGGGTATAGGGTAAATCCTGCACTGGTGGCCAGTAGCCCGAACACGTAGACCGGCTTGCGGCCATAGCGATCCGCCACGATGCCAACGAAACCCAGCAGTGCAATCAGTATGACCTCCTGCATGGCACTGAGGTTGCCGGTGAGCACCGCCTGTTGACCGTGGTCTATGCCCATCACCTGCAACAGCCCGGGTTGCAGCATCGCCAGGGCGCCGGCGTAACTCGAGGAAATAAAGGCAACACAGAAATAGGCCACCAGGTGGCGTCTCTGGATGCCCTCCGAAAGCTCTATACCGAGCAATCTTGTCACTGTCAGATAGCCCCGATGGCGCGTTGCATCTGTTCCCGACCCATGCGGATATTGAGCATGGTCTCAACCTGGCCCGCCCCGAAGACCTGCTCCGCCAGTTTATTCATGGGATCACGCGCGTAACCCAGTTCACGCACCCGGAAATCGTACTCGCGCAGCGCGGGCTTTTCATCGACGGGAACCGGTGTGGCCGTATCCAGCCAGCCGAACCACCGCTCCAGCATGGTATAAGCGTAGTCGGCCAGCAGGTCGATGTTGTCGCTGTTGAGGTCACCCATCAGGCTCTGTGTCGAGGGGTTGGTCAGCGCTCGCATGTACGTCCCGTGACTGACTGACCATTGGAAGGCGGGGTTGCCGCGCAGTGCCAGGTAGTCCTCATTGATAGCGCCGTAGTAGCGGTCGAGGTAGTCGGTGTCGACCATGATGTTGCGGCGCGGCGTAAAGTCGAAGTAGAAAAACAATTTCGGGATGGTGCCGAAGACCATGACGAAGTGGGGTACGTCGGTGGCCTGGTCCAGGAACGCGGTGGCGTTCATGTCGAGTATGCTGGCCTTGCGATTTCCCAGCCAGGAATTCACCAGCCAGTCGCACCCCGGTCCGCTCCAGGCCTGCATCGAACCCTCGAATTCGCCATTGGGGGAGGTGTAGTACTGCCGGTCGGCGCAGTTGGGCTCGGCCTCCAGCCCGGGAAAGCGCTCGGCAATTTGTCGCTTGATATCGCTCAGCACGCCCCAGCATCGCTCCCAGGCCTGGCTGACGTCGACATCGGGGTTTTCGGCCAGGAATTGGTCGATGGTCTTGGTGTCACTACTCATAGTCTTTCTCGTGTTTGGGTTTCAGAGGCCGAAGGGCTCGAATTGATCGGGACGCTTGCTGAACAGGCCTTTCAGCATTCTTCCGGTCATCTTGGCAGGTGTCAGCCAGCGGATCTTGCTACCGCTTTTTTCGGTCGCGATGATCTGGTCGACAAGGTAGGGCGCCACGGTTTCAACCGTATCGACCAGGTTGTTCATGGTTTTACGGGATTTCTCAAAAACCTCCGGCATGGCCCTGGCTTCCCGGATAACAGCCTCGGTAATTATCATGCCCGGGCGGATCTTGGCGAGGATGATGTTGGTATCGGCAAGTTCCTTGACCAGGGCATCGGTGAAGTAATTCAGGCCCCGCTTGGTGGTGCCGTATATGCCCAGCCCCGGGAAGTATTCGCCGTCGCTGCCGCCGCCAAGTACGTTGAAAATCTTGCCCCTGTCCTGCGCCTGCATGCCCGCGGCGGCGACGCGGCAGCCGTTAATGGTGCCCAGCATATTGGTGCGCACCATCGCCTCGATTTCGCCCTGGGGAACCTCGAGTATCGGCCATACCGTTCTCGCCAGTCCCGCGTTGTTGATCCAGATGTCGACCTCACCCCCCACCGCAACGGCCGCATCCCATAGGGCTTGCACCTGTTCACTGTCTGCCACATCGCAGGCCTGCCCCGTCACTTCACCCGCCAGTCCCGACAGGGCTGATAGGGTTTCCTCCAGGCGGGCCTGGTCGCGTCCGCTGACCACGACGTGGTGGCCGCGCCGGGCGAACTCAGCCGCGAGACCGCGACCGATACCCTGGGTACTGCCAGTGATAACCACGGTGCTCACAGAGCAGTACTCCCGTCGCGGTGCCGTGCGACCACGTCGGCGTTGGGGTCGCCGTGGCGGACCGCATATCCGGTGTCGTAAATTTTGGCGGCGGAAATTTTCTTGAGGGGCGCCTTGATCTGGTCCAGGAATTCCAGCGGTGCCAGCCCGGACTCTGCGCAGATCGCGTCAAACACCTCCCGGTTGGTCGCTGGCAGGTTGTTGTTGTCGCAGACGTTGAATATGCCGCAGAGCGACTTGTCCAGCGCGTGCAGGACAGCATCCACCACGTCTTCAAAATGGATCGCGTAGAGCGGGGCGTCAGCGCTGAATATGGCCTTACCTCCGAAGTACTCATGGCACATCGCTACCCGCTGGGGAAAACTCATATCGTCGGGTGCACCGTACATGTCCGGGAAGCGCAACACGCAGCCGGCGGGTCTGGACAGGACCTGCTCTTCGGCTTCCTGGTAATAGCGCGAGGAGGGCTCCTCGCGATCGGCAGTCGGGGTCTCTTCGCTGACCGGCTCGGTGTCGCTACCACCGTCGCCGTAGACGGAAAAAGACGACAGGAATATCACCCGGTCGCAGGCGGCAGCGGCACTGGCGCAGCTTTCTACCAGAACCTCTTTGTAGTGCCGGTGACGCTCTTCGACGGTCCGTGTGTTCTTCACGTTCGGGGCGACGGTCACGATGATCGCGTCACAGCCTGCAGCCGCTGCGGTGACTTTTTCCGATTCGCTGCCGCGCAAAACAGCGACCTCATCCGCGTATTGCTCCAGTTCGGCCACCTTGCCCGGGGTTGTGGTGGTCCCGACGACCCGGTGGTCCATGGCCCGCAGCCTGGCCGCCAGCGCCTTACCTACGTGGCCCATGCCCAGAATCAGTATTTTCACCTTGTCTCCAGCGCGTTCCCTGATGGGAATCTGTGATTATGCGTTGCCTCAAAAGATATAAAACTATAACATTATATTTTTTAGTGCTCAAACGCGTTTTAGCCCTTCTGCCATAGAATATTCAGCTAAGCCGCCTGTTAATGGAGTTGTTTATGGCGAGGGTTGCCGCCGTACAGTTTGCCTCCGGGACTGACGTCGACGCTAATCTTGAGACCTGCCTGCGAATGATCGACCAGGCTGCGCTGGTGAAGCCCGATATCATGGTTCTACCAGAGTTTTCTAATCACATTTCCTGGTACGAGGATGCCCATCATGCACGCGCCGTGGCGGTGAGCCTGGATGGCCCGTTTTTGCGCGCTATTGGCCAACGTGCTGCACAGCATCGGAGCTACATCGTGATCAATGTTTCGCTGCTGCGGGAAGATTGCATTACGGTGAGCTCGCTGCTCTTCGATCCTGTGGGTCAATTGCTTAGCGTGGCGGATAAACAAACCCTTATGGGTCACGAAAACACCTGGTTTGCCCGCGCTGACCAGACCAGTGACGTTGTAGTCACCCCTTTTGGCAGAGTCGCTATGTTTCCCTGCCGCGATGGCGTGACATTCGAAACGCCCCGGGGACTTGCGCTGCGCGGAGCGCAGTTGTTTTGCGATTCGCTGAACTCATTCGCTCTGGATGAGGCCAGCCTGCACGTCCCGGCCCGGGCGCCTGAGAACAAGGTTTTTCTGGTATCAGCCAATAAGGTCGGTCCGTTGATCCCCGAGGCGCTCCTGGTACCGGTGAGTGAGGAAACGCATATCCCCGTGGAATTGCTATATGGGGCCGGGGAAAGCCAGGTCGTGGCACCTGATGGCCGGGTGCTTGCCAAGGCGCCCAGAGATGAGGAGGCAGTAATCCACGCAGATATTGACCTGTCGGCGGCCCGTGATAAGCGTCGCCCGGATGGCAGTGATTTATTTGGACTGCGCCGTCCAGAGCTATACCAACCCATTGCCCGGGAAAACAGCTACGAGCCGCCCGCTGCCGCCGCCGACCAACTGGCGGTAGCGACGCTGCTGCCGCCGGAACAGGGCAGGTCGGCGCTGGCCTGGCTGCCAGAAGCCATCGATACCCTGTCGGATGGGACGGCGCTGGCAGTCTTGCCAGGCCTGTTTTGTTATGAAATGGCGGACCTTCACGACGAAGAGCGCGCCCAAACCCTCGGGCGTGAGGCGATTGAGACCATGGTAACTGCGCTGGCCGACAGTCCCGACCTGCTCTTATGTACGTCTGTGGTTGTACCTGTGGCTGGAGGTTCAAGTATCAGTGGCGTGTTGATGAGTGCCCAGGGGGTATTGGCGGAGCAACCGCAACTTCACCCCAGCTCAGTTTACCCAGCACATATTCCGGGGCGATCCTTGCAGCCTGTGGATTTAGCGTGGGGACGCCTGGCTATAATCACCGGTGACGATGCGGTTTTCCCGGAGACTGCGAAATTGGCGGCGCTTGCCGGGGCCCACGTATTGGCGGTTCCCTTCCAACTGCAGGAAACCTGGGAACGGGATTTCGGGTTGCCCAGTCGCGCAGCCGAGAACCGGGTGTGTATTGTTGCCAGCAGTCGTCCCGTGCAAGGACGAGCGGGCTTGATAGCGTCGCTTGAGCGTGAGTTTACGATTATGACCCAGTGGCAGGAGCGGCAATTTGATGGCCGTATCAACGAACCGCTCGTTACCGACCAGGATCCCTCAGCTGCTATCACCAGCGCTTGTATTTCCCCCGTGGCGGCCTGCAACAAGCTGATGTCAGAGGCGACAGATCTGCTTTTGGACAGGCCCTGGCGATTGAGCGAGGATCTACTGCGAACTGATCTGTTGGAAGAGCGATCATGAATGATATTACCGATGTACTCGCATCCCGCTTGCTGGGCGTCGCTCATATCGGCTTTATCGTACCTGGCCTGGAGGCAGCCCTGGCGGAGTTCAAGCGCGTGTATGGCCTCGATTCTGCCGGGGTAGATATCCAGCCACCCCTGGGAGAATCTGCCGCCACACGTTTCGCCTTTTTCACCGTGGCTGGACTCAACTTCGAGTTGATCGAACCCTGTTCACCGCACTTCAAGGAGCAACTGCTGGGCATGCCATCGGGCGGGGCTGGCATCAACCATATTGCCTGGCGCGTGGACGATATCGAAAAGGCTGTTGAGCTACTCGCCGCGCGCGATATCCGACCGGGACATGTGACCCCTGACGGCATCATAGCGATCGGCCTGCGTAAGATGGTGTATCTAGACCCTGCTACCACGGGAGGACAGGTGATCGAGCTGATCCAATACCCACCGGATGGAGCAGCCTGAGGTGTTGGCACTGGACAAGGTAAAGGCGCAGAAGGGGCGCTATCACTACCTGTTGGATGGCACTGGTACCGCTATTCAAGAATCCTGGAGTCGTCGACCGCGAGAGGGTGGGGGCTTCTTTGTTCACGCCCAGCGCACGGCACCCGGTGTTTCCCTGCTGGTCAATGCAGAGTGTGATCGCCAGGGTGCAATCCAGTTTAACCTTGAGTGGCAGGCCGAGCAGCATCCACCCGTACGCGCGCTCTACCGATTGGAGGAGGCTTCAGTGTCCTGTGTGCGCCAGCGCGGAGACACCGACACCGAGAACTGGGAACTGCCCTTTGGAGATGACGGCGCGCCGCTCTTATTGCCCCTGCTAAGAATCTTTACCGGGCCTGTTATAGCGCGATTGCTGGAGCGACGTGGTGGAGGGGCCGTGTTGGTGCCATCGATATCAGATCCTGGTGATCGGGCAAAGTTGCTCGCGCCTGCGACCAGCATGCGTACCGCCTCGGTGTTGGAGGAGAGCAAGCCCCTTGAGCTGTTTGGGCGTCAGTACAATACCCGACGGTGTACGTTTACCGGAGAGCGCTACGACGAGAGCGCGTGCTTTTGGTTGAGTGATGATAACGTGCTGCTGCGTTACCGTTGGCAACAGCCTGGTGTCGGCGATTGGGAGGTCAACCTGGAGGAAAATGCCGCTGGCTGACCTTATTTACCCTTGCGGAATAAACGGGCGAGCAGTCCACCCTCGGACTTTACCTCGCGCATAAACTTTCCCATCCCTACGCTGTCGGCCTGTGCTTTAACCACAGCCAGCGAAATCACCTCGTGCCCGTGCTCCTCAGCGTAGTCCTCGACATTGCCGACAGCCATTTTGCGAACAAAGCGGGGCGCCTTGGCGACGGCGGCAAGCGCCTCCTCCTGCCAGGGCATTGAGACCTCCAGGCCATAACTGTCCCGTGCCATCTCGATACTTGGGTCGGTACTGTTTGCCGCGCGTTCTGCTTTCTGTTTCTGGCGCACCCAGTAAGGAGAACTCTCTGGCCGCGTGGCTTCATAGATACCGCGAACATCAGGCGTCTCACCCATAATGTCGATGATGCCGTCGGCCCATTGGGTGGGGATTATCACAAACATTTCTGATTCGCGAAGTTTGTTGTTCATGCGACCGCCCATATCACCCGTGGTGATCACAACATTGTCGCTGTAGACAGGTGTGACAAAGAGGTCGCTGCAAAAAGAGTTGCCGGCAGCCGTATCCGGGCGAGTTCCATCCTTGACCGCACGTGCCGCACCCACGAGCGCAGCAACGCCGGGGGTACACACCACCACTATCCATTCAGCCTGAAAATCTTCAGTAAGATCATCCAGTGGCGTCGCGCAGAAGCCTTTGACCGTGCCCTGCGGCAGGATGTACTCGCCGGAGTTGAAAGCATAGGCGGCGTCCAGGTTGTAGGCCGGAATATAGTCGGTCAGTAAACGGCCACTTTGAATCTGTTCATTGCCCGGATCCACGCCGGTAATGTAAGCGCCGTGGATGCAATCCTGGTGCTCGCGGTCGAAATATACGCGTTTACCCTCGTCCATGGCGTGGCGAAGAATCTGGCAGGGGTCGACCTTCAGGCCCGAGAACCCGGGCGGTGGTGCCTCCTCAAAGCGTGAGATGGCGACCGGTTTACCGCGAATCTTTCCCGCCAGCACCTGGCAAATACGCTCTGCATCCATGTCAGCCTCTCCGCTGTGTTAACAGTCGCTGGTTAACTACTTGCGACAAAATGATCCGTTTTGATTGATCGTCAGTACCAACTGTGTGTTTAATATTGTCCGGCATTTGTCGCACTTTCGCAGCAACCGTTTTGGAGACTAAAACTATGGGCATTTACCTGATCCGCGGCCTGATAGCCTTGTGCGCATTGGTAATGGTGGTGACCGCCCACGCTGAATCCCAGCCCAACAGCAAGGTTTTGATTGAACTCAGCGGCCTTGAGTCGGCGGAGGGTAACCTGTTTATTGCAGTATACGACTCCAAGAAAACCTGGCTTGGAGAAGAGACGGTTGCCGAGAAACAAGTGGTGATCACTGAGTCTCGCGAGGGTGATATTGTGAAAGCCGAACTGGATTTGCCGCCTGGCGAGTATGCCCTGTCGATCTTTCATGACACCAATGACAACGGCGAGCTCGATGCCAACTTTATTGGCATCCCGAAAGAACCCGTTGCGCTCTCCAACAATGCGCGACCCAAGTTTGGTCCGCCAAAGTACAAGGACGCGGTTTTCGAGTTGGGTGCCGAGCCAGTGCTTCAACAGATTTCCATGGAGGAAATCTAGACTCCACCGATCGTATCTTGCGGAGATACGCCGACTACTCTGGCACCGGTAAAGAACGTTACTGATTCGCCGGTACCTTCCTCACCTAGCCCTGACAGGCCCCAGGCCCCCCGCGGCGCGGCGCCGCTCAGTGAAAGCAGGCTGTAGCCATTGATTTTCACGCCGCCTGTTCGCAGCTGGCGTCCAAATGCAAAGGCCTTTTCTTCATTTTGACTATAGACGTATGCTGCCAGCCCGAAAGGTGTGCCATTCGCCAACGCCAGTGCTTCTGCCTCTGTGTCGAAGCTGTGAATGGCTGCCGCGGGGCCGAAAATCTCGTCCTGTGTATCCTGTGGCTCGCAGCCATCGATTAAGGTCGGGGCGATAAAATAGCCTGACAGGTCAGGTGATGTGGGCAGCGACGTCGGACTTATCAAAGAGCCACCACGCTTAGTCAGTGTTTCAATCGACGATAGCACTGAATCGTACTGGGCCTGATGGATCATCGGTCCCATATCCGAGCTATCCGACAGTGAGTCGCCCAGTACAAGGTCTGCCAGCTTTGCTTCAACAAGTTCCAGCAGGTCGCTCTTGACGCTGCGGTGAACCACGACCCTGCCCAGTGCGCGACACCATTGCGCATTGAGGTTGGTCAAGCCGTACACGATTCCTCGCGCCGCGAGCTCGAGGTCAGCATCTTCAAATACGACCAATGGGTTATTGCCACCCAGTTCCAGTTGGGTAGGTTTGAAGTCGCCGGCACAGGCAGCGGCAATGGCGCGACCACCCGCGAGACCACCGGTGAAAGATACCGATTTGATTCTCGAATCGGCGACCATCCTGCCGCCGATATCACGGTTGCCACAAGTCAGCTGGAAAGTGCCTCGCGGTAACCCCATGTCATGAATAATCCGGGCCATAATCAGCGCGGAGTGTGGCGCCCACTCAGAAGGTTTGACGATGCACGGGGCCCCTGCACCAAGTGCACTGGCAATTTTGTGAGACCCAATCGCGGTTGGTCCATTCCACGGCGAAACCAGCAGTGCTGGCCCCAGCGGTCTGCGAAAATACTCTACCTCGCCAATCTTGCCAGGCAGTCGCCATGACAAGCCGGTATTGCGCAGATACTCAGCAGTGGCCCGGAACACGAAAGGTGCCAGTCGGGCCATTTGGCGGGTGGCCTTGATTACGGCGCCTGTTGTGATGGCGTCGACAAAGGCCAGTTGCTCACGGGTGGCGGGTTGCTCCAGTTGATCGGCAATGGACTCCAGGGCCGCTGCGCGTTCCTCGACGGGCGTTTGCTCCCACTCCCCCGCATGAAATGCCGCATCTGCTGCGGTCAGCGCCATTTCTACCTGATCGTTTGAGCAGGACAATTGCCCCTGGATTTCCTGTTGGTTGTTTGGATTGCGCAGGCTGTTGGTCCGGTCTACGGCGGGCACACTGGTGCCCCCATCGATGTAATTGCACAGTTCGGGCAATACGGGAATGGCCTGACTCTCGCTCTTGTTCGCTGCAGCTGTCATAAGGTGCACAGTTTGATTGAGGTAAGCCCGGTCTTCTTTGCGGATTGTCAAATTTATGAGCCCGGTGGCCACTACAATGCCTGTCACTAAAATCGACTAGGCTTATGGGATGATGCTGATCGCAGTCTCTTCGCTCTTGTGGCTAATTTTGCTGGTCGTCTACCTGCTATTTTATCGCGCACACCCGGCGGAGGTTTACTCTGCGCCTGCGGCGTGGCTGCGAGCGGGCATGTATTGGTGTTTTTGTCTTTTGATGGGCAGTCTCAGCGGTGCGCTGGACGCCACTCTGGCGAGCCCGCTGGTATACCCACAGCAATTGGACGATAGTCTTTGGTGGCTGAGTACAGCGCTGGTGACCGGTTTCATCCTCTGGGCGTATTGGGGATACTGGTACGGCAATACCCTGCGCTTTGATCGTGGCCTGGCGCCACTGCCACAGTTGTTCTTTGGTCTCGCCTGGGGCTTTACCACTGGTCTGCTGTTCCTGTCGTTCTGGCACCTGGCCCTGTCGCTGGGACCGGGTTGGCCAGTGTGGGCGACCTGGCTGGTGGCCTATACGATGATATCCGTCTGGCAGGCGCTGTGGATGGATATGTACTGGGATGTGTATGTCTCGCCTGAACATGACAGTCCCGCATCAATCAAGGCCAAGGTACCCAGGACGCATATACCCAATATGACGCTGTGCCTCACCTGGTTTGCGGTCTACCATAATTACTGGTTATTCATTGGTCTGCAGACCATAGCGTTGCTGGCGGCCTCTTACGGCATGCGAATGCCGGCCCCCTGGAGTCGGGAGCCGACTCCCCCCGCGCGACGGGTACCCGGCCTGTTTGGTTTGCCAAGGGCGGGGGGCTACATAGGCCCTCAAACTGGATTTAAGGAGTAAGTTAAGCAATGACCACCGCATCGCAATCGACACTCATCGACGATCTTGCCGGAGACCGCCAGGAGTGGATAGAAGCCCTGGACAGCATCCACCGTGAATTTGGTGAAGCCGGCGTGAGGGATATCCTGAGGGCGCTGCAGAATCACAGCCTGCGCCGCGGTATCGCGCTCAGTGAAGCGACGCTCAACACCCCCTATATCAATACCATTCCTGTTTCCGAGCAGCCGGTCTATCCCGGCGATATCGAGCTGGAGAAAAAGATTGAGAACCTGGTTCGCTGGAATGCCATGGCGATGGTGCTCAGGGGGCAGGATGAGGGTACCGGGGTTGGCGGTCATATAGCGACTTATGCGTCGGCGGCCACGATGCTCGAAGTGGGGTTTCAGCATTTTTTCAAAGCACGCAGTGCAGACTACGGCGGCGACATGGTAATGCCCCAACCGCATGCTGCCCCGGGGATCTATGCGCGTGCCTTCCTGGAGGGGAGGCTCGATGAGCAGCAACTGGGCAACTTTCGGCGAGAGCTTCAGCCCGGGGGAGGGCTGTGCTCCTATCCACACCCACGCTCCCTGCCAGACTTCTGGCAGATGCCGAACGCGTCCATGGGGCTGTCGACGCCCTCCGCTATTTACCAGGCCCGTTTTGCCAAGTACCTGGAAAATCGCGGGCTGAAACCGCGAAATGGCGGAAAGTTCTGGTGCTTCATTGGAGATGGTGAATCGGACGAGCCCGAGGTGATGGGTACCATTAACATCGCCGCGCGGGAAAAGCTCGACAACCTGGTCCTTGTCGTCAATTGCAATCTTCAGCGCCTGGATGGCCCGGTCAGGGGTAACGGCAAGATCATCCAGGAGTTGGAGCGCGGCTTTCGCGGTGCAGACTGGAATGTCATCAAGGTGATCTGGGGTAGTGGTTGGGATGCGCTGCTGGCCAGGGACGAGCAGGGTGTACTGCGCAACCGGATGGAAGAATGCGTCGATGGCGATTACCAGCGTTACTCCATCTTGCCCGGAGACCAGCAGCGTGAGCATTGGGTGCACGGAGACCCGGAACTCGAGAGCATGATGAACTCCCTCACCGACGAGGAGGTTAAGGAAATCAAACGCGGTGGGCAGGATCCCAAGAAGTTATTCGCGGCTTACCAGCGCGCCCTTCAGGCCGAGGACAAGCCGACGGTGATACTGGTAAAAACGGTAAAGGGCGATGGTATGGGACCCGCCGCGGAGGGCCGCAACACTGCGCACCAGAAGAAAGATCTCAATGACGAAGAACGTCTTGCTTGTGCCAGGGATTACGGCATTCCACTGTCGGATGAAGAAATCCATCGAGCCGAATTCTACCGTCCACCAGAAGATAGCGCGGAGATGCGGTATCTCCTGGAGCATCGGGAGCGACTGGGAGGATCGTTGCCGCGTAGGAAGGTCGACTGCCCTCAGCTCGCCGTGCCCGAGAGACAGCAGTTCAAGGCGTTGTTTGAAGGCACTGGAGAGCGATCGGCGTCAACCACCATGATGATGGTACGCCTGCTCTCACAACTGATGAAAGACGACGGCATCGGGGAATACGTTGTACCCATCGTGCCAGACGAAGCTCGTACCTTCGGTATGGACGCATTGTTCAAAGTCGCCGGTATCTACTCACCCGAGGGGCAGAACTATACGCCGGTTGATGCAGATTCCCTGATGTCCTACCGCGAGGCTGTCGATGGCCAGATTCTGCAGGAAGGTATTTGCGAGACCGGGGCGATGGCCTCTTTCCTGGCGGCAGGTACGGCCTATGCGGTGCATGGTGTACCCACAATCCCGTTTTATATCTTTTATTCCATGTTCGGATTCCAGCGCGTGGGCGATATGATTTGGGCCTGCGCGGATATGATGGCCCGCGGGTTTCTGCTCGGTGGGACGGCCGGGCGTACCACGCTCAATGGTGAGGGCTTACAGCATGAGGATGGCCACTCTCACGTGTTGGCCAGCACCTTCCCCAATCTCAAGAGTTACGACCCTGCTTTCGCCTACGAACTGGCGGTGATTGTTCGCGACGGCATCCAGCGCATGTATGAAAACGGGGAGAACATTTTTTATTACCTCACCCTGTACAATGAAAATTACCCGATGCCGCCGATGCCGGATCAGCCCGGCATTGAGGAAGCTATTGTCAAGGGCGCTTACCAGTGGCGTGCGAGTGCCGGCAATGGTGACCCGGTTCATCTACTGGCGTCGGGTTCGATCATGCAGCAGGCGATGGCGGCGGCCGACCAGCTGGAAGCGATGGGCTATGCACCCGTGATCTGGAGCGTGACCAGCTTTGTTGAACTCACCCGCGAAGCCGAGTCCTGTGAACGAGACAACCGGCTGCACCCGCTGCAACCTAGACGGGTACCCTATGTGGAGTCACTGTTTGCCGAAACATCGGGTCCCATTGTGGCCGCGACTGATTACCTCAAGGCGTTGCCCCGGGGCATCGCGCCGTGGATGCCGGAAAACTACGCGGTGCTGGGAACCGATGGCTTTGGTTTGAGTGAATCACGTCCCGATCTACGTGAGCATTTTGAAGTTAACGCAGCACATATAGTTCACGCCGCTCTGGTGGGTCTTTACCGGGAAGGTGCTTTACCGGAGACCGAATTACAGACTCACCTGGCTGATCTGGATATTGATCCGGGGAAAATCGCCGCCGATCAGCGCTAAAGAGGCGGGTAAGTTAACCGCATTCCTCCCAGGGGATGCGATAGTGGTCTACGCTTTCAGTGGTAGAACTCATGGCAGGAACGATGTATGGCTGAAGCAACGGAGAATTACGAGGGGGTGTGGGACGGCCGCCTCGGGTTTGGCAAGAAATCTGCAATCCTGGTGATAGACCTTCTCCAGGGATACACCACTGAAGGCTCCCCGCTCTATGCGCCCGGCGTGGTCGACTGTGTGCAGGAGGTGCCAGAGGTGTTGGACCTGGCTCGCGAGAAGGGCGTGCCGATACTGCACACTCGCGTACTGTATAACCCGCACAATTATGAAGACGGCGGTATGTGGATAAAGAAGGCGCCGGTGCTAAAAGATCTTGTGCCGGGTAACCCCTACGCCGAGTTCTGCCCGGAAGTCGTTCCCGTGGAAGGCGAAACCGTGATCGTAAAACACTACGCCAGTGTTTTCTTCGGCACGTCCCTGTCGTCAATGTTGGCAGCGCAGGGAGTCGATACCGTGATTATTGTTGGCTGTACGACGTCCGGCTGCATACGCGCCTCGGCGGTCGATGCAGTCCAGCACGGCTATCGCCCGATCGTTGTTCGTGAATGTGTTGGCGATCGCCACGAAGGACCCCATGAAGCTAACTTGTTCGATATCAATGCCAAATACGGTGACGTGATCGGTAAGAACGAGGTGCTCGAGTACCTTGGCGGCCTGTAATGCCAGGGCCGCACGTTAAGGATTATTTTTAATTTACAAGGAGAGGCACGTGACGGAGTTAACGCAATCACCCCACTACAGCTATGAACCCATTATTGACCGGGCACCTTTCAAGTTGCCTGAGGGCAAACGTGTGGCTGTCATTCCCTATGTCAATATCGAACACTTCCCGGCTGATATCCCCGGTACTTCGCTGATACCTGGAACCTCCGGCTTTACGCCGGATCCATTGAATTACGGCTGGCGCGACTATGGTAATCGAGTGGGCCTGTGGCGAATGATGGACCTGATGGACAAGCTCGGGATGCGGGGCACTGTTTGTCTGAATAGTGAGATTATTCGCGAGTATCCGCGCATCATCGAAGAAGGTGAAAAGCGTAACTGGGCCTGGATAGGGCATGGCATCAACAATGCGCCGGCCAACTTCATCGGTAATGTCCGCGGCGATGATGGCTCCATGGCGATGCTCAGTGAGGAGAAAGAGCGATTCATACTGGAGTCGGTCCTGAACAGCATGGAGGAGACACTCGGTCGTAAAACAAAAGGCTGGTTGTCCCCGTTTCTCACTCATACAGACAATACCCCGCGTTTGCTCGAAGAATATGGCGTGGAGTATCTCTGCGACTACACCGCGGATGATCATCCCTTCCGGTTTACCACGCCAGGCAACACGTTGATTTCAGTGCCTTATACCGTGGAGCTAAACGACATACCGGCGTTTATGAATGTCGGTGTTTCGTCCGAGGCATTCGGCGACATGATTATCGACCAATTTGATGTGCTCTACGAAGAGGGTGCTACAAATGCGCGTTGTATGCCGATTTGCCTGCATACGTTTTTTGTCGGCCAGCCCAACAAGTTCAAGCACCTCAAGCGTGCTTTCGAGCACATCGCCCAACACGACGACGTATGGTTGACCACGGGTGACGAGGTCAACGATTGGTACCGCAAGGAGTACATGTAGCAGCTGGGCTGCCCAGCCAGGCGGTCTAGAGAAAGACATCACCCCCGTTGGGACTCAGGCACTGGCCGCGAAAGTGTGCGGCCTCCTCGCTGGCCAGGAATAGGTAGGCACCAACGATATCATCAACCTCGGCCAGCTTGCCCCTGGGTATCGCGAGTCGAATACTCTCCAGTATTTCTTCCGGTACATCCTCCAGGATGGGGGTCATGGTGGCGCCGGGCGCAACACAGTTTGCGGTGATATCGCGATCGCCGATCTCCAGGGCCAGCGTCCTGGTAAAAGAAAGAATTGCACCCTTGGCCGCTGTGTAATGAGCAAAGCCCGGCGCGCCCTTATACGCCAGCTGGGAGGCTGTATTGATGATGCGGCCCGCGTTCTGCTTGTACATCATGGGTAACACGGCTCGGGTGCAGAGAAAGGTTCCCTTGACATGGACGTCCATGACGGCCTGCCAGTCATCCAGGCTAATGTCCTCGATGGGCGCAGAGCGCGCAATACCGGCATTGTTGACCAGGATGTCCAGTTTGCCCGCATCGACCGAGATTGTGTTGATCATATCCGCAACCTGTCCCTCGTCACTGACATCCGCCGGCGCAAGCGATGCTGAGCCTCCCGCAGACTCTATGGTGGCTTTGACTTCCGATGCGGCCTCGTTACCCTCGACCGGCGGGTAATTGATGAATACATGACAACCCGCTCTGGCGAGCGCCAGCGCCACGCCGCGACCGATACCTGAAGAGGCCCCCGTTATCAGGGCGACTTTGCCTGTAAGGTCCGTAGATAGTGTCATTTCCTCATCTCCTATCGGCTCGATACCTACTGTTATATGCGCTCTGACAGTTGCATCCGGGGCACGACGAGTCAAGTCCAGACTGGACTGGATGCGTGTTCGGGCTACTATGTCATGGTCAATTCACCAAAACCCCTAGCTGACAAATACGAGCCCCCTATGAAGCTTGAAGGCCTGACTGTTATCGATCTATCACTTTTTTTGCCGGGCCCAGCGGTCTCGCTCATGATGGCTGACCATGGTGCCCGGGTGATAAAAATTGAAAACCCGGCTTCCCCGGAGCCCACCCGTTCGAGCCAGTTCTTCCCCTGGACACAGGGTGATAGCACAGTCATGTTTCGTACCACCCAGCGTGGCAAGGAGAGCGTGACCCTGAATCTTAAGAGTCCGCGGGCGAAGGAGCTGCTGCTATCACTGGTTGAAACTGCCGACGTATTTATTGAGAGCTTTCGGCCTGGGGTGATGAAACGCCTGGGTATCGACTACGACGTAATCCGCGCAATTAATCCGGGTATTGTGTACTGCTCGCTGTCTGCCTTTGGCCAGGACGGTCCCTGGCGAGATCGACCCGCCCACGACACAGCCGCGGTAGCGGCAGCCGGAATTCTCGACCTCACCCGTTCGCCCTCTGACGATTCTGGTCCCGCCATTATCGGCGTGGCCATTTCTGACATGTTGTCCTCCCACCTTGCCTTTGGCGGCATCATGATGGCGTTGTATCGGCGCCATGCAACGGGGGAGGGCGACTATATCGATATCAGCATGTTTGAGTCGGTGTTGAATGCCTCACCCAATATCGTGGGCCCGGTCTTCAGCGCGGGGCAAAAGCCTGATCGGCATCTGGAGAGAACCCATGGCGGTAATGCCATGCTCAATATCTACGAGTTGGCGGATGGCAACCATATTGCCCTGGGAGGGGGGGAGCACAAA
The DNA here is from genome assembly GCA_964590005.1 of uncultured Alteromonadaceae bacterium. GTDB lineage: Bacteria > Pseudomonadota > Gammaproteobacteria > Pseudomonadales > Halieaceae > CALJFL01. The sequence goes on along the minus strand of CAZPVJ010000151.1, from coordinate 50,069 downwards.
TTTGTCGAGGAGCTGTTCAATGGGCTGGGGCGTCCAGACTTTGTCCAGTCTGTTACCGGGCCTGCGGGCAAGGGACATCACGACGCTATCGCCTTTCTGAGACAGGCGTTCAAACAGCGCACTCGCGCGGAGTGGGAAAGCTGGTTTGAGGGCAGGGATATCTGTTGGATGCCGGTGATGTCACTGGAGGAGGCCTGGGACACGGATCATGTATGGGCGCGGCAAATGCGCGTGCGGGACGAACAGGGCAATGATCATATAGGAGTGCCCATCAAGTTTCGTAATGAACCCGGACGCGTACAGTTTGGCCTGGCCAAGGTAGGAGAACACACCGAGTCAGTGCTGGCGAGCCTGGGCTGTATGCCTGAAGAGCTGGCGCTATTGCGAGATGAGGGTGCTGTTTGAAAACCGGTATTTTCACCAATGTGGCTTCAAAAGCACTGATTGTACGGACATATGTATTGATTTTCTGAAATAGAATGAGCATAGTCATTGTGTAAGCAGAGCCAGATCGAGATTCCTTTGGAGAAAGAACGATGAAGAACCTTCAGCTTCGACCGATTTACCTTTCTGTTTTGATGGCGCTTCCAGCCACCGGGGCGCTCACCTTTTCCAGTGGTGCCCAGGCTCAGCTGGAAGAGATTGTGGTGACCGCGCGGGCCCGTGCCGAAACACTGCAAGACGTCCCCGCCACCATCACTGCATTCTCTGAAAGCCAGATTGAAAACATGGGCGTGCAGCGCGCTGAAGACTTTGTTTACATGACCCCCGGTGTCACCTTCGTGAACACGGTAGAGGTCGGTGATAGCTCCCTGAGCATCAGGGGCATCTCCGGCGCACGCGATGGCGAGACCAACTTTGCTTTTATCGTGGACGGGGTCCTGTACACGAACCCCTCCGCGTTTAACCGCGAATACCCCGATTTGACCCAGATTGAGGTTTTGAAAGGTCCTCAGGGCGCCCTCTATGGTCGTTCCGCTGCCGCGGGGGCTGTGATCATGTCGACTCGCCGACCGAGCGACGAAGTTGAAGGTAAGATAAAAGTCAGCGCCGCCGAAAATGATACCTATACCGGTATGGCGACGATTGCCGGCCCGCTTGGTGACTCCGTTGCTGGCAGGCTTACCATTGATCACCGTACGACGGATGGCTTCCAGAAGAATGTCTTCCTCAACGACAACGTGGTTGACGACTTTGAAGAGACCGGTGTTAGTGCTCGCCTGGTATTCGATCCCAGTGACACGCTGAGCTTCGATACCAAGTTGCGTTACTCCGAGGTTGAGGCGGCGGCGATTTCGTTTAATGCCGCTTTTGAGCTTCCGTTCTTTGTCGGTGCCCTGGACGGCCTGCAGGCCTTCGGCGTAGACCCAGAGGCGGCCTCACTGGATGTCAACGACGCTGATTTTGTATTCTCGCCAAATGTTCGTCCCGAGAACGACCAGGAGACCCTCGAGTTCTCCATAAAGATGGACAAGGAACTGGATATTGGTGTGCTGACTGCCTGGGCACTGTACTCTGATCAGGAGCAAAGCTTCCTGGCGGATGGTACATCCGGTGCCTTCGGGTTCTACAACGCCAAAGATCACTGCCAGCAGACAGCAGCCGACCGCTCTATCCTGCTGGGTGATGCCACCCCTATGCAGCAACCCACCTTCAATATCGCGGGATTCACGCCCGACGGAAATCCCTTCTTCCCACCTTACTCACCTACGACCTGTGACGGTTATCAGTACCAGGAGAGGAATCAGGAAGACTTTAGTGCGCAGATCCAGTTGACCTCCAGCGGAGAAGGGGCTTTGCGCTGGCAGGTGGGTGCCTATTACCTCAACATAGATCGTACCGTGGGTGTGGCACAGCTTGAAGATGATAACCGCAACAGCCTGCCAAAGAGCTTTGTTAATGATCTGACCGATGCGCTGGTGCTGGATGATTTTACAACGGATGTCTATGCGATCTTTGGCTCGTTCAACTATGACATCTCTGATCGTATGGAGTTATCGGTGGCCTTGCGTTATGACCGCGAGGAACGGGAAGTGGAGAACAAGGTGCCCAGCCCGGCCGATGGCTTTTTGTCGACCAACATAGACTACTGCTCTACCTTCTTTGAGAACGGGTGTACGCTCGACGGAGAACCACTCGACGGTACTCCCTGGAACCCGGCCTTCATAGACCTGGAGACTGGCGAGGTCAGCGCTACTGTTGAGGATCGTGACGAGACCTTTGATGCCTTCCAGCCCAAGATTGCCTTAACCTACGATTTCACAGACGACACGACTGTTTACGGAAGCTGGGGTGTAGGCTTTAAAACGGGTGGTTTCAATAACCTGGGTGGTACCGAGACTATTGAGCTGTTCCTGGTGAACCCCGATGGTTTACCAGTTGCACCGCCAGAAATTTATGACGAAGAGACCTCAAGTGCTTACGAACTGGGTTTCACCTCCACCATACTTGATGGAAGCATGCAGCTGAACGGCGCGGTTTTCTATACCGAAATCGATGACATGCAGTTCTTCGAGTTTTATGTTGGACCCTTCGGACTTTTGCGTGTAGTTGAAGCGATCGACGAAGCCACCATCCAGGGCTTTGAACTCGGCGTCTCTTGGCAGGCGACCGATAATCTGCGCGTTGATGCCGGTTACAGCAACATTGACGGTGAAATAGACAAGATGACAGTCCGTCCTTATGTGTCGGGTAACGATATCCCCAACCTCGCGGACTATACTGCAAACATCGCGCTTACCTGGGACCAGGAAATATTTGGTGGGCTCGACTTCATGACAAGACTGGAGTACGCCTACCAGGGGGAGATTTTCTACCATGTAGTGCAGGGGAACGACCTCGACCAGCCTAACCCGGGTGTACCAGGGCTCGGTATCCCACCAGATAACTCGGTACCAGCAATCCTGCAGGACCTCACCGGTGAAGGTACCGGACTGCCCACCAGCTACGAGAATACCAAGGTAGATTCGTATGGAATCATGAACCTGCGCATCGGATTGGGTGGTGATAATTGGCGCGTAACAGCCTTCGCACGGAACCTTCTTGACGAGGAGTTTATTGCGGAAGTTATTCAAGCGCCTGAGTTTGGTGGTGCTTTCATAACGCCCGGAAACGAGCGCTCTGCCGGCGTTGAGCTGGAGTTTATGTTCTAGGCGGCAACGCGATAAAAAAACCGGGGCATGCCCCGGTTTTTTTGTTTCTGGAGTCTGGAAAAGTCGCTAGAACGGTACCGCCAGCTCTGCCGGCGGTAAGATGGTGGTCCGCTTCATCAATCGCGGTTCATTCTGGTCGAAGGGATCGCGGCGGTGCATGGTGCAGGCGTTATCCCACATCAGGCAATCCCCGTCCTGCCACTGGTGCGAATAGACGAATTCCGGTCTCACCGACCATTCGAACAGGTATTCCAGCATGTCGTCACTGTCGGCTTCACTCATGCCGACGATACGGGTGGTCATGCCCGGGCAGAGATACAACGACTTGATGCCGGTGATAGGGTGGGTCCGGATGATCGGCTGGTCGATATCCTGTGAGCGGCGCTTTTGTTCTTTGTTGGTTGGAACACTGTAGGCTTTGTTAAACGCTTCGTAGGACTGGGTGGCCTTTTTTCCATCCAATGTCTGCTTGACGTCTTCAGGCAGCGCTTCGTAGGCCGCGGCCATATCCGCGAACTCGGTGTTCCCACGCTTACTGGGCAGCGTGTGTGCCGCCAGCAGTGATCCCACAGCGGGACGTGGCAGGTAGATCTGGTCGTAGTGCCAGCCCACCTCGGTATCAGACAGGATGCCGATGGCCTTTCCGTCCTCTTTCATATTGGAGACGTAAAGGATCTCTGGGTGTTCCGGAGAGAGGTACTCTGTCCTGACGTGGATTTCGAGTTCCCCGAACTCGCGGCTGAATCCCACCAGGTCTTCTTCGTTGACCGTCTGACCACGAAACAACAGTAGTTTGTGTTCGGCCCACAGGGTACGTGTTGCCTCGATATCGGCTGAACTGGGGTTCGCGCTGATAGAGACGCCCTCGACCTCAGCGCCAAAGGTGTTCGCTAGCGTGCGCTTGACTGAAGCCATAACGACCTCCTGCTAATTAGTCATTTATCAGGAAAGTATAGGCCAAATGTACGGACATTTAAAGCCCTTCCATCAAGAAGGGCTTAGCCTGGAGCGGTCAGTGAGCTCGAGGTACAGGATGGATCCCACGATGACAAAAATACCCAGCAGTTGCCCCGGGCTCAGCCGTTCACCAAGGATAATGACCGCCATGACGGTCGTAGCGGGGGGGCCGATCGTGCTGGCGAAGGCGGCTCGCTGGGAGCCAATGCGGCGTACACCCTCAGCGACAAGGGAAAGCGGGATAACCGTTGCTACCAGCACTAGCGCGAGCATCCAGAACCAGGCCTCAGCTGACAGGCTTAAATCCAGCCACCCATACCGTAATGAGTAATGCAGTCCAAATGCAGTTCCGGCAGCTCCCATTGCCAGCAGTGTGAACATCGCGCTGCCCATGACCTGGCTCAGTCTGGCGCTGACCAGGAAGTAAATCGCGATAGTGAATGCACAGGCAAAAATCCAGAGTGTGCCCTCGAGATTCGCCTCCAGGATCTTGTCACTACTGATGCCAACCACGAGCGCTATGCCAGTGAACGTGGTAACCAGGGCCACTATCGTCGAGATCCTGACTGGCGCAAGACCTAGCGAAACGGTTATCAGGGTGATCATAGCCGGGTAGGTAAACAGGAGTGCGCGCTCCACGCTGGCATCGATCAGGGTCAGTGCATAAAAATTGGCGAGACTGCCCAGGTAGTAGCACAGCAGCCCGGCGCCAATTGCGCTGGCAGCATGGCTGGCACGCAGTTGCGCGCCATTACCAAGGGATCCCGATAGGAGCGCGATAAGCATGAAGCCAGGGATCGCCAATACTGAACGGGTGGCCGCCAGTGTTTCGTAGTCGACATCGAGGCTGTACAGGTGCTTGGCAAATATACCTTTGGAGGCCAACATAATGGCGCCCAGCACCACGAAAAGAGTCCCCAGCCAGAGGTGTCTCCTAGTTGCCGGGCTATTCTGCTCCCGACTCAGATTCTCCAGCGCTATCCTACCCCGAGTTCTCTGATCACCTCGTCGGTGGTCATTACCCTGGACCAGAGTCGTTGCAGCATCGTTAGCGTCGCTTCCTGCATCGCTTCACTGTCCGTGCCGGTGCCGTCGCTGACCAGTACCACGCCGTACTGTGCATCGCAGGCTTCCATTGCGGTCATCGCCACGCAGTTGTTGGTGGAAACACCCACGCAAACCACCGTCTTGATCCCCATAGCTTTCAGGTGTGAGTCAATGCCGGTGGAGCGAAATGCGCCCTGGGTAGTTTTGTTGAGAACGAGCTCGCCTTCCCGGGGCGCGAGTTCCGCGACGATCTCGTGCTCGGGTTGGCCCGCGATGTTGTTGGTGGCCTTTACAATACCGGCGATGTGGGCAGGCACATCGCTGGCGTCAGGGACGTTGGCCCCGTAGGTGATGTAGATCACTTTGCCCCCGCCAGACCTGAACGCATCAGCCAGTCGGGCAATATTGGGCACCAGTACCTGCTCGATACGATCAAATCGATAGGCCGCGTCGTCTAGCGTGCCCTGCTCGGCGAGTAACTTACCCAGGCCCATCTTGCGATTGCCCGTGGCATTTTGCATATCGACTACCAGCAGCGCAGTATCGCTGGCATTAACGGTAACGGGTTGGCTGAATGAATCGACGAAAGTAGGGCGCATTATGGCTTCATCCTGATCAGTTTAATGTGTTGCTTGCGCGTGTAGGAACGCCTGAGAATTATCGCTAGCCTTAATTGACTTGAAATGTTCGGACATTTTAGATCAAATAGGCGGCTCGCGCATTATCATTCACGTCCAAGGCAGATCTACTATGGATGAATTTGAACAGGCCGGCTACGGACAGGAGTCCATTGGCTTTGGCGAGCGACCGGCAGTACTTATCGTCGATCTGCAGAAGGGATTTACGGATTCATCCAGTCCGCTTGGCCGGTCTGCGCATGTCCAGCGAGCGGTGGACAATACCGCCACCCTGGTTGCCGCGGCACGAAGACATGGTATTCCCATCGCGTCCTGCAACGTGTCCTGGCGCAGCCGCGATGATATGGCGTATTGGAAGATATCGTCCCTGTATGACGGCAGCTTTTTCCATGGCCATCCTTGTACCGAGTTCGATCCCAGGATCCACGATCCGGACTACATTTTTGAATTCACCAAGACGGCTCCGTCAATTTTTTTCCAGACACCGGTGCACACCTGGCTGACCAAACACTGCATTGACACCACCATTATTACCGGCTGTACCACCTCGGGATGTGTTCGTGCCTCAATTGTTGACAGTTTTTCCTATGGATATCGGACTATCGTTCCCGAGGATTGCTGTGGTGACCAGAACGAGGAAGCGCACTGGAACAACCTGGCTGATGTCGGTCGCCGCTATGCTGACGTGACGACACTGGCTGATGTCATCGAACATTTTGAAGGGACTATTTCCCCGGTTAACTGAGGATCCAAGATGCCTACCGCGACAATCAATAATCACACCATGTATTACGAAGTACACGGTGACGGCCCGCCGGCGATTTACATAGGCGGCTGGGATACATTTTGTCATGGCCGCGAACACTTCCTCGCCCGTGGCATGACCGACAAGTACTCTGTTCTGCTGATTGATTACCGCGGAATCGGCGAATCAGATGATGACCTCAGCGTTACGCCCAGTACCGAGCTACACGCCGATGACATTATCGGTTTGCTGGATCACCTGGGCATGAGCAATATCTATTTTGTGGGTTTGGTAGGCATCGGTGCCTGCATCGGTCAGTGGGTGGCTCTAAAGCGGCCGGACCTTGTGCGTTGCATGGTCAACATGGGTTGCTGGACCTACTCGGACGCCTGTCTGCGCGATCAGTTGAATGGGCTGGGCACGATGCACGAGAAAGCGGGCTTTCTCGCGTTTCAGGAGCTGGTGGCCGTGTATTCATTTCGCCCTGATTACTACATTGCCAATCGGGAAAAGCTGTTGGGAAGTGGCAAAGTGTGGGGTGTTCTGGAGAACAACCTGACGGCCCACCTGCGCTTTATTGAAGCCTGTAATGGTCACGACATTCGCCCCCACATGAAGGATATAGCGGCCCCGACCCTGGTCATTCACGCAGGCCAGGACGTAATAACCGGCCCCCGCACGACGATGCCGCTGGAGGAGGGTTTACCCAATGCCGTGGGCGTCACAATGCCAGAGGTGGCCCATGTAGTGGCGGGCAAGGAAGAGAAGATCGCTTTTTGCGACATTCTGCACGGTTTTCTGGACAAGTACTGAACAAGCGCGCTTCTGCCGCGCTAGATAATCCCCCTCTCGTGCAAATCGACGAGTCGGTCCTTGTGGCCAAGCTCGTCGCCAAGCAGTTCATCGTTGTTCTCGCCCAGACCTTTACCGGGGGTCGTCGCTACGCGTTCCTCATTAAAGCGAATAGGGTTGCGAAGTACTTTTAGCTCACCGTCTCGGTGAGGGACCGATGTTCGCATGTTAATTTGCTCCACGAAGGGGTTGTCCAGGGCTGCGGGCAGGTCATACACCGGTGCCACAGGCACGTGAGTCTGTAGCTTCGCTATCCAGTTCGAGGTGTCGTCCTGCTGCAGTATTTCATCGAGCACCGGTGTCAGTGCATCCCTGTTAACGGCGCGATCGCGCATGGTGCCAAAGCGGGGGTCATCGTTGAGTTCCGGGTGTTCGATAATGTCGATCAGCAGGCCCCAGAACTTGTCGGTCATACACATGATGAAAATCCAGCCATCTGCTGTCTTTAACAATTGAACCGGGGTTTGCGAAGGGTGGGAACTGCGCGGTAGGCGCTCTGTGCGAATGTCGTGATTCATGTACCAGGTGCCGGGATAACTCAGCTGGTGCAGGGCGACATCAAAAAGGCTGACGTCAACATCGCGACCCCCATTTTTCTCGCGTCCTATAAGCGCGGCGAGGCAACCCATGCCGGCGACGGTGCCGGTCATAAAATCAATCATTGATAACCCGAAGCGTGCGGGTGGCGAATCGGGCTCCCCGGTCAGCTGCAGGAAGCCGCACTCGGACTGCATCAGGTAGTCGTAACCCGGCCAGTCCGCGCGATCATTGTCACGCCCGTAGGCCGAAATATGGGTGCAGATAATATCGCTTTTGATGTGCTTGAGGCTGGCGTAGTCCAGGCCGAGCTTCTGCGGCTGACTGCCTCGGAGATTATTCCAGACCACGTCCGCAGTTTTGACCAATTCGTGGAACAGTTCCTTACCCTCGTCGCTCTTGAGGTTCAGGGTTACGCTTTTTTTGTTCAGGTTGAATGCCTGGAAATAGGCGCTGTCGTCGTCGCCAAGCAGTACCGCCCCGGTGGTCCGAGCGGGGTCACCGCCAGTCTGGCGACTTTCTATTTTGATCACTTCCGCGCCAAGATCAGCCAGGTACATTGAGCCATAGGGTCCGGCGCCAAATTGCTCGATGGCCAGCACGCGTATGCCTTGCAAGGGTAGGTTCATTTGGTTGCTCCTGGAGACGAAATATAGGTGTAACGAGCCCACCGGGCTGAGGTTTTCGCAAAACTTGCACCCGCTGTGCAATTCCTGCATTCTAGCTGAGTTTACACCAATACGCGTCAAATGTCCGGTCAATTGATGATTGGGCGTGGCGAGAGTACTAACTAGCTATCAGAGGTTTAACATGTCTTATCGCCTAGGAGTCGATGTAGGGGGGACGTTTACCGACCTCTTATTGGTCGACGAATCCTCGGGAAAGGTTTACACGGCCAAGGTTCCCAGTACACCTGATGACTCATCCATTGGCGTGCTCAACGGTATTGAACGCGTCTGCGAGATTGCAGACATCAATCCAAACCAGATCTCCCAGGTGATGCACGGCACAACGGTTGCTACCAATACGGTGCTGACCGGTGACGGGGCGAAAGTGGGCCTGGTGACGACCAAGGGTTACCGGCAGGTTCTGCAGATCGCCAGGTCCTACGTACCAGGCGGCCTTGGTGGCTGGGTTATCTACAACAAGAGCGAAGCGCTGGCACCATTGTCCTGCACTATCGAGGCGGACGAGCGCATGGGAGCAGACGGCAAAGTCGTCCGGCCGCTCAATAAAAGTGCCTTGAAGAAGTCCCTCAAGGAACTCAAGAAAGAAAACATCGAAGCCTTGACTGTCTGCCTGCTTAACTCTTACGCCAATGGTAGTGCTGAGAAGGAAGTCGCCAAGATTGCGCGTGAGGTACTACCGGGCATACCTATTTCAATTTCCTATGATGTTGTGCCGGAGATGCAGGAGTATGAGCGAGCGATCACCACGGTTGCGAACTCCTACGTGCGCCCGAAAGTGTCCAAGTACGTACAGAACCTGCAGCGCAAGCTGAGTCGTCAGATGAAGGGCGTGAAGCTCCACATCCTGCGCTCCGATGGTGGCATGGCTTCGTCCAAGGTAGCCGAGTCCTTGCCGGTCAATCTCTTGATGAGCGGTCCGGCCGGTGGCGTATCCGGAGCTGTTTGGGTCGCCAAGCAGGCTGGTTTCAAGAATCTCCTGACCTTCGATATGGGTGGTACCTCTACTGATGTTGCACTGGTCCAGGATGGCAAGGCGCAATTGCGACGCGAAACCACTGTTGGCGACGTGACGGTACGTGCATCATCGGTTGATGTGCGTACGGTCGGTGCGGGGGGTGGATCTATCGCCCACGTTCCGGAATTAACCGGGGCGCTGCGCGTGGGACCCGAAAGCGCGGGTGCCGAACCGGGCCCCGCGGCGTATAACAAGGGCGGGACACTGCCCTCGGTAACCGATGCCAACGTGGTGTTGGGATACCTGCCCAGTGAAGTGCGTCTGGGTGGTGATATGGAAATTCGCAAGGATCTCGCGGAGAAGGCGATCAAACCCATTGCCAAGGCCCTGGGAATATCTGTTAAGCGAACAGCCGCCGGCATCATCGATATCGTCAATGAGAATATGTACGGTGCATTGCGACTGGTGTCGGTCGAGCAGGGTTATGATCCACGGGATTTCGCGCTCATCGGCTTCGGTGGTGCGGGTCCCTTGCACGCAAATGCGCTGGGCAAGCTGATGAACAGTTGGCCGGTCATTATTCCACCCGGTCCGGGCGTACTGTGCGCCTATGGCGATGCGACAACCCGGGTGCGTGATGAGGCTTCGCGAACGTTTATCCGTCGTTTCAGCCAGACCACAGTGCCTCAGGTAGTCAAGGTGTTTGAGAAGCTTGCCGCGCAGGCCGAGAAAACTATCGAGAAAGAGGGTGTACCCAAGAAAGATCGCAGCCTCAGCTACCAGGCCGACATTCGGTATCACGGGCAGGGTCTGTTGCTGACTGTGGATTTCGAATTGAAAGATTTGAAGTCAAAGGGCCTGGACGTGATCGGCAATCAGTTCGAGGAGATGCACAAACAGTTGTTTACCTTCGCGCTAGAGAACGACAAGGAACTGGTAAACCTGCGGGCTGTTGCCCAGGGCCGATCCGCTGACATCGAGCCGCAAACGTTGGCCAAGGGATCGCGAACGCCGAATAAGTCTTCAGTCATTGGGACCTCTACAGTGTATATGGACCAGAAGGACCAGAAAGCCACGCTGTACAAACGATCCGAGCTCAGGGCCGGTAACGAAGTACCGGGACCGGCCATCTTACTGGAGATGGATTCCACCACGGTTATCTTGTCAGGGCATGTGGGCAAGGTTGATTCTTACGGAAACATTCTGATTACGCCGAAAGCGTAACTGACGAGGAGCAGAGCAGATGCCAGCAACCATCGTTGAACGTAATACAAGTAAGTTCAAGCGGAAAACCATCGACCCCATCACGCTCGATATCATTGAAAATGCAATGATGAACGCGCGTTATGAAATGGATACCGTACTATTTCGAACTGCCATGTCCCCGGGGATTCGGGAACAGCATGACGAGTTTCCCATGATCGCAAACCTGGACGGTAAGATGGTCGTCGGCCAGTTCGGGAGCTTCATCCACGGTTTCAAGGAAGCCTATGATGGCACCATCGAAGAGGGCGACCTGTTCCTCACGACAGACCCTTATGCCTGTAATGGGGCCATCAGCCACGTGAATGACTGGCTCTTGTTGCGCCCGATTTTCAAGGACGGGCGCCTGATTGCCTACGCTGCCATGTTTGGCCACATGACTGACGTGGGTGGCAAGGTTCCGGGGAGTTTGCCGACTGACGCGCGAGAAATCTTTGAAGAGGGTATTCGCATCCCGCCGACCAAGATCTTTAAGAATGACGAACTGCAGGAAGACCTGCTCGACCTCATCATGCACAACTGTCGCCTGCCGCATTGGAATCGCAGCGACTTCAACGCGCTGGTGGCGGCGATCAGGACGGCTGAGAAGAGGGTGATCGAGATCGCGGAGCGGTTTGGTGACGATAACTTCTACTCGGCCCTCGATGAACTGCTGGAGCGTAACAGGCGGGCGATGTCCAAACTGATCAAGAACACCGTGCCCACAACCAAGCAGATCTTCGAGGATTATATCTGTGACGACGGCCTGGGCATGGGACCTTACAAGATCAAGTGTGCGATGTGGCGCGAAGGTGAAAAGGTCATCTTCGACTTCAAGGGTACCGATCCCCAGTCGATAAGCTCGATCAATTTCCTGCTAAATGAGGAAATGTTCAAGATGTTCTGCGGCGTCTACATGATCATGATATTTGATCCGCAGATCATGTTTAACGATGGGTTCTACGATCTTATGGAAGTCAGGATTCCCTCGGGGACTCTGCTCAAGCCCAGGGAGCCTGCGGCTCTGTCTTGCCGTACCCACGCGCTGGGTCGGATATTTGATGTGTTAGCGGGCCTGCTTGGCCAGGGTGACCCTGAGTTTCTCGCCGGTGCCGGATTCTCTGATAGCCCGCATTTCATGTACTCCGGCTATGACAAGAATGGTGAGTGGTACCAGCTGTACTCCATTGGCTTTGGCGGTGTTCCCGGAAAACCCTCGGGCGATGGCCCGGACGGCCACTCACTCTGGCCCAGTTTTACCAATGTGCCCAATGAATTCCTGGAAAGCTACTTCCCACTGCGCATTGAGGTCTATGAAACAATACCGGATAGCGGTGGCCCGGGCTTCCACCGTGGTGGTAATGGTCTGCGAATGGGTTACTGCTTCCTCGAGCCGGGTACCATCTCGGTGCATGACGACCGTTGGTTGACTTACCCCTGGGGTGTAACCGGTGGCTTGCCTGGTCGCAGGTCCGAGAAGTTGCTGCACCGCACAGATGGCACCATCGAGAAACTGCCCTCCAAGTGCGACCTGATCGAGGTCAATGCCGGAGACATCCTGCATTTCAATACCTGGGGAGGCGGCGGTTGCGGCGATCCGTTCAAGCGCCCCGCCGAACGTGTAGCCTTTGACGTGAAGGCCGGACTGGTTACCCGTGAGGGGGCCAAGCGTTATGGCGTAATCTTGAACGACGATCTCTCGGTCAACGAGAAGCGCACCGAGAAACTGCGGGCCAAGTTGTCCAAGGCTCGTGGCAAGCCTCCCGTATTTGATCGCGGTGGCTCCATAGATGAGCTCAAAGCCCGTTGCCTGAAAGAAACCGGTCTGCAGCCCCCGAGGCAGCCTGAGTTCCAATCCTGGGCGACCAAGATGCTCGACCTGGAACCCAAGAAACCCAAGGCGCGCAAGCGTAAGGCAGCAGGACGCAAGTCAAAGTCCAAAGCTGCCTAAGCGGGGTAGAGACGAAAAAGGGGCGCGATGCGCCCCTTTTTTTATCTCTCGAAGTAATGACTGTTACAGTGCGCCCCTAGCAGCCCTTGTCACAGCATTGGCCCGGTTGCCGTTGCCGATTGGGGGCACCACATTCGCCGCGGTCAGTGACGCCCCTGTCCAGCAGCCGCTCCACCAGTTCCTTGCGCTCGTCCACAGGGTAGCGCCGGAATATCTCGCGTTTCATGGCCTGCGGAGAGCCACCACCGTGGAGGCTGATAATCGACATCCAGCCCCCGGCGTTGGAAGCGGTCACATCCTCGAGTAAGCGGGCAACCTCTATACGCTTTTCGTAAGGTACGTCAGCACGTGCCCGCAGCACGGTGGCCAGGTCGCCGGCAGTGTGCGGGTTGTGGTCTTCGTCCGGGCCCGGAAGGGCGACGATCAGGCCGCCGGAGACTTCGTGCGCGGTGCGGTGCATATCGTAGATCTGGGTCGCCAGTAGCAGTTTGCCCACGTTGGAAAAAACGGGTTCTGGCTGCCATGCTCCGGATGGATCCTCCACCCCATACACTGACGCCGCGACTCCGCAGGCAAAGAATCCTTCTACGATCTTGATCAGCTCGATCATGGACTCCTGGATATGGGGTACTTTTGCCGGATCAAGGCCGTTCGCCTCGCTCATCAGTGCCCCCGCCCCAATCAGCAGGTCGCCAAAGCCGGCCCTCGCACCGATGCAGCTGTGGCGGTGATGTGAGGCGTAGTTGGTGACCAGGTATTCGGAGTGCTGGTACTCGCCCGCCATAAACACCTTGTCCCATGGGACAAAGACGTTCTTGAACATACACACCGCGGTGGATTGTCCATACTTGCCGCTGAACTTCGCCGCGTCGTCACCGGCGCGGCCTGCGGGGCGAGAGATGATGGTGAGTCCGTCGGCGTCCAGCGGTACGGCGCAACAGACTGCGAAATCCGTATCCTCGGCCAGCATGCTGCGACAGGGCATGACCAGAAGCTCATGCATATAGGGGCCGCCGGTAACGATGGCCTTGGTGCCAGAGATAACGATCCCGTCCTTGCGCCGTTCCGAGATATGCACATAGGCTTCGGGCTCGGTTTGCTTGTGGGGCCGCAAGGTGCGATCTCCCTTGGCATCGGTCATGGCTACGCCCAGGGTCAGGTCTCGATCCTGGATGTCGTGAAGATAGGCCATGAACCGCTGGTGGTAGTCTGTCCCGTCTTCTGCATCAGCGCGAAAAGTTCCCTGGTGTATGGCGTTGAGGGCGTCGTGACTGAGGTAGCGCTGCGCGCAACCGCTTTCGCGGCACAGTAGTCTGACCGCCTCCAGTTTGCTGAGCAGGTCTTCGCTGTGGCGGTTGATGTGGATCATTCGATTCACGGTCTTGCCGCTCGATGCCTGTGTTTCCAGCATCAGGCCGCCGTACTCCGGCCGCTTGGCGAAATCATAAGTCACGCCCACCGCATTGATGCCGGGTTGCAACCTGGGCTCGTCGGCAACGCTCTCTATACGGTCGCCGTCGATATACACAACCGGGTTGTAGCTGCGTAAACTTTCCCGGTATTCCTCAGCTGTCATCAGCATGCCGATTATCCTCGTGCTCTTAAGGTCTGGTTGATTTGGTCGAGGCTTGCCGCTTGAGGCAAGGCCATGATGTCGTTCCATACGGCATCGGCGTGGTCCAGGTCGGTGGTGGTTAGCATGTTGGCAGTAAACTTGCGCCGCACCTCTGCCTCGCTCAGGGCGCGGCTGGCGGCTCCACGATTGATGGTGTCGTAGTGCTCAAGTGTATTCCCGGAGCGTGTTGTGATCCGCACCCCACCCGAAAAGTATTCCGGGAATCGCGAACCGTTCCAGTGCTCAAAGTCGACCCGGTTGGCCAGGCCAAGGATCTGCTGATCTGCCAGCGCATCGGGTTCAAGTTCCGCCAATCCGAATTGTCCTCGATGGGCGGCCGCGGCCACGCAAAACTGTAGGCTGAACTTGGCTTCGTAATCGCTGGTGGGCACGATCTTCATTTCGGCCGGCTTGCAGACCACATCGAACTGGTTCTCGTGCAGGTACGCGGTGACGTGCTCGATATCCTCCGCTTGCAAGTTGTGTTGCGCCATTAGCAGCAGTGTTGAATCGATACAGGCATGATTGAAGTGGCAAACAGGGTAGGGCTTGATCGCAACATTGAGCAGTTCCCAGTGGCTGCCCAGTCCTCGAGTAACCTGGTCGGCATCAAACTGTTGCCCCGAGAGGTAAAGCGGGAACAACCCGTAGCGTCCCTGATAAGCATCTCCTGGGCCCTGGAAGCCGCTGGCAGCGAGGGCTGCCGCCATGATGGCACTACTGGCTGAGTGCCCGGGGTGCATGCGTTTGGTCCAGGCGCCATCTTCCAGAAACTGCATACTGCCACTGGCCATACTCAAGGCAATCCCCTGGGCCATCATGGATTGGCCGGCTTCCAACCCGGCGAGTCTCGAGGCGCCCAGCGCGCAGCCAAATATGCTGACCAGGCCCGTTGGGTGAAAGCCCTTTTTCTGGAACATGCCATCGGCGACCTGGCCCAGCCTGGCCGAAGCCTCAACGGCGATGATGTAGGCTGTCAGCGCTTCCTGCCCGGATGCGCCCGTCTGTAGACCCTGTGCGAGCACCATCGGCAAGGCGCTGGCTGAACAATGAATAATGGATTCGCTGTGGGTATCGTCGTAGTCGAGCCCGTGAACCAGGAGTCCGTTAAGGAATGCGGCATCGCGCGACGACAGCTGTTGTCGTGCTCCAATGACACTGCAGTCACCGCCGGACCCCAGTGCCTGCATCGCGTCAGTACCGCTTTGCGCGAACGGGAACTTATGTGAGGCAAATGCAATCCCGACGGAGTCGGCAATACAAAGCAGTGCATAGTTCACCATTTCAGGGGGAAGGTCTTCAAAGCGCGTGTCGGCCGCAAACCTTGCCAGTGTGCGGCTGATCGTCTTTGACTCAGCAATATTAATGTTGGCCTCGGTCACGGGGCGTTATCCTGCCAGTTGCCGGGCCAGCGCGAGAATGCGTTGTGCCTTGTAAACAATCGGGTAGTCTATGAAGTACCCATCAAGTTGTATCGAGGCGGAACCAGCCGCTTCCGCTTCCTCAAAGGCAGTCACAACCGCCTGTGCATGTGCAATTTCGTCAGCGTCCGGTGTGAAAGCTGCGTTACATAGCGGCACCTGGTTGGGGTGAATGCACAGCTTGCCTCCAAATCCATACTTCTTGCCCCGTGCGGCAGAGGCACTGAACCGTTCATCGTCCTTGATTTGCAGGACTACTGTGTCGATGGGTGGATCGATATTGGCGACACGGGTAGCGTGACTGATTCGGGCCCGCGCGTAGGCCAGGACTTCCTCGTCGGCGGTCCAGATATAGTCCAGGTCCAGGGTGTAGTCGCCACCGCCGAAAGACAGGCGTCGTACCCTGGGCACGGCAGAAGCGATCTCGGAGGCAAATTCAACGCCTCTGGCTGTTTCGATAATGGGCATCAGGTCGATGGCGCCAGGGGTCAGATTTGCTTCGCTTTCAGCCGCGCTGATGAGCTTGTCGATTGCGACCAGGGTATCTGCCGATTCCACCTTGGGAATAACGATGCCATCTATCCAGGGACCCACGACGGCCTTGATGTCGTCCTCGCAATACCCGGTATCCAGCGAATTGACGCGGATGTAACCAAGGCAGTTGCGCGGTTGCTGCATGGCCTCAACGACCACAGCGCGGGTGGCCTCTTTTTCGCTGATGGCAACGGCATCCTCAAGGTCGAGGATGACCGCGTCGGCAGAGGCAGCGAACACTTTCTCCACCTTTCTTGGGTGATTACCCGGTGCAAAAAGAAAACTGCGGATAACCTTGATCTCGTCGATAGTCTTCATGCCCACTGCTAGCTCCATGCCCAGCCGTCAGCTGACTGCCAACCGCGGGTGAATTCGAAGGAATAGTTGAAATTGGCCGCCGCATGCTCAGACAGTGAAACCTCAAACACCCGACCGTTGTTGCCGTAGTAGCGCCGGCAGACCTTGAGTGAGGGCGAACCCGGTTCAACGTTCAGCATTCCGGCGACACGGTCGTCCATTATGTCCGCATACATATCGACTTCTACCTTTTGTACCACTTCGTCGTAGAGCTCTGAAATTAGCCGGTAGACCGGGGCGGAGGTGCTTCCAATCTTCGCTACCACGTCCGCGTACTCGGGCAAAATATAGACATTGACCCAGCAGATTGGCTGAGCGGATTCTACGAACAGCCTCAGGCCGGAGAGGCAGCTCCACTGGCTGCTGGTAGGGCACTTCAATTCTTTGGCCAGCGCCCTGTTGAGCTTGACGTCGTTGCGCTCGATCACGCGCAGGCGGCTGTCCTCAGGATAACTGAACAGTTCCGAGGGCTCCTTGACCAGCTGTACGTAGGATTCCTGGGTTTCCTGTGCCAGCACGATAGTGCCTATGCCGCGTCGACGCTCTATCAGCTTCACGTCCTCGAGCACCCGCAGAGCTTCGCGGATGGTATGTCGGCTCACGCCATAGGTCTTCATGAGCTCCAGTTCGCCGGGCATTCGGGTGCCCACGGCCAGCTTGCCGCCTCGAATGGCGCTCAACAGTTCTTCTGCAATCACCCTGTAGCGGGGTCCTGTGCCGGATTCGGCTTTTGCCTCAGCTAACATGCTTGCTTCCCGGGTTACGACATAAGATACTATTGTCCGTACATTTAACGTGAGAAGCAAGTTCGAGGTGTAATGAGATGTCGCTAAGGCAAGATGAACAGGTTGGACCAAATCGTTACCGAGCCGCGAGTGGGCGGTTGTACGAGGACTTCACGGTAGGGGATATTTACGAGCATCATCCTGGTCGCACGATAAGTCAGCATGACAACGCCTGGTTTACCTTGCTAACGATGAATACACATCCGCTGCACTTTGACGAGGAATACGCGAAAGACACCGAATTTGGCAAGCCGCTGATATGCAGCCCATTGACGGTGGCAGTGCTGGTGGGAATGAGTGTGTCTGATGTGAGCGAAAAGGCTATCGCCAATCTCGGTTGGAAAGAGATCGCCTTGACGGCACCTGTTTTTCCCGGCGATACGCTGTATGCCGAGACAGAGGTGCTTAACAAGCGAGAATCAAAGTCGCGCCCCAATGCGGGTGTAGTGACCGTTAAGACCATTGGGCGCAATCAGCACGGCACCGAAGTCTGCGTGTTCGAACGCTCTATGTTGATACCCAAACGCGAAGATAACGACGCCTCCTGAGCGCAGAGAGACCAAGATATGGCCAGTACAGACATGGATCCGCAGGAATATGCCGAGATCGAAGAACAGATTCTCGATACGGTGGGACGTTGGGTAGACAAGGAAGTGAAGCCTATCGCCAGGCACTATGACCAGGCGGACGAATACCCCGAGGAGCTGGTCGAGCAGATGAAGGAGCTGGGTCTTTTTGGTGCAACTATTTCCCAGGATTATGGCGGCCTTGGCCTGAACGCGACCACCTATGCGCGCATTGTGTCCAGGATATGCGAGGTCTGGATGGCTCCGTCGGGTATTTTCAACTCGCACCTGATAATGGCCAGCTGTGTAGAGCGCGCAGGTACAGAAGCTCAGAAAGAACGTTTCCTGCCACGCTTTGCTACCGGGGAGCTGCGGGGTGGTATCGGGCTTACCGAGCCCGATGCAGGCAGTGATCTGCAGGGTATTCGCATGGTCGCCAGTCGTGACGGCGATGATTATGTCATCAATGGGACCAAGACCTGGATATCCAATGGCATCAAGGGCAATTGCCTGGCGGTGCTCACCAAAACCGACCCCACGGTATCGCCGGCCCATAAGGGAATGAGTCTGTTCCTGTGTGAGAAAGGCGAGGGCTTTACGGTCGGTAAGAAGCTCAAGAAGTTGGGCTACCGCGCTATCGATAGTGCTGAACTGATATTCCAGGATTACCGGGTGAGCGCCGATAATCTTATCGGTGGCGAGGAGGGCCGGGGGTTTGTTCAGGTGGCGGGCGGCCTGGAGCTCGGGCGGATAAATATCGCCGCCCGTGGTGCCGGCATGGCCTCAGGGGCGACCAAGATGTCTCTTGCCTATGCCAAGGACCGCAAGACCTTCGGCAAACCCATTGCCGAGCATCAGGCGGTTCAGTTGATGTTGGCGGAGATGTCCACGCGGGCAGAGGCAGCCAGATTGTTGGTCGAGCAGGCTGCCCGCAAATATGACCTGGGTGAGCGCTGTGATCTGGAGGCGGGCCAGGCAAAATACTTCGCCTCTGAGGCTGCTGTTCAGAACAGCCTGGATGGGCTGCGTGTATTCGGTGGTTATAGCTATTCGCCAGAATATGAAATAGAGCGTTTTTACCGCGATGCGCCCTTGATGTGTATCGGTGAAGGGACCAATGAAATTCAGCGCATGATTATCGCCAAGCAAATGGTGGCCCGGTCAGAGAGCTGAGTCCTCTACCGGGCTAAAGGAAGACGGTAAAATCGCTCACCGCCAGTCGCGGTGTACGGTAGGTATTTACCTGCGCCGCCTCATCTGCATAACCCAGCGACATGGCGCAGACGAACATCTGTTCCGTCGGTGCGCCGATCATTGTCATTACGGTGTCGTGATATTTCAGGAAGGCGGCCTGCGGACAGGTCTCCAGGCCAAAGCCCCGCGCTGCGAGCATGATCGACTGTAAAAACATCCCGTAATCTATCCAGCTGCCCAGTTCCATGTCGCGGTCTATGGTGAAAAAGAGTGCGACGGGTGCATCAAAAAAACCGTAGTTGCGGCCGTGTTGCAGCGCCATATTTTCCTTGTCGCCTTTCTCGATGCCAAGATGACCGTACAGTCCCCAGCCGGTATTCCTGCGTCGGCCTATATACGGCTCGCGCCACTCCACGGGATAGTAGTTGTATTCTTGCTCCCCCGGGTCACCCGCACGATGCCGGGCCTGGCAGGCTTCCGCGATGGCATCCCGCTGGTCACCAACAGCAACCCAGGCATGCCAGGGCTGAATGTTTGACCCCGATGGCGCGCGCCCCGCGATCCTGAGTATCTCCTCGATCGTTTCCGTGGGTACTGGCTTGTCCCGCAGGAAGCCCCGGATGGATTGCCGGCCCTCTATTGCCTCGTGCACATCCATAGCTGTCGCTCTCCGTGTTGGTGAAGCGGTTAGTGTAGCGTCAGGAAATTCCCCTGTAACTGACAAACGCACACTACCGGTGGGAGAGAGCCAGTGTGATAGAATGACGTCCTTTGTCCGGTCATTTAGTGGAGGGTACGAATGTCCAAGCCTCTCTCCGGCGTACGCATGCTGGATCTCACCCACATGCTATCCGGCCCTTACGGTGCAATGATAGTCGCCGATCTCGGGGCAGATACGATCAAGGTCGAACCCCTGGCGGGCGAGGGGACACGCAGCCTACTGGCTAAAGACCCCGCCAACTCCCTGGACGGGCAGGGTGCTTACTTCATTACTCTGAACCGGAATAAGCGCAGTGTCGCCATTGACCTGAAATCACCGGAGGGCTTGGAGGTCTTTTATGACCTGGTCCGGGTGTCCGATGTGGTTATGGAAAATTTCTCTGCCGGGGTGGCGGACAAGCTGGGCATTGGCTATAGCCAACTGGCAGAGATAAATCCCAGGATTATTTCCTGCTCCGTGAGCGGGTTCGGTTCCACAGGTCCGAATTTCCAGCGGCCGGCATTCGACCAGGTGGTACAGGCGCTCGGTGGCGGGATGTCGATCACCGGAATGGACTCTGCCGAAAAGGTGCGAGCGGGGATACCGATTGGCGACCTTGGTGGTGGTATGTTCGGTGCAATGGGGATCCTGGCTGCGCTGTATGAGCGCGAAAAGAGTGGGGTGGGCCAGCATGTCGATATATCGATGCTGGATTGCCAGATATCCATGCTCAACTACATGGCGACCATGTATTTCCTGTCGGGTGAAAATCCAGAGCCCATTGGGAACAGTCACTTTGTCCACGTGCCCTACAACAGCTTCGCCACTGCCGATGGCCAGATCATTATCGCCGTCATTCTCGACAAATTCTGGCACAACCTGGTGGAGATGTTGGACTTTGAACCCTTCCGAGACCCCAAGTACGATACCCAGCCCGGGCGCCTCGAAGACAAGGCGTTCATCGAGGAGAATCTGTCGCGGTTGCTGGCCACCAATAGCAGTGACCACTGGTTACAGCAACTTGAGGAGAAACGTATCCCCTGTGCCCGTGTAAATAACTTCGCCGAGGCATTGAGCGACGAACAGGTGTTGGCCCGGAATATGGTGGTCGACCTTCATCACCCCGGGGGCAGCAAAACTCGCGGGCCGGGCAACCCGATCAAACTATCCCGTACCGACGAGGACAGCTTTTCAGCGGCACCTCTGCTGGGTGAGCATACCGACAATGTGCTTACTGAAGTGCTTGGCTACAGCGGTGAGAAAATCAGTGCGTTACGGGGAGAGGGTGTTGTCGTCTAGGCCTGCCGTTGCTGCTCAGGCGCGACCCGAGGCTTTTCTGTAGGTCAGCGGCAGGCCGGCCGCGGGGGTGAAACCGTACAGTTCTTCGTCTGGTAACGCGGCTTGCACCAGGTCGCGGACCTGGAACAGCGCTTCCAGGTCTATCCCGGTGTTTAAGCCCATCGATTCGAGTAAAAAAACCAGATCTTCGGTGACGATGTTGCCGCTGGCGCCGGGCGCCCAGGGGCAGCCGCCAATGCCGCCCAGTGAGCTATCGATAGTTGTCATACCCAGTTCCACCGCCATCAACGCGTTGGCCAGGCCCTGTCCGCGGGTATTGTGCAGGTGCACGCCGTTGAGTTTGTCCCGCCCGCAGTTCGCCCAAATGCCTTCGGCCAGGCGTTTGAGTTGAGCCGGATTGCCGTAGCCCGTGGTATCGGACAGGCCCACCTCATCGACTCCCATGGCGACAACCTGTTCAGCGATGCCAATCACCCGTGCTTCCGGTACCTCCCCCTCCAGGGTGCAGCCGAAGGCGGTCGACAGGCCAACTTCGAGGCTTGGTCGATCATCGGCAGGCACGGTGTTCAGGAAGTCGACGCAGCGCTTTACCTCCTCGCGCATCTGGTCATGGGATTTCTTGACGTTTTTCAGGGAATGCTGCTCGCTCATCGAGAACGGTATGGAGACCTTATGTGCGCCACTGGCAACTGCGGCCTCCAACCCTCGGAGGTTGGGCACGAGCACGGCGACGGTTAGTCCGTCGAGCGCCCGTGCGTACTCCACCAACTCCGCGGTATCAGCCAATTGCGGGAGTAGGCTGGCCGGTACAAACGAGCCCACTTCGATTTCCGGTGTGCCCGCTTCGAACTGTGCCTTGATCCATGCTTTTTTGGCTTCGGTTGGCATGATGCTATCGAGGCTCTGCAGGCCGTCCCGGGGGCCTACCTCGCTGATTTCTATGTCGATACTCACTGGGCAGTGGCCTCTGGCGGAATTACGTTTCGCATTAAAAGAGCTATTGTTATATCATAATAACAAATGCAGGCCAAATAACGTGCCAGCGCGAACGGGCGACGGAACAGGATTCATGGATAGCAGCGGTTTACCCCTGGAGGGTATTAAGGTTGTCGAGTTTACCCACATGGTGATGGGCCCCACTGTGGGGGTCATTCTCGCCGATCTTGGTGCCGAAGTAGTCAAGATAGAACCGCTGGCGGGGGACAATACCCGGCGCCTCAAAGGGTCGGGAGCGGGCTACTTCCCCATGTATAACCGCAACAAGCAGAGCATTTGCGTCGACCTGAAATCGGAGCAGGGCGCGGAGTTGGCGCAGCGTTTGGTTAGCCGGGCAGATATTCTTATCGAAAACTTCAGGCCTGGCGCCATGGACAAGCTGGGTTTTGGCTTTGAGGCAATGAGCACGCTCAACCCGAGACTGATCTATTGTTCACTGAAGGGTTTTCTGTCCGGGCCTTACGAGCATCGCACTGCCCTCGACGAGGTCACCCAGATGATGGGCGGCCTGGCCTATATGACCGGCTTACCGGATCGTCCGCTACGGGCCGGCTCATCGGTGATTGATATTACTGGTGGCATGTTTGGCGTCATCGGGATTCTCGCCGCGCTGCAGCGTCGGCATGTCACGGGCCAGGGAGAAATGGTCTCCAGTGCGCTGTTTGAGACAACAGCGTTTATGGTGGGTCAGCACATGGCTCAACAGGCCGTGTCCGGCGATATTCCGCCACCTATGTCCGTGCGCCGTTCGGCCTGGTCGGTCTATGACATATTTGAAAGTGGCGACGGCGAGCGCGTTTTCGTAGGCGTGGTCAGTGATACGCTCTGGAAGCGGTTCTGCGAGGAATTCGAGCTAGTTGAGTTTGCCGGTGATCCAGCTCTCGAAGCCAACAACGAGCGGGTCAGGCAGCGCGATCGGATCCTGCCGGTGATAGAGCAACTGTTCGCTACCATGGACAAGCGTGAGCTGAGCGAGCGTCTCGATCGGGCGGGTGTGCCTTTCGCGCCGATAAATCGACCGGCGGACCTGTTCGGGGATCCCCACCTGCTAGCCAGTGGCGGCCTGCAGACAGTAACACTGCCCAATTCCGAAAACGCGGGGGCCAAAACCCAGCTGCCCTCGCTGCCGCTGGAAATGAATGGCGAGAAGTTTGCCCTGCGAAGCGATATTCCGCGGGAGGGTGAGCATACTCGACAGGTGATGCGGGATGCCGGGTACAGCGAGGAAGAGATCAATGCGTTGCTGGCCGCCGGCCTTGTCCGCGTCGTTGATTCAGCTTAGCTTGACCCGAAAACCCTAGAGATAGACCCAGGGGCGTTGTTCCCGGTCTCGCTGCTCGAAGGATTCTATCGTTGAGCTGTGCTGTTCAGTCAGTGCGATGCCGTCCAGGCCCTCAATGAGCATGGCCTTGTGAGCGGCATTGATGCTGAAAGAGAATGATTTCCCTGCGCGGGTACTGATCTGTTGCTCGGGAAGATCGACGACCAGTGTGTTGTTGGCCGGGTCGCCGGCCGTTGCCGCAGTCAGTTCGGCGATTGCCTGCTCTGGTAGCTCGATCGGAAGAATGCCATTGAGAACGCAGTTGTTGTAGAAAATGCTGCCGAACGATACTGCGACAATCACTCGTATACCGTATTCTCCCAGCGCCCAGACGGCGTGCTCACGGGAGGAGCCGCAGCCAAAGTTAGACCCTGACAGCAAAATGCTGGTGCCGACATAAGGTGCCTGGTTTAACACGAAGTCGGGGTTATCCTCGCGCCCACCGGGCAAGGTATAGCGCCAACCCGCAAACAAACCTGCGCCCAGCCCCTCTTTGGAGACCAGTTTCATCTCGCGTGAGGGGATGATGGCGTCGGTATCGATGTTGTCGCGCAGTAGTGGCGCGGCGACGCCTACATGGTGGGTAAGCGTCTGCATGCTATACAGCTCCCGCGGCAGTGATATAGCCCTTGCAGGCCGACGCGGCCACCGTGACGGGGCTGGCCAGGTGGGTTCTCGTCCCCGGGCCTTGCCGTCCCTCGAAATTCCGGTTGGTACTTGAGATAACTCTTGCCCCGGCGCCCATGGTTTCGCCGCCGGCGTAGAAACACATGGAGCAACCTGACTCCCGCCAGGAGAAGCCGGCGTCCTCAAAAACCTTGTCCAGCCCTTCGGCTTCCGCTGCTGTTTTAACCTGGGTGGAACCGGGTACGCAGACCGCCACTATCCCCGGGGCGACATGCTTGCCCCTCAGGTATTCTGCCGCCGCGCGCAAATCGCTGAGTCGGCTGTTGGTGCAGGAGCCGATAAATGCCGCGTCCAGCTTGATGCGATCGGTGGTGGTCCCGGGAGTGACGTCCATGTAGCGCACAGCCTTCTCCATGCCTTCCCGAATAGGGCCGTCGGGCTGGTCAGCGGGATCGGGAATGGTGTCGTCAATGGCAATCGTATGCTCGGGACTTGTTCCCCAGGTTACCGCTGGCAGTAGTTGGTCGCAGGGCAGCTCCAGCTCTGCGTCAAAGCGGGCACCCTCGTCACTGCGCAGCGTTCGCCAGTGATCTACCGCTAATTCAAATGTGTTGCCCTTGGGTGCATAGGTGCGTCCCGCGACATAATCGACCGTGGATTGGTCGGGAGCTATAAAACCGCTGAAGGCGGAGAACTCGACCGCCATGTTGCACAGGGTCATGCGTGCTTCGACCGGCAGCGCCTCAATGACCGGGCCGGCAAACTCAATGGCGTAGCCGGCTCCACCACTGGCGCCGTAACGACCGATGAGGTGCAGGGCAAGGTCCTTGGCAGTAACCCCCGGTTGCAGCGTGCCGGTGAAGTTCACGCGCATCGTCTTGGGTTTTCTCAGACGCAGTGTGTTGGTCGCTATAGCGTGCTCGGCTTCTGTCGATCCCACCCCCCAGGCCAGCGCACCGAGACCGCCCAGCGTACAGGTGTGACTGTCGGGGCAAATCACGGTGGCGCCGGGCAGGGCGATCCCTGATTCGGCGGCCACCACGTGGGCAATTCCCTGTCGTGGATCGCCGATATCGAACAGCGTTATGCCGGCCCGATGGGCCGCTTCCCGGGTTGCAAGGATAAAGTCGCGACCGCTGGGCATGGTGGTGTTATCCCCGCGCCCCTTCACCGTATCCACGATGTGGTCCATGGTACAAAACACCTGACGCGGATGTCGCACCGGCCGACCCTGGCTCTCCAGTCCACGTAATGCGAAGCTGCCGGTACGCTCGTGCAGGAAGATCCGGTCGACATAAACCAGGTATTCCTGGTTGCCCAGATCGGCGACCTGGTGCAGGTCCCACAGTTTTTCAAAGAGCGTCGACGCCATAAAGAGGTTTCTCTGAAACGGATTCCCAGTCTAGCCGAATTTCCTAAAAAGTACTAATAGTATATCTATATATCATTTGTGCTCAGGCCGAGCTAGAATAGTGATGTTCGGGTCAAATCGGGTGTCTGGCTTGATGCCTGGAACGCGTCAGCCTATACTCAAAAGACATATTGACCTATCAATGATACATAATAAACAGCGAGCATGATGTCCCCTGAAATACTCCTGCTGTGCGCGACGGCAGCCACCATTGCTTTCGTGCACACCGTGCTGGGTCCCGACCACTATCTGCCTTTTGTGGCAATGGCCAAGAGCCGTGGCTGGTCGATAGGCAAAACCCTGCGCATGACCTTGCTGTGCGGGGCGGGGCACATTGTCGGCTCTGTTGTGCTGGGCCTGGTGGGTGTCTGGCTGGGGATTCACTTGCAGGCCCTGGAGTGGATAGAGGGGGTGCGTGGCGATTTGGCCGCATGGGCATTGGTGTCGCTTGGGCTGGTTTATCTTGCCTGGGGTATGCGCCGTGCCTGGCGCAACCAACCGCATAGTCACTGGCATAGTCATGACGGTGTGCGCCACTGTCACGAACACAGCCATCACCACGCTCACAGCCATGCCCATAGCGCGGAGGACGCACCGGATGGACAGCGCTCTTTAGCCGGCTGGGGTGTTTTTATTGTCTTTGTGCTCGGACCCTGCGAGCCCTTGATACCCGTGCTCATGTTTCCTGCAGCCACCGAGAGTCTTATAGGTGTACTGGCGGTCACCAGTGTCTTTGCCATAGTGACAGTGGCCACCATGATGGGCGTGGTCTTTTTGTCGACCTGGGGCTTGCAGTTTGTCCGCCTGCCCCGACTGGAACGCTTCAGTGAAGCAATTGCCGGGGGCACCATCACCCTGTGCGGGCTTTCGATCGCAGTGCTCGGTCTTTGAGGAGAGTTATGTCAGCGGACTACCAGGCCATTGATGCCGTCGTAAATATCTGGACAGCCGAGGCCCTGTCCCATCGCCCTGATTGGACCGATGAGTTCTTCGTCGGCAAGGTCAAAGGCAAGCACGACAGCGGTGGTATCAGCCTGGAGCAAATGCTGGCCGGTATGGACGCGGCAAACATCGAGTACGGATTCCTGGTCGCCGCCAAGTCGGGCCGTGTCGGATTGCCGGGGTGCTACCACATGCCTCCGGACGTGGTTGCGGACGCGGTTGCTCGGTACCCCGATCGTTTTTTCGGCCTGGTGGGTATAGACCCCTACACGGGAATGGATGGCGTTCGCGAGCTTGAGTACGCGGTGCGGGAGCTCGGTTTTATCGGTGCCCACTTGTACCCGCACTGGTTTGAGTTGCCCGCCAATCACGCCAAGTACTACCCGTTTTATGCCAAGTGCATTGAGCTGGATATTCCTGTTCAGATGCAGGTGGGCCAATCGTTGATCTATTCGAAGCAGCAACGTTGTCGCTCGGTAGGCCGGCCGATTTACCTGGACGATATCGCCTGTGACTTGCCTGAGCTAAAGCTGATTGGGTCTCACGTGGGTATTCCCTGGCATGACGAGATGATTGCCATGGCCTGGAAGCATGACAATGTGTTTATTTGCACCGACGCCCACAGCCCAAAATACTGGCCGGAAAGTGTCGTCAAGTACCTGAACTCCTACGGTCAGGACAAGGTTATCTTCGGCACCGACTTTCCGGTGCTGCGCTTTGAGCGCACCGTGGAAGAGGTTGATGGTCTCGGCTTGAAGCCGGAGGTTCGGCGTAAGTTTATGCGCGACAATGTGATTGCGCTGTACGGCCTCGAAGGGAAGATCAAATGACAGCCCCCCTCGATGGCATTCGGGTTGTCGAGATGACTAGTGTGGTGCTCGGACCCTATGCCTGCCAGATGCTGGGTGACCTGGGTGCCGACGTGATCAAGATTGAACCGCCCGGGGGTGATACCAATCGCAATCTGGGGCCACGGCGCAACCACAGCGACATGGGTTCGTTGTACATGACCTGCAATCGCAACAAACGCTCGGTTGCGCTTGACCTCAAGTCGGAGAAGGGTCGCGCTGCCGCGCTGGCGATCATCAAGTCGGCCGATGTGGTGGTCCATAATTTCCGGCCCGGCGCTATGCAGCGCCTGGGCCTCGACTACGCCTCTGTCAAAGCGGTTAATCCCGACCTTGTGTATTGCGCCACCTATGGCTACAGCAAGAAAGGACCCTATGGCGACAAGGGCGCGCTGGATGATTCGATTCAGGCAGCCAGTGGTGTGGCGGTCCTGCAGAGCATGGTCGAGGGCGAGCCGCGTTACCTGCCGACCATCATCGCAGACAAGACTACCGCCATGGTGGTGGTGCAGTCGGTGTTGGCGGCGCTGTACCACAAGGAGCGTACCGGCGAGGGCCAGGAAATCGAGGTCCCCATGTTTGAGTCGATGGTTTCCTTCGTAATGACCGAACACCTCTGGGGGCAGACCTTTGAGCCCCCGATCGGAGAAGCGGGATATGTACGTCTCATGGCGGCGCACCGCCGCCCCTACAAAACCCGCGATGGTCTCTACCTCGCTGTATTGCCCTACTGGGATAATCACTGGCGAACTTTTTGCAAATTATCGGGACGCCCGGAACTGGCTGACGACGAGCGTTTCATCGATATGGCAACCCGTCTCAAGAATATCAACGAGTCTTACCGTGTGACCGGCGAGATAATCGCCAGTCGAGACCGGGACGAGTGGTTGGATCTTTTGGGTGACACCAATGTGCCTATGATGGTGGTCAATACCCTCGATGACCTGATCACTGATCCCCATTTGGTGGAATCCGGCTTCTGGCAGGAACACGAGCACCCCACTGAGGGGCGTATTCGGTCCAGCAGTCCTCCAATGAATTTTGGCAGCACTCCGGCCTCAATCCGCAGTCTCGCCCCGCGCCTGGGTGAGCATAGCGAAGAGATTTTGCGCGAGGCGGGATATCAGCAGGACGACATTGACGCGATGGTCGCAAACGGTGAAGCCTGTCTGCCGCAAGAACAAACCTAGTAACCCCAGGGAGTCATCTCATGAGTTTTAAGAATCTGTTCATCGACCACGATGTACCGCCAGAAGTTAAGGCCTGGATCGAGGAGGAGGCGGCAGAACAGGAAGTTCGCTACCAGAAGATCGCCCAGGAGATGGAAGATCTGGCGCCAACCCGGGAGAAGTGGTACCAGGAATTTTTCGATCGGATAACGACCATAGGCTTCAACACCGACGGCGATGACAAGATGAAGATAGATCCCGCCGACTTACCGGTGAAGCCCGAGGGGCGACAAGACAAAGTGACCTGGAAATACGGTACCGACGGCGAATGAGCCGGCCAGGACGACAATAAGGAATTGACGGAGAAATAGCATGGCACGTCCACATATCGAACCCTTCTGCGACAGGGACACGCACTTCAAGAATATGGCCTTACCCGGGTTTGCCCGCGGTATGGGGTACAAAATGCTGAGCCTGGACCCCGACAACGGCAGCTGCTCAATGACGGTTCAACTCGACGGCGGTTACCGACAGCCCCCCGGATTTTCCTGGTCTGAACGGGAGATGATTGTCATCGAGGGCGAACTGCAAGTGGGCGACCGAGTGTGCCGCAAGGGGCATTACTTTTTCGTTCCGGCCGGATTTGCAATGCCGGAGATACGCAGTGAGCAGGGCTGCCTGGTGCTGGTTATGTACAACACCGGTGAGCCGAGTCACGAGGAGTCCACCGAACATCACCCCCTGGCTCAGGTCGACCTGTACCACAGTGTTGATTCCTACATGGATATACCCTGGGCGATGGGCAATGTGGCCAAGCCCTCCGTTGCCGCGGGTTGCCTGATCAAGCTGCTGAACTTCAATCCGATATCGCAGGCAATGACGTTCCTGTATTGCATGACGCCCGGGTTTTACCAGGACAATATTTCCTACCATGACTGCGCGGAGGAGTCCTATCACCTGTGGGGAACCTCCTGGATGATGCAGTTTGGTGACATTCCTACCGGCGGTTACTTCTGGCGTCCCGCCTATATTAACCACGGCGCTTTTGCTTCGGAGTACGGTTGTATTGCCCTGGGTCGAACCGACTCCAAGTTGTTCAATCACTTCCACTACAACCCGTGGACAAACCCCGTGGAGAATGCCGACCGCTCGGCCGCGCGGATCTACCAGCGTGATCCACTGCTGTACAAGTGGGCGATCAGTCATGACCACAATCATCCCCACGGTCCGGAAGACTTTGAGCAGACCATGCAGCGCCGGGGTGACGAGGAGGGCCACGACAACGAGCACAAGTCCGATGGGCACCGCCACGATCATTGGCACGGCCATCATCACCACCACGATGACAGTCCTCACCACCATCATCATGATTGAGGCTTGTCTGGCCTGACCGAAACCCGGTCCGGGTCTAACCGTTGGTCTTGCTTGCCAGGCCTGTTTAACGATGGATAAAACGACTGTCGTTATTGTTACGCTGGTGGTGTACAAGCTGCTGCTTGTGGCTATCGGCCTGTGGGCATCGCGGCGCACCCACAGTGCCGACGATTTTTTCCTGGCCGGTCGCGGCCTCGGCCCGGTTGTCGCTGCAATCAGTTACTCTTCCAGTGCTTCTTCTGCCTGGACCCTCTTGGGCATGAGTGGTGTCGCCTATGTTATCGGAGTCTCTGCGATCTGGCTGGTTGCCGGTTCGCTCCTGGGAATGCTGGTTACCTGGTGCTGGATCGCTCCTCGATTGATGGCATTCAGCCGTCGTCACAATCACATAACGCTGACGGACTTTCTGCTGCACGATACCGCTGGCGCTATGCGTAAGGCGATCCTGTGGGTGTCTTCACTAATTATTGTCTTTTCGTTTGTTTTTTACGTCGCGGCCCAGTTCCAGGGCGCCGGCAATACGTTTGCGTCCACCTTCAACCTGTCGATGAACGACAGCATCGTTATCGGCGCAACTATTATCATGGTGTATACATTGCTGGGAGGCTTCTGGGCGGTCAGCGTTACCGACACGGTGCAGGGCTTATTGATGGCGGTAACGGCGTTGTTGCTACCGGTAGTGGCACTGATCGAAGTCGGGGGTATTGCCGGCTTCCTGCAAGGCTTGCGAGAGGTGAGCAGCGAAGCCCAGCTCAGTTTGAGTGCGGGTAATGCCGGCGTGGTTGCGGTGGGCTTTATCGTGGGCGGGCTCAGTATTGGTATCGGCACCTATGGTCAGCCCCATTTACTGGTCCGATTTATGGCGTTGCGCGATGAGCGCGCCCTGCGCCAGGCGCGGTGGCTTACTATTGCCTGGTATCTCGTGGTGTTTCTGGGAATGTGTTTTCTTGGATTGGTAGGGCACGTCTTACATGCGGATATCGACAACCCCGAAACTATCTTTTTTGTACTCACGGAAAGTCTTTTTACACCGATAGTCGGCGCTATTTTGCTCGCTGCAGTGCTGTCGGCGATTATGTCGACAGCGGATAGCCAGTTACTGGTGGCGGCCAGCGCTATCGCCCATGACCTTGGTCTGGGCAGGCGTAATCCTGCGCACATGCTGCTGGTATCAAGGCTCACGATTGTTGCCCTGGTAATTGCATCGGTGCTGGTTGCGATCTACCTTCCAGAGCGAATCTTCGGTCGTGTGCTGTTCGCCTGGATTGCCCTGGGATCGGCGTTTGGTCCCCTGGTGTTTGTCCGCCTGGCTGGTGTCCGGGTGGTACCGGGCGTAGCGCTACTGGCGATTACTACTGGCTTCACGTTGGCGGTGGGGTTTTACCTGTTGCCGGGTACGCCCGGAGATATCCTGGAGCGATTACTGCCGTTCTGCGTCGGGCTATCGATACTGCTGCTGTTCGGTCGGGCTGCGCCTTCAGGCCAGTAAGTCGGCGTTTTTCCCAAGCGCCTCAACCAGTCGGGTTACGTCACTGCCGTCATTATAATAGTGCGGCGCCACCCGTATATTGCCATCGCGCTCGCTCAGTATGATGCCCTCGCTTTGCAAGCGACTTACCAGGGCTGGTGCGTCCGTGGATTTGATGGCCAGCATAGCCCCGTGTCTGTCGTCGGGGGTGACCAGCGTCCAGGCGTTGTCACCGGCGGCTTGCTTTACCTGGTCGGTCACTGCCTGAATTCGCTTCGCGACCTCGGGCAATCCCGTTGAAAGCAGCAGTTCGAGGCCCGCTTCGGCCGCAAACAGCCCGCAGGAGTTGGGCGTGCCGGCTTCGAAGCGCCGCGCGGTCGCGTGGGGCAGGTTGTGATAAATGTCCATGCTGTACGGATCTTCCTGGGCGAACCAACCCGTGGCGGTGGGTACCAGGCCGTTAGTACGGCTGTCCCGCACATACATGTAGGCGACCCCGCTGGTGCCGATGAGGTACTTGGTGCAACCACCCACCAAAAAGTCGATGCCGGACTCGGCGACGTTGAACGGTCGTGTTCCAATACCCTGGTAGGCGTCCACCAGCACCATCGCTCCCCTTGCATGTGCCAGCTCAACAATGGGTGTCGGATCCAGCCACACGCCGTTGCGGTAACAAACCAGCGGTATCGCTACCAGCAATGTTGTGTCGTCGATGAGTCGATCGAACTCCGCCAGCGGAATATTCGTGCCACTACTATCGACCTTCGCCCGGGCCACATCTGCCCCACGCATTGTCTGCGCCAGCATGATTTGCGATGTCGTCGGGAAATCGAAGTCCGTGGTGACGATGCCCTTGCGCGCACCCGTGAAGTCCAGTGCGGTCATCAGACTGTTGAGTGATTCGCTGACCGATGTCGATACGGCGATGTCATCTGTCGGTGCCAACAGTAGCTGTGACAGGAGTTCGCGCACTCGCTCGATCTTGTCGCAGTAAATGTCCCAGCGAGCGCCTTCTTCCATACGGATTGCAAGGTACTGCTCTACGGCAGCTTTGACCTGCAGTGACAGCGGCCCGTAGGAGCATGCGTTGAAGTAGGCCTTGTGCTCGAGTATCGGGAAGTGTTGGCGAGCATTGTCGTTCATGTAGGCACCTTGTGGCCTGCCGGTTTCAGCCACAGTAGTGCGGCAGGTGCGTCTTCGCAAGCGTCATTGTCGCGAAGTCATCGGCAAGGTCGGAGAGACCCCGTGGTGGATAAGTGACTGACCTGTTGCGCAGTATCCACTAATATCGGTGGTAACTTTAATAATGACCGTTTCTAGGGGTGGAATCTGCCATGGTACTGGATCGAAAAGAGCGCGAAATTCTGCACATTCTGCAGACCGAGGGGCGTATTTCCAATGTCGAGCTCGCCGAGCGTGTGGGCCTCTCCGAGTCACCGTGTTTTCGGCGGGTCAAAAAGTTGGAGGAAGAGGGCTTCATCGATGGTTACCTGGCCCGTTTGGATCAGCGCAAGCTGGGTTTACAGGTTACTGCCTTCGTCCAGGTCTCACTGGAAAAAGATGACCGCAGCCAGCGCGCCTTTATGACACGGGTAGAAGCGGAGGAGCACATCGTCGAATGTCACGCGATGAGCGGCAGTCATGACTTTTTGCTGAAAGTGGTAGCGCGCAGTATGGATCACTTTTCCGAATTGTCTATGCAGCGGATTCTGAAATTTCCGGGGGTGAAAAACATGGAATCCAACTTCAGCCTGATGGCAATCAAGCAAAGCCAGGTAATGCCATTGGGTGCGGCGGGCTGATCAGTGTGTCTGTGGTTCTACACGGTAGCCCATGCGCGGGAAATGCACTACAACGTCACCCGCTCGCTCATCGGAGCGCGTGATAGCAATGTCGTGCTGGGTCAGCCTGAGCAGCGCTCCCGCTACCGGGACAGCGCCGTAGTCGGTGGGCGTCACCGTGACAGCTGTGCCAGCCGCTAGTTGCGGCCAGGTACCGTTGGCTATCTCGGCCGTTGCCGAGCTGGTATCGGCGCGGGCAATGGCCAGGGCCTCTTCCGCGGGCAGTTCACTGCGCTGACCGTGCCCCAGCTCAGCGACTCTTGCCAGCCAGTCGGTCAGGTGGGGCAGGGGAGCCAGCAGTGCCTCTGAGCCTGCGATATTAGCCTGGCTCATCCACACCGGAAAATAACCCAGGATATCCAGCCAGCCAGGCTGGTCGCCGCCCAGGTATCGCCGGTTGTCGGACAGCATATCCTCGAGCAGGTTTAGGTGCGCGCTGAATTGCGAGAACAGGTGTGGCAGCTGCTCCTCCAGGGTGTCAAAGTCCATGTAGCTGAAGAATGCGCGGCGGTCCTCCTGGATATCATCGGGCAGGGCGGTGTTGGTGCCCAGGGATAGTCCCGACCCCGGCTGAAAGAAGGCCGCGTCGCTCCAGTAGCTGAATGCGATGCTGAGCGCGCGGCTGTGATTGGGGAACAGGGTGGGTTCCGGAAAGCGCGTCTCTAACTCCCTGGCGATGCGCTGTGTATCGCAGTAAATGTCGGCACCGATTTGCATCACCGGTGTTTTCCGGTAACCGCCGGTGAGTGCAGTCAGGTCTGGCTTTGGCATGACCAGCGGAATCTCCACCGATTGCCAGGCGATCTGCTTTAGTCCGAAGACCAAACGAATCTTTTCAGCGAAGGGCGAGATATCGAAGTGATGCAGGATAATACCGCTCATTGAAGGGCCTCTCAGGTGCTGGTTACTATTTTTCGGACAAAAAAAGGGGCCGGAAAACCGGCCCAACACTCACCACATGCTCGGTAGGGTTCTACCGAAGGTCACCCCGCTCACGCGAACCTCACCCTGGTGGGTTTGGCGCCGCGCGGGCAAAGATTCGGAAATTTGAATCTTATTCAAGTGTGGTCACAATACTTGTTTGTGTCAAGTAAGAAACAGCACAAAACCGTAAATATCAGTCGGCCGAGAGGCGTCGTTCCAGTTCGACGTGGAAGTGGCGCAGCCGCTGTTCCTGCTCTCCCCAGAGTTGCCCCTTGAATCCGCGGCTTCGCATACCTTTCTGGACGACCGGCAATAGCGACGAGTCCTGGCTCAAGACCAGGCCGAGATTGGCATCTTCCTCAATCGAGTAGTGTTCGGTCGCGGGCCGCACCCTGCCGCTGACATCGGTTCCTTCGGGTAGGCCCATCCAGCCTGGTGGGCAGTAGTTGGGGTCGTCTACCGGGAATACCAGGGTCATGGTGTCGTAGTAAAAGCGCTCCGGGTCATTTTCGTGGGGCAGGAAACGCATCAGGAAAACAGCCTCGGGGTGGCAACCTATCTGCACATTGGGAAAAATACCGGTGGCCCAGCTGTCTGATAACTGGCCGTCTACAAAACGGGAGTAGTCCAGTCCAAGGCGGTCGGCTCGCTCGCGTTTACCACGCTGTATCGCGCTGCGTACGTCGGCCGCGGTACCCTCAAAGCCCTCGGGGTCAACACCCGCGTCCTCCAGCATCATCTTGAGTCCCTCCGTGACCGTGGTCTGGTCATGAATCCGCGGGCTGGGCTGGCCCAGGGGCACGATCATGCGGCTGGCCCCGTTGGGGTAGAGGTCGTACTGCACGTTCAGGTCACCCATAACGCCCCGGGTTTCCGGGTGGACCGCATGCAGGTGATAACTCTCGTAAAACGCCTCTACACCGACCTTCCAGTTGGATCCCCACTCGCTGCGTACGTGGCGAACGACTTTCATCTCGTCGAGCTTATATCCCTCGAGATAACCCTCGGGCAGGCCGATAGCCTCCGCCAGCGGTGGTGGCTGATCGCTCATATTGATAAAAACAATGCCGGCGTGTTCTGCACAGGCCAACGCAGTCAGGCCCGGCCTGTGGGCGATCACTTCAGGCTGGAACGTGTCCTCGTCGGTAATCCTGCGTAGCTCGCCAGTGTTGTGGAAGCTCCAGCTATGGAACGGGCAGACGAACACTTTCCGGTTACCGCGCTCCTCCCAGACCAGTTTGGAGCCGCGGTGGCTGCACACGTTGTAGAACGCTTTGACACCCGCCTCGGTGCGGGTGACGATGATGGACTCATCGCCGATATCAAACACCAGGAAGTCACCGACCTCTGGAATATCGGAGCTCACGCCCGCGATCAGCCAGCTGCGGGTCCACATCTTGTCCCACTCAAGGCGCGCGTAATCTCGGCTGAAATAACCGTCTTTGTTGTAGCACTCACTGCCGTTATCTATGTCCGGCTGCTTCGCCTCCAGCGATGTCTCCGGGGCGTCTGGATTGATGATTGCAACGGGGATGTTTCTCGCGTTCATAATCGGTGCCTGCTTTACACAATCTTGAATACGGGCATGGTAATGTCTTCGGACCACTCGGCGAAGCTGACTTCAACAGTGTCACCGATGGCAATAGTGTCCGGGTCGGCGTCTACCAGGCTGCTCATCATACGGGGTCCTTCCTCGAGATCGATGAGAGCAACCACGTAGGGCGCATCGTAGGCCTCGGAGATGGCGCGCCGCACCACGGTGAAGCTGGCGATAGCGCCGCGGCCGCTGGCTGAGCTCCAACCCAGGTTGTCGCTGCCACAGTGGCTGCAGATAACGCGAGGGTAGAACTGGTGTTGCTGGCACTGCTGACACAGTTGCAAACGCAGCTTGCCCTCACGGGCGCCCTGGAAGTAGGGCTCTGACAGGGTGCTCAGCGGCGGAAGTGTCTTGGGCATATCAATCTGACTCCCGGCCAAGCACCAGTGTTGTATGGGAAGACATGATCCCGCCTTGTGCATGCACCAGTCCGAGTTGTGCATTGGGTACCTGGCGTTCGCCGGCGCTGTGGCGTAACTGCCAGACACTTTCGGTGAGGGCAAACATGGAACCCGGGTTGCCGGGGTGACAGTGCGATAATAGCCCCCCGTGTGTGTTGACGGGTAGGCTGCCGCCTGGCCCCAGCGCGCCAGTGGCGGCGAACTCGCCGCCTTCCCCCTTGCGACAGAATCCCAGGTCCTCAAGTTCCACCAGCACGGTCGGGGTAAAACAGTCGTAGAGTTGAGCGAAATCCATATCGGCAGCTGTTACTCCCGCCATGGAGTAGGCCCGTTGACCTGATTCAAGGGCGGCGGATGTCGTCAGGTCGCGCGCCTGGCTGATGTGCTCGTGGCTGTGACCTTCACCGACGCCCAGTAAGTACACTGGCTGGTGGGGAAAGTCCCGGGCTCGTTCGGCTGAGGTCATGATAACTGCAGAGCCGCCATCGGAAACCAGCGAGCAGTCGAGCAGGTGCAGTGGGTCGGCGATGAGTCGGGAATTGACCACATCCTCGACCGTAATGGGGTCGCGTTTCTGGGCAGTTGGATTGCGAGCAGCGTGGGCGCGCGCTGCCACCGCGATGGCAGCCAACTGTTCTTCCGTCGTGCCAAACTGCGCCATGTGGGCCTGCGCAATCAAGGCGTAGTAGGCGGGCACCGTAGGTCCGTAGGGCTGCTCGAACTGCGGGTGGCCGGTAGATGACTGGGTCAACATCGCCTGTTCCCGGGTCAGGCTGCTGCGCAAGCTATCGGCCATGACAATCAGCACGGTATCGGCCATGCCGGTGGCGATTGCCGAGGCGGCATGGTGGAGTATCGAAAAGGTCGTGCCGCCACCGGCGCCGACACTGATGCAGTAGCTGGGGAATATCTGCAGGTACTCGGCGAATGCCTCGGCGTGGTAGAGCAGGGGCTGGGCCATCGCGTTGCAGGTGACCAGCCCGTCGATACTGTCCTTTCGGATACCAGCATCTTCCATGGCGGCGACAGCGGCTTCCACGCACAGCTCCATGGGAGTCTTCCCGGGTACGATGCCTACCTCGGTATCCGCAGCGCCCACGATGGCTACCTTACCCCTCAATGCCCGGCTATCCATCAGCGGGTCAGCCGTTCCCAAGGCATGCCATCACTCTGCATTGAATCTAACCGTCGCGACGCCCGGGGTAATCACTTCATCGGCTTCATTCTTGATGAACACCTCCACCGTGGCTGAGTTGCTGGTGGGATCACACGCCGTAACCGTGCCACCTGAACGCAGCGTTTCGCCAATGTAAGAAGCGATGCGATTGGAGTATTCGATCTCGGCGATTCGACCGTCATCACCAAGCCACTCTTCCAGGCATTGATGTAACCAGTCGCCCAGCAGGGGGCCGGCGGTCACCAGGCCAGGGTAACCCTCGACGTCTTTTGCGTACGCTTCGTCAAAGTGAATGCGATGACCGTTCCACAGGACAGCGTTATAGAGCATCGATTGGACGTTGTCCGGGGTATAGGAGCGTTCCGGTAATGTGTCACCGACCTGGATAGTTGCGAGGCGATCTAAGCCTGTGGCCTTACTCATCGCAATATCCTCGTGGTCTTTTCGCGGATAACCAGTTCGCCGTCATCGTTGGTTATCTCCATCACGACCTCGTAGAAGATCAGTGCGCCCGACCGACCCTGCTTTTCGTAGATGTCGGTCAGGGTGCGTGTCGCGGTGAGCCAGTCACCCGGATAAATCGGCTTTAGATATTCGATCTTCAGTCCGCCAGCCATGGCCTTTTCCAGCGGGAACTTGGGAAGCAGGGTGTCAATAGAGACGCCATCGGGGGTGAGTTGATCCAGTTCCACCACGTCCCAGAACAGCGGCACGTGAAACATCGGGGGTGCCTCGTCCCCGTCCAGGTACTTGCGCTGCCTGTTGCTTGTAGCCACCGCATACTTTCGAATGTCGCGCCGGGTCACTATCTCCCGGCGTGGTTCACTCTGACGGCCGATAGTCGCCAGCAACTCCTCACTCAACAGCGCTGTCATACTTTTTTCTCTTCGGTGGCCCAATAGGGATCACGCAGCTCGCGTTTCAGTATCTTGCCCGTTGGGGCCTTGGGCAGGCTGTCGACAAAGTCCACCGACTTGGGCTTTTGATACGACGCCAGGTGCTGGGCGGCGGTATCGATAATGTCCTGTTCCGTGGCTGACTCGCCGGGTTTGAGCACGACGACAGCCTTCACTGCCTCGCCCCACTCATCGTGAGGGATACCGAAGACCGCCGACTCCAGCACGGCGGGGTGCTGATGAATTGCAGCCTCAACCTGAGTGCTGTAGATGTTTTCGCCACCGGAAATGATCATGTCCTTGGCGCGATCGACGATGAAGATATAGCCGTCTTCGTCCCAGGTGGCGACATCGCCGGTATACATCCAGCCGTCACGGATTGTCTCGGCCGTCAGGTCGGGGCGTTGCCAGTAGCCCACCATATTGGCCTCGGACTGGACCAGGATCTCGCCGGGCGTCTGGCCGTCCCGGGGTATTTCATTGCCGTCGTTATCCACTAGCTTGATTGAGGTAACAAAACCCTCGCGGCCGCAAGAGGCAAGGCGCTCACTGTGTTCGCCATTGATTGCCTTTTCATGATCCTCCTGCGACAGGAAGCTCATAGTCATGCCCTCGGTTTGGCCGTAGCCCTGGATGAGCGTGCAGGGGAAGGCGTCCAGCGCAGCTGCCACCACGTTGCGTGGCATTGGTCCGCCACCGTATTGAATATTGCGCAGGCTACTGATGTCATAGTCGGAGAAGTTTTCTACCGCCATCATCCAGTTGAGCATCGTGGTGATGCCCAGGAAAGCCGATACCCGCTCTTTCTGGATTGTTTCGAGCGCCAGTTTTGCCTCGAAATTTATTAGCACCAGTGGACATCCGTGGGCCTGGTAATTCATCGCCAACGCCACCGGTATGTGGAACATCTGGCCGGTCAGCATGTACACGTCGGTGGGCACAATACGTTCGGCCACGGTCTGGTTGAGCATACCCATGTACAGGGAGTGGTGCGTGTGGAGCGCGCCTTTGGACTGGCCTGTCGTTCCTCCTGTGTAGAGGATAAGAACAGGGTCATCGCCGCCCACGCTGTCAGCAATTTCCGGCTCGCTGTCGTGGTTGCTGGCCAGCAGGTTTTCATAGGAATCATCGGACCCGGGGCCAAAATACAGCCACTGGGGTATGTCCACCTGTGTTTTGAGCGTCTCAGCGGTCTGGTGATATTCCGCGGAGCAGATAATGGCTGAGGGCGCACCGTCCTCGATGATGCGGGACAGTTCCTCTGTGCCTAAACGCCAGTTCAGCGGCTGGGCAATCAGGCCGCAGCGGGCGCAGGCATAGAATATCTCCATGTATTCGATGCAGTTCTTCGACAGGATGGCAACCCGCGCTTCCCTGGGTAGCTCGAGCGTACTGCACAGACCGTTGGCCAGCCTGCGAATGCGCTGGTCGAGATCACCGTAATTGATCCTGCGTTCGTTGGGCACATCGATTAATGCTTCTCGCCCCGGGTCGAGGCGCGCTGTTTTTGCGGGGATTCTGCCGATATTCACAGGCGCGTCCTAGTAGGCTTTGTCGAGTTCGATAAAGCGGTGCACGATGCGCCACTCGTTGTCGCTGTATGTCAGCGTATCGCGATAAAACCCCGCGGTGAGCACTGTCGTCTCGCCGTGCTCGGTGGATACCAGGGTCAGGTTGGACGTGGCTTTGGGGTGTTCGCCACTCTCATCAAAGAACAGGTTACTGACCACATGTTTGCGAACGTCGGTTTGGACTGCAATTGAGTCCTCAAACAATTTCATGATGGCCGCACGGCCGACAAAGGGTCCGACCGGGTCGCCGCCGGCAATTTGCATGCCGAATTCGGCATCTTCCGTGAAGCAGGCTTCCAGCATATCCAGGTCCTGCACATCAAATGCGTATGCGGCGCGGCTCATCAGGTCATTGATGGCCAGTTTATCTTCCACGGTCAGGCTCACTGTTCCCTCCAAAAGGCGTAAACTCGTGCCCTGCGCGTGCCAGTGAGCCCGGAATTCGGGGCGGAGACTGGAGTGAGCAGGAAATGGTGTGTTGGCCGGCGTCTCGGCGCCAGCCCCCAGCCCGTTCCTCTGTTGACTGAACGGAGCTGATCAACGGGCACGAATTGTCCTCATTTATTAAATTTATGGCTGGATGTTAGGTCAGTTTTGAATTAAATTCAAGAAAATGAAAATAACAAACCCCGCAACAGGTCCGACGGAAGCACGCTATCGGAACGGGAAAAGGTGAGTTATGCCACAGGCCCAGGCAGAGAAACCGGCTGCGCATCGCGAGGAGCGCCGCGTTTCCCGCGGTGACAAGCGCCGCAGGAAGATTTTCAGATCCTTACACGACTGTATTCTCGAAAAAGGGTATGTGAAGACGACCCTTGCGGATGTCGCCCAGGGTGCCGATATGAGCGCCAGTCACCTGCTCTACTATTTTAACGGCAAGGAAGATGTGCTCGAGCAGTACTTTGATAATGTTTCCTTGCGTTTTATGGAACAGCTTGACCAGTTTGGCGAGCTCGATATTCGTGAGCGCATCGTGGCGCTGACCGACTTCTGGTTCAAGGGAGAAACCAGTACCCGCAAGGAGATTGGTTTCATGCTGGAATGTTTTGGGGCGGCCGTGAACGACGATGTTCTGCGAGTCACCAAGGCGGAATTCGACGGCCGCTGTAAGACCTTCCTGATGGAAATCTTCCACAGTGCGCCGGATATCTTTATGCGCAGCGCCAAAGATGCCGCAGAACTGTGTTATGCCCTGATGATCGGGCTGCGCTCGGCGGTGTACTTTGACGATGACATAGACCTCGAGGAGGCCCACCGCCTCTTCCTGTCCACGATGTTCAGGATGTGTCGCCTGGACTAGGTCAGGGCAGTCGCGGCAGCACCTTTTCTGCGATGTACCGTAAGCGGGCGTTGCCCGACTCCACACTTTCGCCCGGGAACTGCGCCCAGAAATGGATATCACGGATATTCGGGTAGGTGGTTATAAGCTTGCTTAACTCAGCGACAGCGGTGTCCGCGTCCCACAGCTCGTAAAGACCATTCTCGATGGCACTGGCCGGACTCTCAAACAGGGGTGTCTCACCGGGCGGGCCAAAGGCGCCCCACTTGATGTACTCGTTTGCCTGGTACAGTACATGTTCGCCGACCTTCGCGGCTTCCGCCTCGGGATCCTCTGCAATGATGGCCCAGCAACCCAGGACCACGCTACCGTCGGTCATGTTCTTGCCGTGCCGCTCCAGTGCTTCGGCGTAGACATCAATACCAATGCCACCCGTGCAGAGAAAGCCGTCTGCCACTCTGGCAGCGCGGTCAATAGCGGGTGGCGCCATGCCGCCGAGAAGGATGGCCGGGGTGTGTTCCGGTACAGGGGTAACGCACAGGTCACCGACCTCAAAGCGTTTGCCACTGAAATTGACAGCCTGGCCGGACCAGGCACGGCGGACAATTTCGATACCCTCTTCAATGAGGCTTGGGCGGTGGGAAATTTTCCTGCCAAACTGGTCGAACTCCAGTTGCCGGTAGCCAATACCTACCCCAAGATCGAAGCGCCCACCGGTAACCAGGGATAGTGTTGCGACATCCTCGGCCACGCGCACAGGGTCGTGCAGTGGCAATAACATCAGGTTCGTCCCCAGTTGCATCGACTGTGTACGCGCACCGATTGCGCTCGCCAGAACCAGTGGTGATGGCGTGTAACCGTCGTCGCAGAAGTGGTGTTCGGTCAGCCAGCAGGAGGTGAAACCCAGCCCTTCAGCAGCAGCGATCTGCTCGAGGCGTTCGGCGTAAAAAGTTTCAAAGGGCTGGCGCCATTGCGCCGGATTCCGAAAGTCGTACCAGAGCCCGTAGTTTATTGCGTCTGCCATAGTAGTGTCCTCGGCCCTGTTACAGGCAACTGCGGGTGAAGGCGATCAATTCTTCGTTATAACGCACGGTTTCATCGATGAATGGCGCGTGTCCTGATTCAGACAGCTCCACTGTTGTCACATTCGTATTGTAGTCCGCGACTGAGCGACAGACATTGGGGTCGACAACGGCATCTTTACTGGCGACAAAACTCAGGATCGGCATGGTGAAGGCCGATAGCATGTCGCGCTGGTCCAGCGCGCCCAGTTCCGCCAGGGAGGCCGCCGCCTGGGGTGTGGATTCCATGAAGATTTGCCACATCCAGCGCTCGATCTCCGGGCTGACCTCGGTAGCACAGATTCCCTGGGACAGGGCCCAGAGGAAGTTGACGCGGTCTGCGGCCATCGCCTCCATTGTTCCGGCGAGATCCGCGTCTGTTCCGCCGTGCGGGTAGTCCGGTTTCTGCAGGTAAACAGGGGTTGCGCCACAGGTCAGTACGAGCCCGCGGCAGCGGTCCTGCAGGCGGGCCGCGGCGGCGACAACCACGGCTCCACCCAGCGACCATCCATTGAGTACCACGCCATTCAGTCCCAGTTCAGTAACCACCGCCTCCAGGTCGCCGGCAATGGCGTCGATGCCAAAGTCGGCGAAGTCCTTGTCAGATTTACCACAACCCCGATGATCCAGCGCCACCACACGAAAGCCCGCCGCCACCAGCGCAGGCAGGGAGTAGTCCCAGGTTCTCAGGCCCATGCCCCAGCCATGGACCAGCACGATCGCGGTGTCGCCACTGCCATAGTCCTCATAGTAAACACGCTTGCCCGCTTCGCGGTTGAGATAAGCCATCAGGTGGACTCCTTTATGCTGAGTAATTTGGTGGTATTTGATTCGTAATCGTCAAAAATGGCATCGAGGTCGAGCGCATCGCCGTCTACGAGCCACTGATAAACCAGCCCAAAGATGAAAGCGCAATACTGGACGGCAAACTGTTGCGGGTTTATGCCCGGGTCTATATCGCCCGCGGCAATCCCTTTCTCGATCCATCTTGTCGCATCTTTGCGGTAGACGTCATGATGAGCTGCCAGGCTATTCCTGATCTCTGATTCATGTCCCAGGGACTCATACCACAAGGTATACATGGCACGCATGTACTCCGGTTCAACCTTCAGGAAATCCCGCAGCGCATCTGCCGCAGCGAGCACGGCGTCGATGCCGGTCTTGTTGCCAACATAACTTTCCAGGTGGGTTTTCCAGCGCTCATCGAATCGACTGAACAGCTCCTGCAGCAAACCATCCTTTGAACCGAAGCGATAATTGGCCAGTCCGCGACTGTAGCCGGCCAGCTCCCCAATTTCCTTGAGCGTGGTTTTCTGGGTCCCCCGTTCGTTGATCAGTTTAATAGCGGCCTTGAGCATCCGCTGGTCAGATAACGCCGTCCGCTCGGCCTGGGTTCTGCGTGGCGTCGCAGTGTTTTTGGTTGCTGTTTTCTCTGCCATATCAGTTTCCCTGCAATATTCCGGGTTTACTGTCCGGTTTAGCGGGTTTTTATTACGTCCAATTTTCCGTCTAACTTATCCTGGCGCAATTGCTTCTTGTCCATCTTGCCAACGCTGGTCTTGGCGATGTCGGTGCAAAAAGCCCAGTACTCGGGGATCCAGAATTTGGCGACGCGATCTTGCAGGAAATCCTGCAGCTCCGCCGGCGACAAGTCCTCGCGGACAGGGGAGACTATGGCCAGCGGTCTTTCCTGCCAGCGCTCGTCATCGACCGCTATAACCGCAACTTCCGCGACGTCAGGGTGGGCGAGCAGGGTATTTTCCAGGTCTACCGAAGAAATCCACTCTCCGCCGGACTTGATCACATCCTTGGTCCG
The DNA here is from genome assembly GCA_964590005.1 of uncultured Alteromonadaceae bacterium. Classification (GTDB taxonomy): domain Bacteria; phylum Pseudomonadota; class Gammaproteobacteria; order Pseudomonadales; family Halieaceae; genus CALJFL01. Next base: position 6,114 of record CAZPVJ010000151.1, on the reverse strand, counting down.
GTCCGTTAGCTGCACATAATACTTTTCGTCGATATGGCCCACGTCACCTGTGCGCAGCCAGCCATCGTCAGAAAATGAATCGGGTGATTCGTCGCGGTGATAGGCGCCGGTGATCCAGGGGCCGCGGAGTTGCAGTTCGCCCACGCTGGCACCGTCGTTGGGTAGAAGTTTGCCCTGCTCGTCGACCACGCGTACCTGTACACCGGCCACCGGTCGACCACTCTTGGCCCGCCAGGGTGTTTCGCCTCCCGCGCCAGGATCGCGGGGCGGGTGCGAGAGAGCACACAATGGACTGGTTTCAGTCATGCCCCAACCCTGCAGTACCGGCACGCCCCATTGCTCGCGAGCGGCATCGATCATTGCCGGTGCCACCGCAGAACCGCCGCACACGAGCATGCGAAAGCACGTCATGTCCGGCGCAGTCTCCGCAGGCATCCGCAGCAGGTCACCCAGAATGGTTGGCACCATCGCGGTGATGGTGGGCCGCTCACTGGCGACCATGGCCATAATGCCGTCAACCTGTAAGTGCGGCCCCGGCATGATCAGGTCGCTACCGCTGAACCAGCCACTGTAGGGCAGGCCCCATGAATTGGCGTGAAACATGGGAGGTAACAGCATAATGCGATCGTGTTCGCTGATGCCAAAGGTATCGGTGGCGCGCGAAGCCATCGAGTGCATGAAGGTTGTTCGGTGGCTGTAGACAACGCCCTTGGGGTTGCCCGTTGTGCCAGAGGTGTAGCAAACCGCCGCGGCCTGTGTCTCGTCCAGTTCTGGCCAGTCGTAATGAGTGGGTTGCGCTTCCAGCAGGGCCTCGTAACGGTGGCACTCAAACCCTTCCAGCGTTGCCTCATCGCCGATTATGATGATGTGCTCCACGGTTTCCAGCAGGGGTAGAACCGGCTGGAAAAGGTCCAGCAGCGTGCCATCAAGAATAATGGCCCTGTCCTCGGCATGATTGATGACGTAGGCGATATGTTCCGGTGACAGGCGAATATTGACCGTGTGCATGATGGCACCCATCGAGGGGATCGCCAGATAGGCTTCCATGTGTGCAGTATTGTTCCAGCTGAAGGTGCCCACCCGATCGCCGGACTCTATGCCCAGCGCGGCTAGCGCGCTGGCGAGGCGGGTAGCGTTATCCGCGATAGTCGCATAGGGCGTATGGGTGACATGTTCACCGTCGAAGGTCCCCACGCGACTGTTAGGAAATACCTGTAAACCGTGCTGCATAATCAGCTGGACGGTCATGGGTGTGTGCATCATGGTTGCCTGCATCACCAGTCTCCCTGGGTGGCCAGCCGCGCTTCTTCGAGCAGTGCCGGCACGTCGTATTCAAGGCCGCGGGCGTAAGGCGTGTCGACCTTACCCTGGGTATAGAGGACGTACGCGCCTTCTACGATCGCCGCCAACCGCCAGAACGCAAAGCCCAGATAAAAATGCAGTTGGCTTATATCGATGCCGGTTCGCTTTGCCCACCTTTCGGCCAGCTCGCGCCGACTGGCTATGCCATCGATTCGGGTGACTGCCTGCACATGCTGAAAGCCGGGTGGCTCGACCTGGCGCGGGCCCCAAAACATCAGGAACAGGCCGAGGTCGGTGAGCGGGTCGCCGATAGTGGCCATCTCCCAGTCAATCACTGCCAGCAGTTCGGGTCGATCACGGCTGCACAGGGTGTTGTCGAGATGAAAGTCGCCGTGAACCACACCGACCGGTCCGTTCTCGGGCAAATTTTCCAGAAGCCAGTTTCCCAGGCGCTCTATTTCAGGTAACTCCCTGACCACAGCGTTCCTGCGAACCTCCAGCCAACGCTCGATTTGTCGGCTGAGAAAATTATCCGGGTTACCAAAGGCGGCAAGACCGATGTCCTGCCAGGGTGCTGTGGCGATTCCCGCGAGAGCATCGATCAGTTGCTCGCCCAGGCTGTTGACGGATGCGGCACCGTCGTAGGCGGCGGGCAGTTCCTCGGTAATTGAAACCCCGTCGACGTGTTCAACCAGCATGAACGGTCTGCCGTTCACTTCCGGGTCGTCGCACCAGGCGACCATCTCAGGCACAGGAATGCGCCCCGCCAGGGCTGCCATTACGATGGATTCGCGTTCGACCCCACGATGTGCTTTTGGGGAAATCGTATTGGCTGGCGGGGTACGCAGGACCAGTGGACCTTGATCTGTATCAATCAGTTGGGTCAGGTTTGAATTGCCACCGCTGAGTTCCTTGACGACAGTGGCGCCTGTGCGCTTTAGTTCATTAGCGCACCAATCGGCGAATTTGGGATTGTCACTGCTCAAGCTGAAACCTCGTCAGGGTTGGTCGCCAGTGGCGGGCGGTTTGCCAGTTCACGACTATAATTTGAGTCAACCCGTAGCCGTGGTGGCTGGTTGTCAATGGTGGTACCTGCGGGGGCTGTCTGCATAAGCCGCACCTTCGCGTTGAGCATGGTTATTGTTGTCCGGCGGGTTCAAGAAACTTGCTTGTTTGCGTCTAGCAAGTATAAGATGGCGTCTGCCCAAGTCAAGGCGACGACAAAAACAAAATGCATTGGTTACAGCTGATACCCGTAATCAATAGCGCTTGCCCTAATCGTGAACAAGAGGAAATGCAGTGAGCTGGAGCTTTGAGACCGACAGTGAATTCCAGGAGCAGTTGAACTGGATCGATCAATTTACGCGCGAGGAAATTGAGCCTCTGGACCTTGTATTCAGGGGTCCGGGCGACCCCTGGGATCCTGATTCTCCTGCGGCCAAAGCGATGGCGCCACTCAAGGAAATTGTTAAAGAGAAGAAGCTCTGGGCCTGTCATATTGGGCCTGAACTCGGTGGGCAGGGCTATGGCCAGGTCAATCTGGGTCTTATGAACGAGATTCTGGGCCGCAGCCGTTTTGGTCCCAGCGTTTTCGGTTGCCAGGCACCCGACTCTGGAAATGCCGAAATCCTCGCGCACTTCGGGACGCCTCACCAGAAAGAAAAGTACCTGCAACCACTGTTGGACGGCAAAATCGCGTCCTGTTACTCAATGACGGAACCGCAGGCCGGTGCCGACCCGGCTGAGTTCACCTGTACTGCCACACGAGACGGCGATGAGTGGGTCATCAACGGTGAGAAGTGGTTCGCTTCCCACGCCCGTTTTTCAGAATTTCTCCTGGTCATGGTTGTCACCAATACCGACGTGCCTATTCACGAGGGTGCTTCCATCATCCTTGTAGAGAAGGGCACCCCGGGTATGGAGATCCTGCGCAACTCCGCAGTTGGTCCCTATGTCGAACAGGGTGATGGCGTGCACGGTTATATCCGGTTCACTGACTGCCGTGTGCCGGCAGACCATCTGCTCGGTGAAGAGGGCCAGGGTTTCCTGGTAGCGCAAACACGCCTGGGCGGCGGCCGCGTTCACCATGCTATGCGCAGTGTCGGCAAGCTGAAGAAAGTTATGGATATGATGTGTGAGCGTGTTTTAAGTCGCACAACCAAGGGTGAACTGCTGGCCAATAAGCAAATGACCCAGGAAAAAATTGCCGACAGTTACACCCAGATTTTGCAATACCGATTGCATGTTTTATACACGGCTTGGTTGATCGACAAGCACAAGGAGTATAACCGTGAGGTACGCAAGGAAATTGCGGCGATCAAGGCGGCGACACCCAAAGTGCTGCAGGAAGTGGTTTATCGCGCCATGCATCTGCATGGCAGCCTGGGAATGTCCGACGAGATTCCACTGATGTACATGTGGGCAGATATTCCCGAGCTGGGTGTTGTGGATGGTCCCTCAGAGGTGCACAAGGTTACGGTAGCGCGCACCGTCCTGCGAGATCACCAGCCCGCGCCGGGCTTGTTCCCCACCTATCACACACCAACCCAGCGGGAAGCGGCGATGGAGAAATATGGCCATTATCTCTCCGACGGCAGTTAGGGTGCTGACACAGACAAACCAGATAAAGACACAATAAGGATTTAGATGATGACTTCTCAACAACCAGATTTCGACGCCATTGTTATTGGAGCGGGCTTCGCGGGCCTGGCGGCAATCCATCACCTGCGCGAAGCGGGCCTCTCGGTAAAGGTCTTTGACAGAGCCAACGATATTGGTGGTACCTGGACCTGGAATCGTTATCCGGGTGCGATGACTGACAGTGAGAGTTACTACTACTGTCTGACGTTTTCAAAGGAGCTTTTGCAGGAATGGTCCTGGTCAGCGCGTTATCCGGACTGGAAGGAAACACATGACTACATGCGTTTCGTTGCGGACAAGTGCGATATGTGGCCCCACATCCAGCTAGAGACCGAGATTGTCGCAGCGGACTATCAGAAAGACACTGGACACTGGTTGATTACCACGGGCAGTGGCGAAACTTACACGTGCAAGTACTTTATCAGTGGCATGGGTATGATTTCGGAGCCTGTAATCCCCAAGATAAGTGGCATGGATACCTTTAAAGGCCCACTGTTTCACTCTTCGCGTTGGCCGCAGGAAGGTTTGGATTATGCGGGTAAGCGCGTGGGTATTATTGGTGCCGGGGCGACGACTGTGCAGATGCTGCCGATCATGGCGCAAACTGCTGCTGAGGTCACCGTCTTTCATCGCACGCCAAACTTCATCATGCCAGCGATGCAGCGACCTATGACCCCGGAGTGGGAAAAGGAAATCAAGGAAAACTACGACGACATTGTGGACATGTGCCGGAACCACGTCTTTGGCATGGCGTTCAACACTGCCGGGCGTAATCTCGCGGATACGCCACCGGAGGAGATCCAGGGCATTTTTGAGGAGCACTGGAACGGCAGTTTCCGCTGGGTCTTCGAGACTTTTGACGACCTGCTTGCTAATCCAGAAGCCAACAAGATGGCCTCTCAATTCATTATTGACAAGATGAGGGAGCGCATTGACGATCCCGCCATCGCGGATATCCTGGTACCCACCACAGACGATTACCCCTTGTTTGCCAAACGGCCGCCGCTTGATCACAGCTATCTGGAAGCCTATAACCGTGACAATGTGCACCTGGTTGATATTAAAGACCGCGAGCCGATTGTTGAGATTACCGAGACAGGCATAAGAACAAGCGAAAACCTCTATGAGTTTGACATTATCGTGCTGGCTACCGGGTTCAGGGCCTACACTGGTGCCTTGGAAGCCTTCCCGATTCGCGGTGAAAGTGGCCAGTCGCTCGCCGAGAAGTGGGAGAAGACTTCCAACTGCCTGATGGGAGTATGCTCGACGGACTTCCCCAACCTGTTTATGGTCACCGGGCCGCAGGCACCCTTTGCCAATCTGCCCACCTCCATCGAGCAAAACGTGATTTGGATTACCGACTGCATCAAGAAGATGGAGAGCGAGGGCTACGATGTTTGTGAAGCCAAGCAGGATGCCGAGGAAGAATGGACCGCACACGTTGCGGAAATTCATGAGCAGACGCTGATGAACCAGGGAGACACGGTGCACTCCTGGATGATGGGAGCCAATATCGAGAACCATAAGCCCCGGGTCTTGATCTACTTTGGCGGCGCCAATGTTTACTACGACAGGCTGCGTGAATCCGTAAACGGTGATTTCCCAGAGCTAGAGTTTGAACGCTTGGCAAGCTAGGTAATGATCGGGACTGTTGCGGTCGTCGGAGGCAGCGGCGGCCTGGGTGAGCCGATCTGCCGTGAACTGGCAGAGCAGGGCAGGCCCCTTCTCTTAGGCTATCTGCAGGGTTCGGAGAAAGCCGAAGCGCTCGTCTCCGAAATCAGGGCCTCAGGCGGTGAGGCTGCTTGCCGTGCTGTCGATGTTCGTGATCCCGGCCAGGTCGAGGCTTTTTTGGCGGCGGCTGATGACTTGAAAGGCGGACTCTCAGCAGTCGTCAATGCCGTGGGTCCACCGATTCCCCTCAGACCCCTGGCCGATATCAGTGCGCAGGAATTCCGGGGCATCATGGATACGGATGTCAACGGAGCGTTCAACCTGTTAACAGCTTCTGCGCGAATCCTGGCAGCCCGGAAGGGCGGTGCTATCGTGCAATTGCTGACCACCGCCGTGTTACGTACCTTGGAAAATGCTGGCATGTCGGGCATCCCCAAAACTGCAATCAGGGGTATTGGGAAGCAATGGGCCCGCGAGGTCGGTCAGTCCAATGTGCGAATC
>CAZPVJ010000150.1:0-3461 GCA_964590005.1 uncultured Alteromonadaceae bacterium | reverse complement strand
CGGGTGTATTACAACGACGCGGATATCACCCTGGTGCCCGCCCGCGTCAGCCAAACAGCCCAACTGGAAGTCTCCTCACAGGGGTGCGCCGACGCCGGATTATGCTATCCACCGCGTAAGCAAGTGTTCACTCTGGATTTCGCTGGCAACACCGTTGTCGAGAACGCCCCACCAGCGCGTGGAACAGCCGAGCGGGCCACCGGTACTACGGAGGCTTCTCTGGGCACCCTGTTTTACATGCTCGCGCTGGCATTTGTGGGTGGCACCATACTCAACCTGATGCCCTGCGTCTTTCCAATCCTGTCACTGAAAGTCCTCAGCTTCGCCCGCAGTAGCGACAGTGACCGCCACCTGCACAGCTGGTTGTATGCCGCGGGCGTGGTGGCCAGCTTTGTCCTGATTGCGGCCCTGTTGATCGGCCTGCAGCAGGCTGGTAGTGCCATCGGCTGGGGCTTCCAGTTACAGACACCGGGCTTCGTGATTGCCCTGGCCTACCTGTTCGTGGCCATGGGCCTGTCTTTGTCCGGCGTCATTGAGTTCGGAGGCAGCATCATGAATACCGGTGGCGGACTGGCCGACCGCCAGGGCAAGACCGGCAGTTTCTTTACCGGGGTGCTGGCAGTCGTGGTAGCCAGCCCCTGTACAGCGCCCTTTATGGGTACCGCCCTGGGTTTCGCGGTGACCCAGCCGGCACCGATTGCCCTCGCCGTTTTCGCGGCCCTGGGAGCCGGGATGGCGGCGCCGCTGCTATTGCTCGGTTACAGCCAGTTGGCAAGGCGCTTGATGCCCAAACCGGGGCGCTGGATGGAGAGCTTGAAACAATTCCTCGCTTTTCCGCTTTACGCCACGGCCATATGGCTGCTTTGGGTTGCGGGTCGCCAAACCGGCATCGACACCATGGCGGTGGCAATGGCCGGCGCGCTGCTGCTGGCCATGGGCCTGTGGGCCTGGGGCCACAGTCACTGGCACAAGGCAGTGACAGTGATCTGCGTCGCGCTGGCAATCTCCCTGGGCAGCTGGCGTGGGCCGGGTAACGGCGATGCGGATCCACAATTGGCCCCGGGTACCGTGGCCTGGTCGCAAACCGGCCTGCGAGAACTGCGCGGGCTGGGCAATCCTGTCTTTGTTGATGTTACTGCCGACTGGTGTATCACCTGTATTGCCAACGAGCAGGCCGTGCTGTTCACCGACGATATGACCGCTGCGTTCGCTGAACACGGCGTGGTTTACATGGTGGCTGATTGGACCAACTATGACCCCGAAATAGCCGATTTCATCGCCGAACATGGGCGCAATGGTATCCCTTTGTACCTGATGTACCCGGCTGACCCCCGCCTGCCGCCCATTATCCTGCCGCAACTGTTGACCAGCGCTACCGTCATGGACGCTCTGGAGGCAGTTTCTATCAATAAGTCGCCTTTAGCCGGCAATATGTGAGCACTTTTGTCCCATTTCACCGAACTTACTGAAAAGTGCCCTCAAATAGATAAATAGCCGCTGAAGAAGCAGGCATTTTCCTAAAACTTGCGAACTTCGCCAAATCAGATGCTATTTGCCGCCATTTTCCACAAAAGCAACAAAATGATAGACAAGGGCTGAACTTTGAGGGACACTCTTCCGGAATCGCGCGCAAACAGAGAGTGCCTGCCAAATGGCCACCATTCTTGTTATCCACGGTCCCAACCTGAATTTGCTGGGTGAGCGCGAGCCCGACATCTACGGCGCTACCACCCTCAACGACATCAATACACAGCTCGAGCAAGCAGCCCAGGTCCGCGGCCATCACCTGCTCACCATGCAAAGCAATGCCGAATACGAGCTGGTGGAGCGCGTACAGGACGCGCGTCACGAGGGCGTCAACTTCATTATCGTCAACCCGGCGGCATTTACTCATACGAGTGTCGCACTGCGTGATGCCCTGGCCGCCGTGGCTATCCCGTTTATCGAGGTGCACCTGTCCAATGTGCACGCCCGGGAGGAATTCCGTCACCAATCCTACTTTTCTGACCTGGCCCAGGGTGTGATCTGCGGGCTGGGTGCGCAGGGCTACGACCTTGCGCTGCAAAGCGCCATGACACAACTGGAACAGCCTTAAACCCAAGGGGGGGTCCTCGTATGGACATTCGCAAGGTTAAAAAACTGATCGAACTGTTAGAAGAGTCCAACATCGATGAGATAGAGATAAAGGAAGGTGAAGAGTCCGTCCGGATCAGTCGCAACGGCGCCCAGGCAGTGATGGCGGCGCCCCCGGCTTACGCTGCACCGGTCGCCGCAGCGCCTGCGCAAGCACCGGCACCTCCGCCAGCGGCTGCCGAAGCACCGGCTGCAGCACCCACTGAGGCGCCTGCCAGCAGCGGCCACCTGGTGGTCTCTCCCATGGTCGGCACGTTTTATCGCTCCCCCTCGCCCACCTCCGCATCGTTTGTCGAGGTTGGCCAGACCGTGAAAGTGGGCGATGTGCTGTGCATTGTTGAAGCAATGAAGATGATGAACCAGATCGAGGCAGACAAAGCCGGCGTGGTCGAGGCCATCCTGGTTGAAAACGGCGAGCCGGTCGAGTTCGACCAACCACTGGTCTCCATTGTCTAGTCAGCCCGCGTCAAACGCGCCAGCAGAGGACACACGTCATGCCTATCCTGGATAAGGTGCTCATTGCCAACCGCGGCGAAATTGCCCTGCGCATTTTGCGGGCCTGCAAGGAACTGGACATTGGGACCGTCGCCGTACACTCCCGCGCTGATGCCGAGTTAATGCACGTGCGGCTGGCCGATGAGTCTGTCTGTATCGGACCTGCCCCTTCCACCGAGAGCTACCTCAACGTACCCGCGATTATCAGCGCCGCCGAGGTGACCAATGCCAGTGCCATCCACCCCGGTTACGGCTTCCTCGCTGAAAATGCCGACTTCGCCGACCAGGTGGAGAAAAGCGGCTTCGTCTTTATCGGCCCCAAGGCCGACACGATTCGCCTGATGGGCGACAAGGTGTCAGCGATTGATGCCATGAAGAAGTCCGGGGTCCCCACCGTACCTGGGTCCGACGGCCCCCTGGACGATGATGCTGAGCGAACCCTTGAGATTGCCAGACGCATAGGCTTCCCGGTTATTGTCAAGGCTGCCGCCGGTGGCGGTGGTCGCGGCATGCGGGTTGTTCACAACGAGGCCGCCTTGATTAACTCAGTACAGGTAACGCAATCCGAGGCCGCTGCGGCCTTCGGGTCCGACGTGGTCTACCTCGAGAAATTCCTGCAAAAACCGCGGCACGTCGAAGTACAGGTGATTGCGGATGGGCAAGGCAACGCCATCCACCTCGGCGACCGGGACTGCTCGTTACAGCGCCGCCACCAGAAGGTGCTCGAGGAAGCGCCAGCCCCATCAATCGACGAGGATTTGCGACAGCAGGTGGCTGAGGCCTGTGTTAACGCCTGTGTCGAAATCGGCTATCGCGGGGCGGGCACCTTCGAA
>CAZPVJ010000149.1:0-19502 GCA_964590005.1 uncultured Alteromonadaceae bacterium | reverse complement strand
AGACCATCAATGCCTAAGGCACCATCTTTTAACTCGCCATAGGGTGTTTGCTGGATATATCCCATCGAAACCTGATCTTGGGTAGCAACGGTTGTGTAGTTTCCTGTGCCGGTACCGCAACTTATATCAGACGACCAAGTTCCACCCACTTCTCTGGCTAGACCTTCAGTTACCTCATCGGCCTCTACCCCTAAAATATCTGAGAAGCCAACACCACCGGATAGAATTTGAGGCTCTTGAGACCAATAGTCTGCACCGATAAGCGTGCCATCAAAAAAGAAAGCAATGGGCGGCGCCGGCATGCTCACACTCGCTTCAAGCAATGGATCGCTCAATACTTCCACCGTCCTTACAAGCTCACTGGTATTACCGCTAGAGTCTGCCGCCATATAAGTAAGTTCGTAGGTGCCGGAAATAGACGTATCTACAGTACCTTCTAACGTTACAGGGACTTCACCATCAATGTCGTCAACTGCTTGAGCACCAATATCATCGAAGAATGCATTGAAGACTACTTCAATATTCGCATTTCCATTTAAAGTAATAACAGGCCCGGTGGTGTCAGCGGCGGTGTCGTTATTACCGTCATAGACTGCATCTCCACGGTCTTCATCATTGCCACAGCCAACAAGCGCTGCGACCACGCACACATAGAGAACTAACTTATTCATGTCAAAATATCTCAATAGAACCGACAAGTTGTGTTTGTTACTAACAACCTATTTAACGCTCCAAAAATGCTCCAGGCCAGCATGGGTAAGCTCGTTGGTACCTTTTGTCCTGCGAATGGTACATTCTTGTTTCTGAAGATCTAAATCAGCGCGCGGGTGTACCAATCAAGGGGCAAGATGTACAGTTGAAGGCGTGCAGTATTGCATTGTGCATTCGTTCGTTTAGCCTGAACCTGAACAATAGTCTTTTAGTGTAAGTAGATCAGCCATCAGCGATGAAAATTCTTAACAGCTTCAACCTTCTGTCTCTACCCGTCACATTGCTGTTGTATATACCGCTGATCAATTCCGTCTTTATTTGCCAGCTACAATACAGTGTTGGGCTCGAAGTGAAGCCTCTGCTTGCTTTTGGAATCGTGTGGATTTTCTGTGCACTCTGTTTTTGTCTTATCAAATGCCTGGAGTCCCTGGAGCGTCTTTATTTTGGAACCGCTGCAAGGGGCCTTGTTGCCATTTCTGTTCGTAATTTGATCTCCGTATTGTTGAGTCTGGTATTTTTTTCCCTTCTCAACCGTATGATAAATATTGAGTTCGGATTGCGAACATACTCTACTGGGATTGTGGGTCCGATATTTCTGATTACACTGGAAACCCTGTTATTTGGTGCTTTGGGTTTTATTGTTCGCCAAAAAACCGAACACCTGGAGTTGCTCAATAACTACAAGACCGCACAATACGCCGCGCTAAAGGCACAACTCAATCCCCACTTTCTGTTTAACACTCTCAACCTGATTTCTGCAGAAATTGAAGAAAATCCGAAAAAGGCCGGTGTCGTTGTGGACCAGCTAGCGGACCTATTGCGGGCAGTATTGCAGGCATCCAACCGACTACAATCGTCTCTCAAACAGGAAATTGAACTCACGCAAAATTACCTGGAGTTGCAAAAACAGCGCTTTGAAGACCGACTGGAATATGCCATTGAAGTGCAGGAGAGTTTGATGCTGGTTTCGGTGCCTCCCTTATTGCTACAACCCTTAGTTGAAAACAGCATCGTACATGGGTTCTCTAAACGTAAAGAGTCAGGCCATATCCAAATCACCGCAACCGCGGATGACAAAGAATTATGTATCCGCGTTGTGGATGATGGGGAAGGTTTTGACACCGAAAAGCTTAACGTGGGCCATGGCATTTCTATTATCAAAGATACGCTTGCGCTGCTCTACGGAGATGATGCCTTAATGAGGATTGATTCAAAACGAGCCGGTTTACCTAATTCTTCAGGCACCGTCGTAGAGCTGATGATTCCGCTACGCCAAGTTTTGAATCGATGAATACTAACTATAGCCATAGGCCATAATCAAAAAACTATGACCGCACAGACTATGACAAAAAAACGCGCACTGATTGTGGATGATGAACCTGCCGCCCGACGAAAACTTCGGCGACTACTAGAAGAACATAAAAACATTGAAATCGTGGGCGAAGCTGATGACGGCTTGAACGCCCTACAGTGCATCGAAACACTACACCCTGACATTGTGTTTCTGGATATCCAAATTCCAGAACTAGGCGGTCTGCAAGTGGCCATGGCCACCAGTCATATACCCTATCAACTTATTTTTGTCACCGCCTTTGATGAGTACGCCATTTCCGCTTTCGAAACCCATGCCATTGATTACCTGCTCAAACCTATTAAGCAACAACGCCTGACACAGAGCCTCAAAAAGATTGATCACCTGAATGCCCTCGTGCGACCTGAGCAATTGCAAAAAATGCAATATGAGCTCTATCCCGACACATCACAGACTCAAATTGCGGTACGCCGAGGCGCAGCTACCCTGATTGTTGACTCGGGCCAAATAGGATATCTAGATACCATTACAGGTTATTGCCGTGTCCATTTGAACGCCCTGGGCCAGGCACGGCAAAAAACGGATACGCTTATAAGCGATACGACACTGGAGTTTATGCTGCAACAGCTGCCACAGTCCGAATTCCTGCGAATCCATCGTTCCTACGTCGTGAACCGGCAGCAGATAACGTCCTACCTCACAGAGCAGCGGCGCGTATACGTTACGTTGCGCGATTTCGTCGAACAACGCTTGCCTGTGTCCCGCGCCAACGTAGGCCAGGTCAAACAGTTTTGGCAGCCCCTTTAAACTAGAAGCCTCAGTTGAACCACTGAGACAGTCATAAAGAGCTATCTGAATTTTGCTCTAAGGATTTTCTCAAAATCCTGGGTCAGTTTTAAGTGCAAATCAACAACGGTCAGTTTCCATCGCTTCTTTCCATCACATTTGAATTCGATGTATATTATGGTAATATACAGAAATGATTGATGTCAGCAAGCTTACTGGTTTTGACTGGGATGCTGCGAACGCCCGAAAAAGCGCAGACAAACATGGTGTTAGCCAGTTTGAAGCCGAGCAGTTGTTTTTCAATGTTCCGCTATTGCTGTCAGCGGACGTAAAGCACAGCCAGGATGAATCCAGAATTCATGCACTGGGTAAGACGGACGCAGGAAGAAGGTTACACGTCACGTTTACCCTAAGAGGAGAAGGTACCCTGATCCGGGTGATCTCTGCGAGAGATATGCATCGGAAGGAGAGGGCAGCATATGAGCAAAGAGAAAAAGGTTAAGAGAGTGCCAAAGTTTGCTTCCGAGCAGGAAGCACGAGACTTCTGGGAAACAAACGATTCCAGTGAGTACGTTGATTGGGCTAAGGCTGAAGCAGTGGCCATGCCGAATTTAAAGCCATCGACCAAGACAATCTCCTTGAGATTACCGGAGGGCTTGCTCGATAGTATCAAAATGGAGGCCAACAAGCGGGATATGCCATACCAGTCTTTAATCAAAGCCTGGTTGGCGGAAGATGTTAAGGAGAGCCGTCAGGGTTAGAGTGCGGTACTTCTGAGCAGAGGAGTTGTGACCTGCCGAATATGAATCACCAGTCCCACCCGTAAAATCGGCAGGTGCAGTCTCTATAACTCCATGAATCTATAGGAATTGGCCCGCCGGAATGCCGGACCACTGGCCCGATTCGAAGCCGATGGCCGTCGGAGTGCCGCATCACCCCTCCGACCTGCCGCTTAGGAGTTGGCAGGTGTCAGCGAGTAGGGTAGCGCGGCGAGTGAAATTTTTGCCCCTGAGTCTTCTCCAATACGTAGGCCGAGCTCGGCTCCCTCGGAGGTGGCAGACACCAGCACATGCAGCTCGCCTTCGCTGTCGCGGCAGGCATTAACAATGTTACCCACGCTCTGGCTCTGGCCTGGAACGAACAGCGCAGTACCGGGCGCTGGTAATGAGTCTGTAGAGGTTGTTCCTGCGTAGCTTCTGCGCTTGGGTGTGCCGCGGTAATGCAGGCGTGCCACCACTTCCTGCCCCGTATAACAGCCCTTGGTGAAACTGATAAAGCCGGTGAGGTCGTAGTTGAGCATTTGCGGAATAAATTCTTCCACGGTCTCACTTTCGATGCGGGCGATACCGGCATCGATCTGCATCGCTTCCCAGTCTCCGGGGTCGCCGCTGTCACAGTGCTCAGTTATCGCGTTCGCCTGTGCCCCGTTTAACAGGTAGCACTCGAAAGCGTTGCCAGTCTCGTCCATCTGGATTACACGAAAACCGTCGCCGGAAATGCAGGCGTACTGCTCGTTTGGAGTGCCGCCAAAAAATTTTGCTACCGTTTCTCCCGCATCGTCCCCCCAGCAGGCGAAGACCTGCCAGTCGGCACCGGGGTCCTGTATGTCGGCTTTCGAAAACACGATGTATTTGCCCAGTACTGCTGAGGCGGCAGCGATGATGCTCTTGCGCATACGCAGGGCGAACTGGTCTTCGCCCAATTCAACCAACAGGAAGTCGGCGACCGTCCGGCCTTTGGGTGTACAGTAAATGCCCGGTACGGCGCGAGCGGCGCTCACCCCGTCAGTGTCGCAGGTTGTCTGTCCCTGCAGAAAGACCAGGGTATCGGGGCCAGCGATATGTAACAGCCCCTCGCGGTCCAGCGGTGTGAATGTGCTTGTCAACGCTACAGCTCCTGTTTGGGGCGCTCATAATAGAAAATCGGTCGGCGGCTGTCAGCCCCGTATACTGAAAACGGCTGACGGATAAAGCGTTATAATACGCGCTTCGGATGTTCCATACCTGACTGTGACGACCATAATGACCGATGAAGACCTGAAACGCATGCGCTGGGCGAGTCGACGCGGCATGTTAGAGCTCGATCTTGTGCTGGGGCCCTTCGTCAACAATTGCTACGCCGACCTCGATGAAGCGGATCGGCAGCGCTACCGGCAATTGATGGAATGCGAAGATCAGGAAATGTTTGGTTGGTTCCTGCAGCACGGCCAGCCAGAAGATCCGGAGCTGGCAGCGATTGTCGAAAAAATTCTGCGCTACACCCACGCTGGACATCGAACCGTCTGAATCGCTGGCAGCGTCGCTGAGCCTCGCCGCGATTGCCTGCGCGCTAGGCGTCGCACTGGTGGGTATTTTCCAGCTCGGCTATCCGCTGATCGCGCTGACTTTGTTTCCGCTAGTACTGGGCTCCCTTGTGGTTCTCTGGCGGGAGCGGGCCGCAGGTTGTCGTATCCGCTGGGAGAACGGGCAGTGGTTTGCGACGCCTGTCAGGGGCGAAGAGGTACAAGCAGTCACTAGCCACGCTGTTTTGCTGCCGTACCTCATTCATGTGCGTTACACCCCGATCGGTGACGCGCGAGGTTGGACGCGGCTGATCTTCCACGACAGCCTGGAGGCTCAGGAACTCCGTGCACTACGAGTGTTACTTCGCTGGTCAAGCTGAGCAGGAGGAAACACGCGCGCATGCCCAAAACACCGGTGACCAAGTCGCTGGTGTAGCCCGCGCGGCTCTTTCCCCACAGGCCTTTTGATCGAGCAACAGTGGCCTAACGCGCAGCAGATGCCGCATCGGAGCGCGGCGAGTTTGGCGGGGTCAGTATGGTATCGGCGGCCTGTGGTAGTAGCTGCGGATAGTCCAGTGTGTAGTGCAGTCCACGACTTTCCTTTCGCGCGATGGCGCATTCAATCATTAACTCCGCGACCACGGCGAGGTTGCGCAACTCCAGTAAATCATTGCTGACCTTGTAGTTACTGTAGTACTCGGCGATTTCGTCGCGCAGCAGTTGTACCCGGTGCTGCGCTCTTTGTAGACGCTTGTTGGTGCGCACAATACCCACGTAGTCCCACATGAAGCGACGCAACTCATCCCAGTTGTGAGAGATAACCACGTCTTCGTCGGAGTCAGTAACCTGGCTCTCGTCCCATACCGGGGTCTCTGAGGGTGGCGCCGCGTCATCGAGGGTGGCGACAATATGCTTGGCCGCCGACTCTGCGTACACAATGCATTCCAGTAGTGAGTTGCTTGCCATTCGGTTGGCCCCGTGTAAGCCAGTGCTGGAAGACTCTCCAATGGCATACAGCCCGCCCACGTCGGTGCAGCCGTTGGTGTCTACCACAATGCCGCCGCAGGTGTAGTGTGCGGCGGGTACCACGGGTATCGGTTCCTCGGCGATGTCGATGCCAAACTCCAGGCATCGCGACATGACGGTAGGAAAGTGTGCTTCCAGAAACTCCCTGGGCTTGTGCGATATGTCCAGAAAGACACAGTCCACACCCAGGCGTTTCATCTCGTGGTCGATAGCTCTAGCGACGACGTCCCGCGGGGCCAGCTCTCCACGCGCGTCAAAGTGTTCCATGAATGCGGTTCCGTCTGGTAACAGCAGGCGACCGCCTTCACCACGTATTGCCTCGGTGATCAGGAAGGATTTCGCCCGCGGATGGTACAGACAGGTAGGGTGGAACTGGTTAAATTCCATGTTGGCGACCCGGCAGCCAGCGCGCCATGCCATGGCAATACCGTCACCGCTGGCGCCATCGGGGTTGCTGGTATACAGGTAGGCCTTGCTCGCGCCGCCGGTGGCGAGTATCACGGCCCTGGCCTGGAACAGGTCCACCTTTTCGGTCTGGGTGTTCAGAATGTAGGCGCCCTGACAGATGCCGTCACGAACGACCAGGTCAACGGCTACCCGGTGGGTCAGTATGTCGATGTTGTCGCGCTCGCTGGCACGATCAGTCAGGACTTCGGAGATTGCCCGGCCGGTGCGGTCCGCGGCGTGGATAATTCGCCTGTGGCTGTGGCCGCCCTCCATCGTCAGGTGGAATTCGCGCATTTCCTGGTCCTGCTGGTCGTCGCGCAGGTCAAAATCCACGCCCTGTTCGACCAGCCACTCCACGCAGCTGCGGCTGTTGCTGACCGTGAACTCCACGGCGTCGCGATCGCACAGTCCAGCGCCGGCGGCGAGAGTATCTTCCACATGAGAATCGATCGTATCGCGGTTGTGCAGCACCGCCGCCATGCCACCCTGTGCCCAGTAGGTAGAACCCTGGTTCAGGTCGGCCTTGGACAGCAGTGCAATTCGGCAGGAGTGGGGCAGACGCAGGGCCAGGCTGAGGCCGGCGGCGCCACTGCCAATGATCAGTACGTCATGTTCAAATTTTTGTGGCATCCGGCTGGCGCTTGCTGCTCCTGTTGGTGAAATATATTATATAGCTCAATAACTTAGCTTGCTCCACAGAGCTCGTGGGCGAGTATAAACGAGGTCACGCTCGGTAAGGAAATATCAACTTGCATCACTATTTTGTTAATTATTCCCCCTTTTTACCCCGTGAGTGTCGTGGCACAGAACTTTTGTCCGTGACCGCGGTCTATCCCACCGGACGCTTGGAAGCCGCTGTAGCGGGAGCCGTCGTGGCACATGCCACGGTTGCAATGTCCTGGATCAGGGAGGGGAACAGGGCGTGACAGCCGCAGCAACGGACCAGCAGCTTGTTGCAAGAGTGCAGAAGGGAGATTCGCGCGCCTTCGACATGCTGGTGCTCAAGTACCAGCACAAGATCATGGGATTGATCAGTCGCTATGTGCACGATGCAGACGAAGTTCAAGATGTTGCCCAGGAAGCATTTATCAAAGCCTATCGCGCCTTACCGAAGTTTCGCGGCGATAGTGCGTTTTATACCTGGCTTTACCGGATTGCGATCAACACGGCCAAGAATCACCTGGTGTCGCGTTCACGGCGTCCACCAGGGAGTGATGTGGAAGTCGAGGACGCGGAGTACTTTGAAGCCGGAGATGCACTGCGCACCATAGAAACGCCGGAGAATGCCTTGTTTGGCGCGGAGCTGAAAGAGGTGGTTGAGCGAGCGATTGCAGATTTGCCTGATGATCTGCGCACAGCGGTAACTTTACGCGAATTTGATGGTCTGAGTTATGAGGATATTGCCGATGTGATGGATTGCCCCGTCGGCACAGTACGCTCCCGGATCTTTCGGGCGCGAGAGGCAATCGACAAGCAGGTCAAGGAGCAGCTCGATGGGGAGAGCTGATTCACCAGCAGTTTATGAGGCCGGGGTTCAACGCGTTAGCGAATGTACCCGGGTCAGAGATGCACTGAAGTGCCAGGGAAGTGACAATGAGTGAACGAATACGCGAGTCTTTATCCGCCTTGATGGACGATGAGGCCAACGAGCTCGAGTTGGAGCGGGTGTTATCCCGGATTACGGATGATGAGGAGCTGCGGGACACCTGGAGCCGCTATAACGGTGCGCGTGACGCCCTCGGTGGAGCCTCGCCGGGTTCGCTGCAGCTGGATATCTCCGGCGAAGTTCGTCGTGCACTGACGGAGGAACCTGTGTCCAGTGGTACCTGGCAACGCGTGATGCGTCCCGTGGCCAGCTTCGCGGTTGCGGCCTCAGTTGCCGCGACGGTGGTCTTTGGCGGACAACAATTGGCCCAGCTTGGTACCGCGGATGCCTATGGCACTGATCGCAGTGTCGCCGCCGGTGTCTCTCCGGTTGGCTTTGTGAACAGCCTGGGCGCCATGCCGGTCCAGGCCAGCTATGGAACGCAGTCTGCGGTACCCGCCTTGCAGCCAGCTACCCGCACGGCCTATTCAGAACTTGCCCGCCAGCGCCTGAAGCGCTTCAGCCAGGAACACGCCGAGCATGCTGCGCTCAATACGCCGCAGGGGCTGGTGCCCTTTGCCCGGGTGCCGCGGATCAGCGAGTGACAGTGAGCGTTGCTGTGATCCGCACGTTTACCCGGTCTTTCCAGTTCACTGGCGCTTTGTTGATCGCGCCGCTGTTGGCGGCCGTGCCGACCCAGGCCGCCTGCCCGGGGACAGATCCGGCGGCGCTAGCCTGGCTGGACAAGATGTCCCGCAGTTCACATGAGGTGGATTACAGGGGCGTCGTGACATTCCAGCGTGGCGGCGATATGCAGGTTATGCAGATCGCTCACTCGGTCAATGGCGGCAGTACCTCAGAACAAATGACACGACTCACCGGGCAGGGCGCCCAGGTAGAGCGAGCAGATCACCCGCTCGAGTGTGTACACCCCGGGCACAAGTTGTTGCAGGTCGGCGATGAACTCCAGGCGGGCAACTGTGGCATCGCGGATCACTATCGATTCGCCGTCGGCGAGGGCGAGCGCGTCGCTGGCCGTGATGCAGTGCGTATCCGGGTTGAACCGCGTGATATGTACCGCTATGGCTACGTGATGGAGCTGGATAAGGAGACGGGTTTGCTTCTCAAAACCATCACTATCGGTCGCGGCGCAAAGGTGCTGGAGCGTTTTCAATTCGCCGACCTGTCCTACGACAGCTCAGCCCAGTCGACTGCCCCGGTGACGACTATTCATGAGGCAACGCATCCAAATCCGGCGGAGCCACCTGCCGGCCCCTCTGTGGGCATGGAATGGTCTACCGGTTGGCTGCCCAACGGGTTTACCCCCACTGACGCGGCTGGCAGCACCGATATGCGTCGAACCTATACAGACGGACTGGCCGTGTTTTCAGTCTTCCTGGAACCCCTGCGCGGCGACATCAAGCCGGGCGAAGGTCTGGCCCGGCAGGGCAGCACGACGTCCTATACCCGCGGTATGCGACTGGGTAACCAACCCGTATTGATCACCGTTATTGGTGAAGTACCGGTCAATACCGCTAGAATGGTGGCTGACTCCGTTACGCGCAGCAGGTGACATGTTAACCGAGACCGGAAGAGTAGTGGCCGTCGAAGCCGGCGGTCTTTGGGTTGAGACAATCCGTCAGTCCACCTGTGGCAGTTGCGCTGCGCAGAAGGGTTGTGGTCACGGTCTGCTCAATCGTTACAGCGACGGGAAGCGCGGCTATATTCGGGTAGTAGAAAGTGAACAGCTGGCGGCTTCGGCATGTCATGTTGATGACCAGGTGCTCATTGCCATCCCCGAAGAGGTTATCCTGAAGGGCTCGCTTATCCTTTACGTTTTACCGTTGATGGCGATGCTGGCCGGTGCTGCACTCGGTGCGTACCTGGTACCGGAGGGCGATGACCTGGCGGCACTGCTGGGCGCAGTGACTGGCTTTGTCGCTGGCTTTGCTCTGGTCAGGCTGCACGCTCATAAGCATCGCGACGACTTGAGGTTTCAGCCCAGGCTGCTGGAACGCGTTGCACCCAGTGCGATCCCTGTCGCACTGTCCTGACGAACCCCGACATTTTTTCTGGATTTAATGCATGTTTTCGATGTTCCGTTTCACAAGCTTTTTAATACTTACCACCGCCTTGCTATGCGCGCCCCTGCAGGCAGCGGAGCTGCCCGATTTTCGCAGCATCGTAAAGGCCAGTTCACCGGCGGTAGTCAAGATCGTAGTGACACACAGCAGCCCGAGATCCGAGCAGAGCCCCTACGGGCCCGAGGAGATTCCTGAATATCTGCGACGCTTCTTCGAATACCGTGGCGCTCCACCAGAGCAGCGCCAGCGCATGGGCATGGGATCCGGCTTTATCATTTCATCCGATGGCTACGTGGTAACCAATAACCACGTGGTTGAGGGCGCAGACAGCGTAATAGTTCGGATGAGTGATCGCCGTGAGTACGACGCCGAGGTTATCGGCACTGACCCGCGCTCCGATCTCGCCCTGTTGCGCATAGAAGCCGAGGACCTGCCTGTGCTGAGTATCGACCAGGAGGACGACCTGGAAGTGGGCGAATGGGTGTTGGCCATCGGGTCGCCGTTTGGCCTGGATTACTCGGTTACCGCCGGGATCGTCAGCGCCAAGGGCCGCAGCCTGCCCACCGAGCGCAACGAAAACTACGTGCCATTTATCCAGACAGACGTGGCGATCAACCCGGGGAACTCGGGTGGCCCCCTGTTCAATCTCGAGGGTGAGGTTGTTGGTGTAAACTCACAGATATTCACCCGTAGCGGTGGTTCCATCGGTTTGTCTTTTGCAATTCCGGTGAGCGTGGTGCGCAACGTTGTCGCGCAACTCCAGGAAGACGGGCGAGTGACCCGCGGTTGGTTGGGCGTGACCATACAAGACGTGGACAAAACCCTGGCAGAGTCCTTCGGCCTGGAGCGTCCCCGGGGCGCGCTGATCTCCCAACTTGCCGAAGACGGCCCGGCCGACAAGGCGGGGCTGCGAGCTGGCGATGTCATTATCAGCTTTGATGGCCAGGATATCCCCAGTTCCTCGGACCTGCCGCACGTCGTTGGCCTGATAGCGCCGGGTAGCAAGGTGGAAGCAGAAATTGTCCGTGACGGTAAACGTAAGACCATCGACGTGAAGATCGGCGGTCTGGGCGCTGACGACAGCTACTCCCTCACCGCCGGCAGCAATGAGCCCAAGCAGGGTGGCAGGCTTGGCCTGGTGGTTGAAACAGCCGGAGCCGAAACCCTTGAACGCTGGGGTATCAATGGCGGGGTAATAGTCAGGGAGGTTCAGCCGGGCTCCCCGGCAGCGGAAGCCGGGGTGATGGTCGGTGACGTTATTACCCTGTTGGGGTCACGGCCGATCAAGTCAGCGGATACCTTCTCCGACGCGGAGAGCAAACTCGAAAGCCGGGCCTCGGTCCCGCTGCGTCTCATTCGCCGCGGCAACCCCATGTTTATTGGCTTGAAACTCCAGGATTAGGGAGCCGGAACCCCCTCAGCTGGCGCAGTTTGAGTGATCTTTGGTCAATGGCCGCGCCCGCTGCATTGCTGTACAATCCGCGGCCTTTGGCAGAGCTAGCGTGCAGCGGTTTCTGTCGGTAGTCCGCGAACCCCAGCGAGCCAAGTGAGTGAGTAGCCTCAGGAACATCCGCAACTTTTCGATTATTGCCCATATTGATCATGGCAAATCGACGCTGGCCGACCGTTTCATCCAGCATTGCGGCGGCCTGTCTGCTCGCGAGATGGAAGAGCAGGTCCTTGATTCGATGGATATCGAGCGCGAAAGGGGCATAACTATCAAAGCCCAGAGTGTCACGCTGGATTACAAGGCCCGCGACGGCGAAACCTACCAGTTGAACTTTATTGATACGCCCGGGCATGTGGACTTCTCCTATGAAGTGTCGCGCTCCCTGGCCGCCTGCGAAGGGGCGCTGCTGGTCGTCGACGCCGGTCAGGGCGTGGAAGCGCAATCGGTGGCCAACTGTTATACGGCCATCGAGCAGGGCCTTGAGGTCCTGCCAATCCTGAACAAGATGGATCTTCCCCAGGCCGACCCCGACAAGGTCAAACTGGAGATCGAGGAAATTATCGGTATCGACGCCACCGAGGCCTGCCCCGTCAGTGCCAAGACCGGCCTGGGTATCGAGGACGCATTGGAGTACCTGGTAGAACAAATTCCACCCCCGGAGGGCGACCCGGATGCCCCCCTGCAGGCCCTGATCATTGATTCCTGGTTCGACAATTACCTGGGCGTGGTTTCACTGGTGCGCGTCAAACAGGGCACTCTGAGTAAGCGAGACAAGATTCTTGCGAAGTCACTGGGCAAGGCACACCAGGTTGATAGTGTGGGTATATTTACGCCCAAGCGCCACGAGACTGGCGTACTGCGCGCCGGTGAGGTGGGCTTCGTTGTAGCCGGAATCAAGGACATTCACGGTGCGCCCGTGGGTGACACCCTGACCCATGCCAGCGAGCCGGATGTGCCTGCATTGCCGGGATTCCAGAAGGTTAAGCCCCAGGTCTATGCCGGTATTTTCACAATATCCTCCGATGATTATGAGGATTTTCGCGATGCGCTGGCCAAGTTGACGCTCAATGATGCATCGTTATTTTATGAGCCGGAATCCTCCGACGCTCTTGGTTTTGGGTTTCGCTGTGGCTTCCTCGGTATGCTGCACATGGAAATCATTCAGGAGCGCCTGGAGCGTGAGTACGATCTTGATCTGATTACCACGGCGCCAACCGTTATCTACGAAGTCGTCACCAAGAAAGGCGAGACTGTGCGTGTAGATAACCCCTCGGCCTTGCCGGACGTGGGTGATATCGAAGAGATGAGAGAGCCTATAGCGCGCTGCCATATCCTGGTTCCCCAGGATTATCTGGGCAATGTCATCACCCTCTGTGTCGAAAAGCGCGGTGTTCAGAAAGACATGCAATTCCTGGGTGCCCAGGTTTCGGTGACCTATGACATTCCGATGGCCGAGGTCGTGCTCGATTTCTTTGACCGCTTGAAGTCGGTAAGTCGCGGTTACGCCTCGCTGGACTACAGTTTCGAGCGGTTTGAGACAGCCAGTCTGCAGCGCCTCGATGTGCTGATCAATGGCGACCGGGTGGACGCCCTGGCCGTGATCGTGCATCGCGACCAGGTTCAGTACCGCGGGCGTGCCCTTACCGAAAAAATGAAAGAGTTGATACCGCGGCAAATGTTCGACGTGGCGATACAGGCCGCTGTCGGCGGCAAGATAGTTGCCCGGCAAACGGTGAAGGCCCTGCGTAAAAACGTTACCGCAAAATGTTACGGCGGCGATGTATCGCGCAAGCGAAAACTGCTGGAGAAGCAGAAGGCTGGCAAAAAACGCATGAAGCAGGTGGGTAGTGTGGAGATTCCACAGTCTGCATTCCTGGCGGTACTCAAGGTCGATGGCTGACAAGGACGTTCAATGACGCTCGATTTTCCACTCATACTTGTCATCCTGGTGTTTGGCAGCGGCCTGATCTGGTTGTTGGACGCGCTGCTGCTGGCACCTGGCCGACGCAAGGTTATCGAAGAGTTGCAGGGTGAATACCCCAATTGGCAGGAGGAGGGTAGCCCGCAGTCGCAAAGCTACCAGGCGAGGGTTCGTGACAGTGCTGCGGAGCCGGTGCTGGTGGAGTATGCCAAGTCGTTTTTCCCGGTGCTATTTGTCGTCTTCGTATTGCGCTCTTTCCTGGTGGAACCGTTCCAGATTCCGTCCTCATCGATGGTGCCCACCTTGCAGGTCGGTGACTATATCCTGGTTAACAAGTACACCTACGGCATTCGACTGCCGGTGATAAGAACCAAAGTCCTGGACCTGAATGAGCCGCAGCGCGGCGATGTGATGGTTTTCTTCCCACCTCACATGAACGAGACCTACTACATCAAGCGCGTTATTGGTCTGCCCGGGGATACCGTGAGTTACCGTAACAAACGGCTGTCGGTCAACGGCGAGCCGGTAGACTTGGAGTCGCTTGGGGTGGTCCCCGACGGCGGTTCGCGCTACGAAGTGGCGCTGGAGAAGCTCGGTGAAGCCAACCACCTGACCCAGATGAACAAGGGGCGCCCCGGCAGGGATTTTTCGGTGACGGTAAAGGCCGGACACTACTTCATGATGGGTGATAATCGCGATAACAGCAGTGATAGCCGGATTTGGGGTCAGGTGCCGGAAAAGGATATAGTAGGCAAGGCCTTCGCGATCTGGATGCACTGGGACTCGCTTTTCAGTATCCCAAGCTTTAGTCGGGTAGGCGGTATAGAATAATCAGGACAGGGATTGGGGGGGTAGCGCTATGAAATCAAGGCAAAGCCAGGCGGGTATGTCCATACCCGGTATGCTTGTTATAGCCATTATGGTCGGATTCTTTGTGATGTGCGGTATTCGTATGACGCCGGTGTACCTTGAGTACCTGACCGTCAAGCGGATCATGGAAGATGTTGCGTCGGAGTTTAAGCCCGAGGAAGACCAGATCCGGGATATTCGCCGCAAGATTTCCAACATGCTGAACACCAACCAGGTTTACGGGCTTGAGCCCAAGGAAGTCGAGGTTTTCCGCAAGGACGGTAAGACCATCATCGACGCCAGCTACGAGGCCCGTATTCCCATCATGGGGCGTATCGACGCGGTGATGAACTTCGATGATTTGATCTACGTTGCCGGAGTGGAAGTCCGCAACTGACCCCATCATGAATGAGAAAGCCCGCCTTCAACGGGCGTTGGGGTATGAGTTCAGTGACCCCAAGCTCCTGGACCAGGCGCTGACCCACCGCAGCGCCGGCAAGCGCAATAATGAGCGTCTCGAATTTCTCGGTGATTCCATCCTCAACCACGTCATTGCCCAGGCCCTGTACCAGAGGTTTCCGGCGGTAAGCGAGGGCAGCCTCAGCAGAATGCGGTCATCATTGGTCAAGGGTGTGACACTGGCCGAAGTGGCGCGGGAGTTGAAGCTTGGGGAGGTGGTGATTCTCGGCTCTGGTGAGCGTAAGAGCGGCGGCCACCGCCGTGAGTCTATTCTCGCCGATGCCCTGGAAGCGATAGCGGGCGGCATCCTCCTTGATGGCGGCTACGACGAGTGCCGCGCTTGCTTGCTGCGTTGGTTCGACAGCCGTCTCGCGGCAATGTCTGAATCGTCGGATGACAGGGATCCAAAAACCCGGCTGCAGGAATACCTGCAGGGCAGGGGTCTTCCACTGCCAAAGTATTCGCTGGTTGCAGTCGATGGTGATGACCACCAGCGGGAATTCCGGGTAGCCTGTCGCCTGCAAAAATCAGGTGTTGAAACCCGCGGTGAGGGCTCCAGTCGCCGCGCCGCCGAGCAGGCCGCGGCGCAGGCAGCGCTGGTGAGTTTGACTGATGACGCCTGATCAAGCCAACCGCTGCGGCTATGTGGCCATCGTTGGTCGCCCCAATGTCGGCAAGTCGACACTGCTCAACTACCTGCTGGGACAGAAAATCAGTATCACCTCGCGTAAACCCCAGACCACCAGACACCAGGTGCTGGGTATCAAGACCGAAGGCTCCGACCAGCTCATTTTTGTCGATACGCCGGGCCTCCATAAGGCCGCTGGCAAGGCGATTAATCGCTATATGAATCGGGCAGCGACCTCGGCCATCAAGGATGTCGACGTGATTGTGATGGTTGTCGATCGCACAGCCTGGACCGATGAAGATGAAATGGTGCTGCAGCAGGTCGTGCAGTCTGGGCTGCCCGCAATACTGGTAGTGAACAAGGTCGATCTCCTGGAGGACAAAGGTGATTTATTGCCCCACCTCGAGGTGCTGTCGGCCAAGGCAGATTTCGCGGCGATTTTGCCTGTATCGGCGCTCCGTCAGCACAACATTGACGCGCTGGAGTCCGAGATTCTCCAACATATCCCGGATTCGGTGCACCTGTTCCCGGAGGACCAGATTACGGACCGCAGCCAACGCTTCCTCGCAGCGGAAATCGTCCGCGAGAAAATCATGCGTCAGCTGGGCGACGAACTGCCGTATGCGGTTACGGTGGAGATTGAGGATTTCTCCCTGGACAACGCCGTATTGCATATCTCAGCACTGATTATGGTGGAGACCAAGGGGCAGAAAAAAATCGTGATAGGCGAGGGCGGCTCCCGTCTTCGCGCCATTGGCACCGAAGCACGCACGGACATGGAGTCTTTGTTCGACAGTAAGGTGATGCTTCGTCTGTGGGTGAAGGTCAAGTCGGGTTGGTCCGACGATGAGCGCGCTCTGCGCAGTCTTGGCTATGAAGACCGGTAGCGAAGGCCATGTGATCCGCCAGCGGTGTGCCTGGTGCGCGTAACCTTACAGCCTGCTTATCTGCTGCACCGCAGACCTTATCGTGACACCAGCCAGTTACTGGAGGTGTTTACCCCCGAGCACGGCCGCCTGAGCCTGGTAGCCCGCGGCGTCCGCCGGAAGGCCCGCGGTGGCAGTACCGGCGCCATAGTGCAGCCCTTTGTTCCTCTCTTGCTATCTTTCAGTGGTCGCGCAGAGCTCAAGTCCCTGACCGCGGCCGAGGTAGCCGGCGCAGCGACAACCTTGGGCGGAGAACGCCTGTTCAGTGGCCTCTATCTCAATGAGCTTTTGCTCAGGCTGCTGCACCGACACGACCCCCATCCACAGCTATTTGCGCACTACGCGAGCACACTCGAACGCCTGGCGAGCGAGGTCCCCGCCGACGAGACGCTGCGACGGTTTGAGTTTCGCCTGCTCGATGAGCTGGGGTACAGCTTTGATCTTACCCACGACGCCCGGACCGGCTTACCTGTGCAGGAATCCGGCTGGTATCGATACGAGGGTGATAACGGGCTGGTGGCTACAGAGCAACGGCACGACGCGGCGTCCCCGGCCTATGAGGGAGCAGAATTGTTGGCGCTTTCGCGGGGTGAGTACACCCCGGACTCCCGGCGCACGGCGAAACGCTTACTGCGCCAGGTTCTCACGCAGCACCTGGATGGGAAGCCACTGCGATCGCGCGACCTGTTCAGTCAGTTCCGACAGAGCACCCGGCAGGAGGCCTTGTCTTCGTGATAGCGGTCGGTACAGATATCCTGCAGGTCAGCCGTATCAACCAGGTCGTCGATCGCCAGGGCGATAAATTCGTGCATCGTATACTCACGCCTGAAGAGGTGTCCGAGTACGAGGCCAGCCAGATTGGCCTGCGCTTGTTGGCCAAGCGGTTCGCGGCAAAGGAAGCGGTGGCCAAGGCCCTGGGTACGGGCATTGGTCGTGGGGTCAGTTGGCAGGATATCCGCATTGACCACGATGATAACGGTGCGCCCCTGGTCGTGCTGACCGGGGGTGCCCTCGACGTCGCCATACGCAGGGGTGGTGACAGCGTCGCACTGAGTATTTCCGACGAGGCCGAGTATGTGGTCGCATTTGCCGTACTGTGGCGGCGTGAAATATGAAAATGCGCTGCTAGTGCGGATTGAAACGCTATATAATTTGCGCAGTTTATCCGGTTAAGACAGATGCCCGACTACCCAACAATAGAAGCCTGTATTGGCGAGACCCCGCTGGTTCGCCTGCAACGCATGCCTGGCGATACCAGCAATACCGTGCTCGCCAAACTGGAGGGCAATAATCCCGCCGGGTCGGTCAAGGATCGGCCGGCGCTGAGCATGATCGCGCGGGCCGAGGAGCGCGGGGAAATCAACCCGGGCGATACACTTATAGAGGCCACCAGCGGTAATACCGGAATTGCGTTGGCAATGGCGGCTGCGATACGCGGCTACAAGATGGTCCTCATCATGCCGTCCCATATGAGCGACGAGCGCAAGCAGGCGATGTCTGCCTACGGCGCCCAACTGATCGAAGTCACCCAGGAAGAGGGCATGGAGGGCGCTCGCGACCTGGCGATGAGCATGCAGGCAGCGGGTGAGGGTCGTGTGCTTGACCAGTTTGCCAACGCCGACAACCCGAGGGCACACCTCGAAGGCACAGGCCCAGAGATCTGGCGCCAGACCGAGGGCAGGGTGACTCATTTTGTGAGTTCCATGGGAACCACCGGGACGATCATGGGTTGCTCTGCGTTCTTCAAGCAACAGAACCCGGAAATCCAGATTGTCGGCTTACAGCCCGTGGAGGGCTCCAGTATTCCGGGAATCCGTCGCTGGCCAGAGGCGTATCTGCCCAGTATTTATGATGCGGCCCGTGTTGACCAGGTGATTGATATTTCCCAGGAGGAGTCGGAGCGTACCATGCGCAGGCTGGCAGCGGAGGAGGGCATCTTCTGTGGCGTGTCTTCCGGTGGTTCCATCGCGGCCGCCTTGCAACTGTCCAGCCAGCTCGAGAATGCGACCATCGTCGCGATCATCTGTGATCGCGGAGACCGTTACCTCTCCACTGGCGTCTTCTCTCCACAAGGCTGAGCAACACACGTGGTACAGGTTCGCCAGACATTCGAATACACAGCCGATGGCGACATTGATCTTCGGCACTGGTTGCAGCAACTGCCACTCCCCCTGACTGAGGCTCAGGGGGAGAAGGTGATCTCGGCTTGCGAACGGGTCCGGGCAGCAGCCAATAAGCCGGGCATCGACACGCCAGATTGGGCCACCGAAGGTAACTGTCTGCTGGCCGGCCTGGAAATCGCCCAGATACTGGCAGACCTGCATGTCGGTGTGGACTGTCTGCTAGCCGGTATTCTGTATCGCGCGGTCCGCGAAGAGCGGATTGGTCTAGAGGATGTTACCGAACAGTATGGCCATGAGACCGGCAACCTGATTCGCGGTGTACTGCGCATGGCGGCGATCAGTGAACTGCAGAACAAGAGCGAGGCGCCCGTACTCGGTCAGGCCGACGGCCAGCGTGACAATATTCGAAAAATGCTTATCGCCCTGGTCGATGATGTGCGCGTGGCCCTGATTAAGTTGGCCGAACGCACCTGCGCAATTCGCGCGGTTAAAGACGATCACCAACGCCGACGGCCTATTGCCCAGGAAGTCTTTGATGTTTATGCGCCACTGGCCCACCGCCTGGGTATTGGACACCTGAAATGGGAGCTGGAAGACCTCTCCTTTCGCTATATCTATGCCGATGCCTATCGCAAGATCGCCCGGTTACTGGACGGCAAACGCCTGGAACGCGATCACTTTATCGATCGCGTCCGGGAAGAGATGTCGCAGGTACTCACTGCAGGCGGGCTGGAATTTGAGATTACTGGTCGTGCCAAGCACATTTACAGTATCTGGCGGAAAATGCAGCGCAAGGGCATCGGCTTCTCACAGGTTTACGATATACGCGCGGTGCGCGTGCTGGTGCCCGAGGTCAAGGATTGCTATGCCACCCTGGGGCTTATCCATGGCCTGTGGCGCAATATCCCCAATGA
>CAZPVJ010000148.1:0-22567 GCA_964590005.1 uncultured Alteromonadaceae bacterium | reverse complement strand
CGACCGTATCCGGGAAAACTTCCGCAAGATACGCCGGGCCGAACCCGTTGAGGTCATCAATATTTCACTCACCGAAACCCTGGGTCGTACCCTGGTGACGTCGTTGACCACCTTGCTGGTATTGATGGCGCTGGCCCTGTTCGGCGGCGAGATGATCAATGGATTCGCTATCGCCCTGATAGTTGGCGTATTGATCGGAACCTACTCCTCCATCTACGTCGCGGCCAACACCCTGCTGGTAATGGGTGTCAGCAAAGAAGACCTGATGATCCCGGTGAAGGAAGGTGCGGATCAGGAAGAGTTGACGCCGTGACACCGAACTGATTGTTGCGGGCGCGGGCTTGATCAGTGAATCAGTCCACCCTCGCATTTTCAGCCAGCGTCGCCAGCAGGTTTTCCAATTCATCCGTCGATACGGGCGGATACTCTGCGCTATTTGGCGCACGGCCCAGTCTCTGCTTCTTCCGTCCCCAGACAAGTACTGCCTTTTGCCGCCGGCTGAGTGTGAGAAACCTGCAGTGGCTGATGCCAGCCCAGCGCGCGGTACGGTGGTTAGGCACGGCCAGTGCCAGAACCGCTGGCGCTACAACCAGTGTGGCCAGGTATGACAGTGTTAGCGCGATGGGCTGGGCCGCAGCGTGTGGTTTCGTGAGCTGGCCGACTCCCAGGTACGCCACGCCACCCAGGAAGAGCATCAGCGCAATTTTGCCGTAGTGGAAAATCAGTACCTTCATATCATTCTCGAAATTTTGTTCTCGCTGAGGCTAGTTATCGGGACATTGCTCGAAATCCCGCACCAGACTGTTGATACCGTCTTCGGCCAGCTCAGCAAATACCAGGGAGGTGAGTTCATCCAGTCCTGCATCTGTGCCAACAGCGGCACCACCGAGAGCTCCCAGGATAATGGCGTAGAGATCCTGTTGAGACAGTGTTCGCTGGTCTATCGCGGCTGCGATAATCTCTGCCGTCAGCCCGTTGCTTAGCCCAAA
Source organism: uncultured Alteromonadaceae bacterium (assembly GCA_964590005.1). GTDB lineage: Bacteria > Pseudomonadota > Gammaproteobacteria > Pseudomonadales > Halieaceae > CALJFL01. The sequence goes on along the minus strand of CAZPVJ010000148.1, from coordinate 21,578 downwards.
CTGCCCGTTGGCAGCTAGTGCTGTAAGGCCTTTCAAGCCAGCCTGATTGACGATCGAACCAAATCCGCCGGTCAGCGCACCGGCGACGCTCGCTACCGCAATTTTTCCCAGGCTGTTGCCATTGAGAGCCAGTGTGCCGCTGTGGAACTGCCTGAGCCCTTCATACCCGGCGCCGACGCCGGCTCCCACAACACACCAGGGGCAGAGGCCATTGGGGTCAGCCCGCTTTAGCGGGTTATTCACTACGTAAGCGTAGGGATTGAGCCCAGCTGCAAGCCCGATAGGGTCGGGCTGCAGGTATCTGCCCGTCTCCGGATCGTAGTCGCGAAAATGATTGTGATGCAGGCCTGTAGCTTCATCGAAGTACTGACCGGGGAAGCGCAGATTGTTTGTTACCTCGGCGACGCTGATGTCGGCGCCGCCAAATGGCCTGTAGCTCGCAGCCCAAACGGTATTGCCCGCGCGATCCGTTAGGCGATGTGGTGTACCCAAATGATCATTGTGTACATAGGACTGCGTGATACGGGCTTCCACCGTAGCGGGAATGATTTCGACGATGCGGATAGCATCGGCCGCCGTCGTGCCCCCCAGATCGGACAACTCCACGTACTCACCACCGTCACCGTTGAAGGCGAAGGTGCCCAGGAAGACCCACTGTTTACCATTTTGGCTTTGGTCTCGTGTGATCTCGGTTTTCGTACCATGATGTGACACAGTAAATTGAGCCGCTTTGTTGAGTTTCTTGTTCTTTGGCCACCAGGCATAAAGCTCATAACTTGCATTCTTGATACCGTCCGGAGTCCAGCGGTAACGGTTGCCGGCATTATTTGATCGCCTGTAATAATCCCCAATTGAGCCCTTCTTCCGGATCCTGGACCATTCTCCCAGCGCCAGTGCACCGGCGGTGTCGTTATCCAGTATCTGGGCCGGTCCGGTTTGTGCTTCTATCTCGATAAGCGCGGTGTGCATTATTGCCAGCGGCTGGTTGTCGAGGTAGATGTATTCGCGCAGTGTCTGGCCATCGCCTCTGATCTCAGCCATCAGCAGGCCATCGGGACCGTAAACGTAGTGCAGTGATTCTTCGCCACCTGTCCTACTGGCGAGTTGGCCCTTCGCGTTATACGTATAGGACGCAAGTACACTTTCTATCTGTTCTTGAGAGCCCTCGCCTGCGGTAATGCGCTCCGTCACTCTTGTTAGTCTGTTGCGTGCGTCGTACTGGTAGAAGGTACCGTCGCCAGAGTCGTCCAGGCGGGTTACTTTGGCGATACGGTTTCCCGACGCATCGTAGTTGTAGGACCACTGGTGAGTTGCCAGCAGGCGGTTTCCCGCAGGATCATATTGGTAGCTATCACTTTCCAGTGAAGTGCCGACCGACAAACGATTGCCGTTGGCATCATAGGTATAAGACCATTGTCCCTGGCTATTGGTTGCCGTTATGAGTCTGTCCAGTTCGTCGTAGGAAAATTCAGAACGGCCATTGAGACCTTCTACGCGGGTCGTACTGCCCGAATCATCGTAGTCATATAACCACTCAAAGAGGCTGCCGACTGCGATAGCAGTAGGGCGATACTGTGTATCGAAGCTCGCCGAGTAATGCAGACCGTTGCCATAGCTAAGGCTCGTGATTTCCCCAAAGGGAAGATAGTTGATGTTGTTGGCCAGTATCTCCGTTGGATTGTTCTCGTCGGCTGTGGTGACTGAGGTAACCCTGCCTTCTTTGTCCCGGTTATACGCCACCTCGCGACCACTCGGATAGGTGATGTGGCTCAGTTTTCCGTTGGCGGTGTAGTCGTATTGCAGACCCATGGACAGACCGTTGATTGCTGTTTCCTGACCCGCGAGATTGCCGGCAGCGCTGTAGTTGTAAGTCGAGACACCACTCAGCGTGCCGATCGAGGTCAACTTACCCTTCCCAAACAAGCCCTGGTCGTAGCCATAGGAGATATTGAACTCAGGATCGCCAACGTTCTCGGCTACCAGCCTGCCCAGGGTGTCGTACTGGTTAATCGTGGTCCTGCCATCCGCCGCGAGAGAGTGCCAGCGGTTGCCCGCGTTGTCATACGTGTATTGATGAGCTCCGTTATCATTACTGGCAACGCTTGTCAGCTTGTCGAAGCCGTCGTGGTGATAGTAGGTCGATGATTGCAGTGGATCGGTTAGGGCGGAAAGATTGCCTCGCGCATCGTATTGGTAACTGGCAACCGTGTTAAGCGGCGCCCGTATTTCTCGCACGCGATCCAGAGCGTCGTAGTAACTCGTGATACTAACCCCGGTACCGTTAATCCTCTCTGTGCGATTACCGTTTCTGTCGTAGTGGTGGGCTTTGAGCACTGCTCCTGACGCGCTCGTTCTGATTAGCCTGTTTAGCTCGTCGTATCCATAGTCGATCTGGCGCGTCATCGTGCCGTCTGCTGATCGCGTTTTAACGTGAATTCTATTGCCTGCAGCGTCGAGCGTGTATTCCAGCCTGTCACCGATACCATTACTGATAGCAATCAAACGTTGGGCATCGTCGTACTCATACGAGAGTTCGCTAGCATCTGGGAACTCAATGGCCAGCAACTGCCCATTGTTGTCGTACCTATAGCGAGTGGTGGCATGTGCGGCGCTGTCATTACCCGGGTTGAGTCTGGTTCGAGATAATAGCCAGCCCCGGGGATGATAGGTCATGACGCTCTCTACGCCATTGATATCGGTAACTCGTCCAGGCTGACCCCGATGGTTGTGGTCACCAAATGTCGTGCTGTGTCCCAGCGGTTCGTTGATGGCCAGATGATTCCCGCCCTCGTCAAATTCGAAAAATGTCGTATCGCCCTGTGTCTCCATAGGCCCATCGATCGAGGTTACCTGGCCGGCCGCATTAAAGGTTTTCAGCCATTGCTGCTCCATGGCGACTGCTGTCCCCGGCGATATTATCGAGATACCGACCAAAGCCAGTATTTTTCGATCTGCATGGCGTTGTATATACATAGCGGGTTCCTTCCCTGGTAGTGCGGGCTATCCTGGCCCATGTGCTGATGTCATGCGTTACGTCGCGTCGCTTGTGTCGATAATATTTCGCTCGACCTCGTTGCCAAGTGCGTCGTAGCGATAAACCGTTCTCCTGCCCGGTTCGGTAATGATTTCAGGCAGGTTGAAGTCAGGGTGCCATTGCTTGGTGACGCGCCTTTCCTGTGCAGTACCCACCGCTTCTGTCCTGCTGAGTTCACGCCCTTTTTCATCACGGGTGAAGGTAGTGAGGTTACCGTTCCAGTCTGTATAGGAAGCGATGAATGCATTCGCGTCGAAGGTGTATTGTTGGTTTGAGGCAACACAGTAGTCGCTGGCATGCCCACTGACATAGAACACTTTGCGTGCACCATTGACAGTAATGTAATGATAGGTGGACTGTTTGCCCAGGGCATTGGTCACTGTGGTCTGAGGGTAGAGCGGATCATTGGTGTAGGTATAGTCAAAGCGTGTGAGACCTGCGCCTCCGGCGTGCTCTGAGCTGATGGCGCGTCGTTGGTCATCGTAGTTCCACGTCGCGTAACGATTACCCTCGGCGTCCGTTATGCCCGTTAGCAGATCGGGAAATAGCGTATTTTCGTAGTGGTAGATTTGCGTGCCCGAATCGGCAGGAAAAATGACGTCTTCCAACAAGCCATTATCGTTGTAGCGATAGAGCCAGGCAATCCCCGCCGGGTCTATGACGCTGACTATCTGGCCAAGGGTGTTTACGGCGAAGGTCAGGCTGCCACCCAAGTCATGCGTAACCTTTATTTCGCCGGCACTGTAGTGCCAGGTTTTTCCAAGGCCCACGCGCGACTGTAACCGCAGAAGCTTCCCCTCGGCATTATAGTGTTCCACCTGGTCGTCGATTGATCGGTATGTCCACCCGGTGACATTGCCGCTTGTGTCTCGGGTACTGGTGAGCTTTCCTGTGATGTCGGTACTCGTAGCGAGCCAGTTGTCGCTACCGCGAGCGCCCGTAAATGTCAGGCCTTTGCCATCGGCGCGAATGACCTGAACCGTCCTTCCTCCCTCCCGATACCGTATCTCCGGGAAGAAACGCCAAAATCCGTCAATGGAGTTGTAGGAGCGACTGACGGTGAGGGGCAAGGGGCGCAGGCCCTGGTAATCAGTCTCTAGCTGAAACTTGTTGCCGACAGCGGGGTTGACAGGATTGCCTTCCGCGCAGGCCGAGAGGCCTTTCTCACGATCTGTATCGTCCTCGCCAGGCACCGAAAAGAACAGGTCGTCTATCCCGAACCCAGCCAGCTCAGTAGCGACGATATGGAAACGCCAGCTTGCTATACCTGCGCTACCACCACGCGCGGCGTAGCGAAGATAGCCGGTACGAGGGTTTTGTAAAGAGAAAAGTGGCTCGCCAGCCGCACCGAAAAAGTCCATCCGGACGCTTTCCGCTGAGTCAAGGAAACCGATGTTCCAGCCCAAAAAATACACCGTGGCCGGCTCATCCGTCCCGGGTCGAACGAAATACCCTGTGATATCGCCTTCGAGTATCGGGGTTCCCGATAGAACGGGGCTCGCTGGAGCGGCACTATCCTCAACGGTTACCGGCCCTGATCCCCCGAAGATAATACCTCTGTCCCGGTATCGATCAGTCACCGGTGAGCCCGCAGCTACATCATCAAAAGTGATCACGTCTGAAAATCGGGCAGGCACCACGCCCGTACCGCGAAGGCTGCTGCCAAAGTGAGGGTCGTTGTGCTTTTCCCTTGTTGAGGTTGGCTGACCTGGCACTGGAGAAGCGATGGGGCCGCTTGCTGATATCGGCTCTGTGGTTGCTAAGAGTGATCGGTCCGTAGCTCCAGAGCTTGGGGACGCCGCGTGAGCTGCTGATAGTCCCAAAACCTCTATCATGAAGAGTAAGGAGAGTAGCCGCCTCTTCGCGCTTGAAAGTGCGAGTGGCAGCTGCCTCGCCACCGGGCGAGTAACATCGGGCCTGCAATTTTTCTTCATCATCCGATCCCTGGATTGATGTGAGTAGTGTCAGAACTTATGCCCGTTAATAGCGCTCAGCAAGTTATTGCCGGCATAAGCCTTCCTTTGGACTTAAATGAAGTGACGCCGCGGGCTGGGCGCCAGCAACGCCTGCGTTTGGCAGCCACTTGCTTTCACTGCGGGATTGGTGGATGGTTTGCCCAAATAAGGAGATTTCCCATGACCGCACGCCGCAGCCTGTTGGCCTCAACGCTACTGATTTCCACGCTGACCCCGGCGGCGGCCCTGGCGCAAGATGGCTCGGCCCAGTCTTTTACGGAGATGGTCAAGGAAGGCGAGATAAACCTGACCTTCCGCTACCGTTATGAATACGTTGACCAGGATAGCTTTGACCGCAACGCCCGCGCTTCAACGCTTAAATCACGCATTACCTTCAAGTCTGCGGAGTACCAGAACCTGTCTTTTTTGGCCGAGGTCGATAACGTATCGTACATTGGCGACGACGATTTCAACTCCACGGATAACGGCAACACTAATTACCCCACAGTCGCCGACCCAAAGGGCACCGAGTTCAACCAGGCATGGCTGAAGTATCGGTGGGAGGGCGTGTCGGGTTTCTATGGACGACAGCGAATACACCATGGTAACCAGCGCTTCGTCGGTGGCGTAGGCTGGCGGCAAAACGAGCAAACCTTTGATGGCTTTCGGGCCCAGTGGCAGAGTGATTTTGGACTCACCGTCGATTACGCCTATATCTATAACGTAAACAGGTTGTTTGGCCCGGACGATACCGATGCGCAACCCGGAAATCTGCCCGGAGAAAATCACCTGATGCGTCTGGACTACACGATTACCGAGGGGCATACCCTCAGCGGGTTTTTCTACCTGCTCGATGTCGATGAGCGACGCGCCTATGCGCCGGGGCTGTCGATCGATAACTCCACAGACACCTTTGGCATTGAATACAAAGGTGATATTGGTCCCGTGGACCTGCGCGCCGCCTATGCCAGCCAATCTGATGCGGCGGACAGTAATCTCGACTACGACGCAGACTATTATGTGCTCGAGGGCGGTCTCGCCCTGGGGCCGGTGAATGCGAAACTGGGTTATGAAGTTCTGGGTGGTGACAATGGAGTGGGCTTCAAGACGCCCTATGCGACCCTGCATGCATTCCAGGGTTGGGCTGATAAATTCCTGACTACCCCCGGCGATGGCATTGAAGATCTTTACATCGGTCTATCTGGCACACTCGGGCCTGTCAGCCTGGGTGCGACGTATCATGACTTCCAGGCAGAGGACAGCAGCGCCGACTTTGGCGATGAAATAAACCTGGTAGCCACCTGGCCCTTCAATGACCTACTCAGCTTTCAGTTGCACTACGCGGATTTTTCCAGCGATGAGCCAGACCGGTATGACGACACCCGTAAAGCCTGGTTCACGGTAAACCTGAAGTTATAGGGCCTGCACTGCAGGCCCATTCCGGGGCTGTCTATTCGCCTAACAACCCAGCACGCAGGGCCTTGGCCTGTTCCTTCACCAGCGCAATATTATCTGGGCCCATACGCAGCAACTGCTTCTGCAAGGGCGACAACTGTTCCAGGTCCGGATCGACAAAAACATAGACGGCCTCTTTCTTCTTGACCTCTATTTCTCCATCGATTTCCGGGGTGGCGATGATGCGATCCAGGGCGCGTATCAGGGCATTGTCCATATCAGCCTGCTTGTAACCCAGCGCGCCGTAGGCCTCTTCCAGTAGGGGGCGGTAGTTGTGGAAACTTCCCACCAGCTTGTCCGTATCCAACTCGGCGATCGCCTGCGCATGACCGTCATAGCGATCGTAGCTCGCTGGATCGACGAACTCCTGCTCGCCTACCTGCAGGGTAGTGAACTTGCCCTTAGGGGCTGGCAGCGGTAGGACCTTCTGCAAAACCAGGCCGCGACTCAAACCGTCGATCATGCCGGTACCGCGCTGGATCAGGTCCGAGTTTGTCAGAGTGGCCTCCAGAAGCTCGGAAGAGCCGGCCTGGGATAACTCCTCTCTGACCGGCCCGTCACTGGTTTCCAGTGTAATGGGGGGCTCCGTTGGCTCGGGGGGCTCCTCCGGCTCCGGTTCTGGCTCTGGCTCCGGTTCGGGCTCGGGAATGTCAGGCGCCGGCTCTGGCTCGGGTTCCGGCTCTGGAGCAACCACTGGCGGTGGCTCGGGAGCGGGTTCGGGTTCTGGCTCTTTACCACTGAACAAGTAGACCACGACGATAACGCCTACAAGTGCGATGGCACCGAGAATGAGCAGGGGGTTGAGACCCTTCTGCTCGCGCGTTTCCGATAGCCTGTCGCCCGGGTCGATCACCAGGGGGTCGTCGTTGTCCGGCTGTTCATTTTCGTTTTGCAAGAGCCCTCTCCTCGTCAGGTCGCTTGTAGATCTGAGAGTATAGTTCAAGCTGGAAAGTTCCAGCTATGGTCAGGGGGTATTTTGGCAGGGTGACGCTTTACGGATCGGGAGGGGCTTAGTCCAGTGCCCGCGGCGGCAAATCGGGCTTGGCGTAGGCCATGCGGCGCACCCGGGTCGTGGTGTAATAGCTGTCCAGGCCGCTGATGGCGACGGTATCAGCGCGGTGAATATCAATGCTGCCATCATCTGCCACGCAGTTGTCAGGCACATTGACGCCGACTATCTCGCCAATGACGAGGTGAGTGTCATTGATTGCCATCGGCTGGTGCTCTCTAAGCTCCATCGCCATGCTGATGCTGGCCTCTGCCACAAACGGCGCGCCAAACCCCTCTTGCCAGTCTTCGGTGAGCCCGGTGGCGTCAAACTCTGACTGCTCCCTGCTGTACCGTGCCGCGGTCTGGTGGGCGGCCTCTATGAAAGATTCCGCCACGTGGTTTATGGAATAGACGCCGCTGCCGAGCAGGTTTTCCAGCGTGTGGCGTTCCACAGGGCTTGGCCTGATAAACATGGCTAACAAAGGGGGGTGGGAGCCCAGGTGTACCACAGAGCTGACGATCGCAAGATTGGTGTTGCCCTCGGTATCGGCAGTACCTACCAGGTTGGCGGGTTTGAACCCACTGATAGAATTGATGAAGGCGGCCCGGTAGCGCTTTTCCATCGACGCCAGCGCCCGGCGATCAAGCCGCATCGCCAGGCTCCCTGTACTGCTCGCCGTACAGTCTTCGGTAGCGCCAGCTGGCCCAGCGACTGTAGATCGCATTCATCACGGTCTTGCACAGGGGCCATTGCATCCAGGCGAAAACAAAGCCCCAGCGGGTATGCTTCCAGGCCGTGACGTTGGCATCGACGCCGGTCAAAAGCTCCCCGGAGGCAGTTTGCAGATGCAGTTGTCGCAGCAGGGTGTCGCGGTCTGGCAGGTTGTCGCTGTCGGCCTCGAAAATGTCGCAAAGCGCGAGGTCATCGTCAGCCAGCTCGCGCAGCCTCGCGACTTCTTTCAGGCAGAGAGGGCAGTTGCCGTCGTAGTACAGAGTGTCAGGCACGAGGTAGCGGATTCAGCGGCAATTCGGGTCTGCCTGACAGTTTGGGTCGCTGCTCTGGCAGGTGTTCAAATCCAGGACGTACCAGAGATAGCAGCGCGAGAATATACCGTTAAGGATCAGGAAGCTGGCGATCAGCATCACGAACCACTCCACACCATTAAGGCTGGGTCGGCTGAATGCCCAGGCGAGTAGGCCCAGGCCGGCCAAAAGCCTCACGATTCTCTCAAAATTACCGAGATTCTTTTCAATCATTGCGGGTCGCTCAAAAGCGTAAGTTGCTGGTTTTACGTGAATAACTGTCGTCTGGATGACTAATACTTGACCGTAAAATTCACGCGCGGCACCCTACGGTCAGGACAATCACAATAAAAAGCGTCTACCATGACTCAGCACGAATATGTTTTTGTCGCAGTGTCGATCATTCTCGGCCTGGCGATCACCCGTTTATTGCACACAGTAGCCATGTTAATCCGGGCCCATAAGAGAGTCCGCTTTCACTGGGCGACGTCGATCTGGGCCCTGAGTGTTATGTCCTACATCCTGCAACTCTGGTGGGTCGGGTGGGGCCTGCGTGACCTGCCGCAATGGGTTTTTTCCGATTTCCTGATTCTGGTGGTCGGCTCTATTTGTATCTACGGCGCAGCGGAAATGGCGCTGCCGGTGCCTGACGAGGACCTCCTGGACATGCTGCAGCACAGCCAGAACCTGGGACGGCTGTCGGCGCTATCGATGCTGGTGTATTTCCTGATCGGGCCCTACGTCAACCTGACCATGTACAAGGTAGGGCTGGTCCCGGCGCTCGCTATCCCCTCGCTGGGCATTATCTTGATGGGACTCATTATCTTTGTGCCGCGCTGGTTTAAGGGCCTGTCTCTGCTGTTTGCGGGCTACAGCGTCTGGATTCTGTTGCTGACCGCCTGACGGCAAGGCCACTGTTTCAGAAGCTCAGGGACTAGCAGTTGACCTCAAAACGTACCTTGATCGCACCGCTGGCGCGATCGGCGGCAGTTTCAAAGGCTTCTGCGGCACCGTCGAGGGGGAACCGGTGGGTGATCAAGGCGTCGGCTATTCCCGGATTTGCCAGCAGAATTCCGGCGGCCTCTTCAAAGGTGCGCTCAGGGCGGCGGCATTTGTAGCCGGCCGCGGCGATCATTTCGACTTCTTTGGCGCAGAAGCCGATATTGAGCTCGGCTGGCCTCCAGAAGCTCCCCACCATGCCGATACGCCCGCGTGGGCGCACGCGCTCAATCGCGTCCGCGATGGAGTCGCTGTTACCCACGGCATCAATTACCACGTCGTAGCCTTCCGTGGGTGAGTTGTCTCCACCCAGGGACTCGGCGATGGATTGCTGGAAGGGGTGCCGCGCACTGATATCGAAGGGCATTTTACGAGCGTGCAATACCGCGGCCGTCGCCAGCCCAATAGCCCCAGCGCCAATAATCAGGATCCGATCAGAAGGGCGTACCCGGGCGCGCTCCAGACCATTGACGGCAACCGCCATGGGTTCGGTCAGGCAGGCGCTCTCAATGGGCAGGCCGCTGGGTAACTCGCAAAGCAGGTGTTCGGGTACCTCGACATACTCGGCCATCCCGCCCTGTTGATCGATACCCAGGTAGCTGGTGCCGTTAAGGCACAGCGCGTAGCGTCCCTCATCACAAAAATCACAGTGGTTACAGCCAAGCAGGGGTTCCACGGCGACGGCGGTACCGTCGGGGGTATAACCGGCGAATTCGTGACCGAGGATTTGCCCCTCAACCCATCCCAGGCTAATCAAGTGCAGGTCTGAGCCACAGATCGACGACGATGCTACCTGCACCATGACCCCATCCCCGCTGGGCTTTGGCACTTCCACCAGCGAAGGCTTGCCGTCGATGATGCGGATTGCTCTCACAGTGGGCTGCGGCGGCTCAGCTGGCGTTGGTTTTCAAAAGCAGCTTTTTAAAGACCACTGCGTTGTGATCGTTTTCGTCACGTTCTGGCTCCTCTGCCAACTCAATATTGGGGAAGCGCTGAAACAGCTCGGACAGTGTCAGGTAGAGCTGCCGCTTGGCCAGGGCGGCGCCGATACAGTAGCGCGGTCCGTAGCCAAACAACACATCGGGGTCGAACTTGCGGGTCACGTCAAAGACCTCCGGGTCCTCGTAGTACTCCGGGTCGTAGTCTTTCAGGTGAGGCATCATCAGTATCATCTGCCCCTTGCGTACCTGATGACCCAGCACTTCCATGTCGGCCGGTGCGTACCGGGCAAAACCCATCTTGGAGGAGACACCCCAGCGGGAGATTTCACTGAACGCGTTGGAGAAAGCCTCGGGTGACTCTAGCGCAGTAGCTATCTGGTCCGGGTGCTTAAGCAGCCCGTAGACCGACCACTGCTGGGCCACGAGTGTGGTGTCGGCACCAGCGCCGATCAGGGCGAGAATCAGGGTGACGATATCGCCCTCGACAAAATCCGGATTCTCCTGCTCAATCTTCAGCAGGGTACTCAGGAAGTCGTCCTGCTCGGGTGCCTGCCGGCGCTCGCTGATCACCTCGCGGATAATGTCGATAGCGCGGTTACTGTCTTGCCTGGCAGCCTCGCGACGCTCATCGGAGATTGTTGGATTCCAGGTCTCTGTGAAGGTGAGTACCACCTTGCGGATATCGGGCCAGTACTTTTCCGGAATACCCACCATTCTGGTGATCGAGATAAACGGTATGTGGGCGGCGATCTCCTCGATGTAATCGAAGGTGTCAGGCGTGCCCAGTTCGTCGAACAGTCGCTTTACGTCGGGTTCGATGCGGGCCTGTATCTTGTCGACAACATTGCGGGAAAATGCCGGCGCGGTCACGCGCCGTACCAGGCGGTGGTGGTCGTGATCGGCCAGCAGGCTGTGGCCGATCATGGCGCGCTCGAAATTGGTCCATTCGTCCTCGGGGGGCCGCGGCGGGGCAAACTCCCAATCATAGAAATCTGAGGACAGGTACTCTTCCTTCCAACACGCCATGATGTCCGGCATACGCGTCATGATCCACGCCTGCCAGGGTTCGTACCACACCAGTCGGCCACGTCGCGCGAGCTCCAGGCAGGCGGGTACGGGGTCCACCATGTACTCCGGCGAATGCGGGTTAAAAATGTCCTGAATAGGGGCCAAGTCCTGCTGAGCCTGGTTCATCTGTTCTCTCCTGCATACGGCTGCGGCCAAGTTGCCAGCCAGACGCTAACGATAGTGGCCTAGCTTAATGGGTACCACCCCAAAAGTATATAAATGTATACTTTTGTGCTCTGTTGCGTGCGCCCGGGTAGTTGCTAGCGCAGCCACCAGCTCAATCCTGGTCTATATTGAGTGAGGTTTATCACAATCGCAGGAGACAGGTCATGCAATACGCAATGCCGGGCAGCGAGGGCGCGCTGTATACCTTTAAAGACCGTTACGCCAACTACATTGGTGGCGAGTGGGTGGCACCACTGGAGGGTAAATACTTCGACAATGTCTCGCCGGTCACGGGGGACGCATTTTGTGAAATGCCGCGCTCAACGCCAGCGGACCTCAACAAGGCTTTGGATGCGGCTCACGCCGCGGCCGACTCCTGGGGCAAGACGGCGGCCGCAGAGCGATCCAACATTCTGCTCAAGATTGCCGACCGGATAGAGGCAAACCTCGAGACACTGGCCTGGGTGGAGACCTGGGAGAACGGCAAGGCCATTCGCGAGACCCTCAACGCCGACATCCCGTTACTGGTGGACCATTTTCGCTATTTTGCCGGTTGTATACGCGCCCAGGAGGGCAGCGCCAGTGAGATCGACGCGAACACGGTCAGTTACCACTTTTACGAGCCCCTGGGCGTGGTCGGGCAGATCATCCCCTGGAACTTCCCATTACTGATGGCGGGCTGGAAGCTGGGCCCCGCGCTGGCGGCCGGTAACTGTGTGGTGCTCAAGCCCGCTGAGCAAACGCCGACCTCTATTCTCGTGCTGCTGGAGATCATAGGCGATTTGCTGCCACCCGGTGTGGTCAATGTCTTGAATGGCTATGGCGAAGAGATTGGCCAGGCCCTGGCCAGCTCCGACCGGATTGCCAAGATAGCCTTTACGGGTTCTACTGCTGTCGGTCACCTGATTCTGGCCAATGCGGCCAAGACGCTGATTCCCTCGACGGTGGAACTGGGTGGCAAATCGCCCAACATTTACTTTGAAGATGTCCTCCAGCAGGAGGACGAGTTTGTCAGCAAGTGCGTTGAGGGCCTGCTCCTGGGCTTCTTCAACCAGGGCGAGGTATGCACTTGTCCGTCTCGGGCTCTCGTGCAGGAGAGCATCTACGGCGACTTTATCGACATGGTCACCGCCCGCGCCAAGAACATAAAGCAGGGCAATCCATTTGATACTGACACCATGGTCGGTGCCCAGGCATCCAAGGAGCAGTTCGACAAGATCATGAGCTATATGGATGTGGCGCGGGAAGACGGTGCCCAGTTCTTGATGGGGGGTAACCAGGCCACTGTGGGCAGCGACATCGCCGGCGGTTACTACGTGGAGCCGACGCTGTTACAGGGAACGAATGACATGCGCGTCTTCCAGGAGGAGATCTTTGGCCCGACACTGGGTGTGACCAGTTTCAAGGATGAAGCCGAGGCACTGGCTATCGCCAATGCTACCGAGTACGGCCTGGGTGCCGGGGTCTGGACCCGCGACACCAACCGGGCCTTCCGTATGGGGCGGGGCATCAAGGCCGGCCGCGTCTGGATGAATTGTTATCACGCCTACCCGGCACATGCCGCTTTCGGTGGCTACAAGAAATCGGGCATAGGACGCGAGACCCACAAGGTAGCGCTGGAACACTACCAGCAGACCAAGAACATGCTGGTCAGTTACGACGTCAACCCGCTTGGCTTCTTCTAGGGCCCCGGTGCTAGCGACAGCCAGACGGTATTGCTAAACCGGTGACCTTGCAGGTAGGTGTAACCGCCTGGACGGGGCGGGAGGGCTGGCGTGCAGCGGCACTTGCGGAACAGGCAGCCTGGGCGGAAGCCCGCGGCTTCCATTCATTGTGGCTGCCGGAAAACCACTTTGGTGATTCCCGCGCCATCCCTGCACCCCTGACTCTCCTGGCCGCGGCGGCCGCCCGCACCGAGACGATTCGACTCGCCACCACGTCCTATCTTTTGCCTATCCGCAACCCGATCCTGGCGGCAGAGGAGGTGGCGGTGTTGGACCAGTTGTCCGGTGGACGGGTTATCCTGGGTGTCGGCAGGGGGATGGGGTCGGACTTGTTCAATGCCTTTGACGTCCCCGTCGCCGATAAGCGGCAACTGTTTCAAAAGAACCTGGAGGCGATGTTGGCGGCTCTGAGCGGGAAACCCCTGCTCCCGGAGGCGGAGGGAACGGTCACCCTGTCGCCGTTACCGCTGCAAAAGCCGCACCCGCCGATCTGGCTGGCCGCTTTTGGGCCGCTGGCATTACGGCAGGCGGGGCGGCTGGGTTTGCCTTACCTCGCATCACCGCTTGAATCGCTCTCCGTACTGGAGGACAACTATGCGATCTATCGAACCGCCATGGACGAACAGGCATTGCCAATCGTAGAAACCGTGCCGGTAATGCGCAGCGTGTTCATTTCTGACTCGCAGCGTCTTGTGAAAGACGTGGGGCAGGCTTTGCAAGCCACGATACCGCCTCAGCTTCTAGAGAAAGCAGGGGCGTTAGAGGACTGGGCGGTTCTGGGCGATCGCATGGCGGTTCGTGACAAGCTGCTCGAGTATTCAGAGACCCTGGGTATGACCCACCTGATTGCCCGTGGCAAGGTGTCGCGCCTGGCTGCAGCAGAGCAGTCTCGCAGCCACGATCTTCTGTTGGCCATAGCAGACGAGCTTTGATCAAGGCTGACTTACGCTACAATGCGGCATTCTTTGTCCTGACCCGGGTTTTCAATCCCATGCTGCTTGTCAAACTTTCTCGACGTTTCGCCGCCCTGCTGACCGATCGCCGCCGCGGCGCGGCCGGTGCGGTTTACCTGTCACTGTTGCTGGTATCGGGCTGCGCCACGACGGTGATAACCCCCGAACTGGAGGAGGAGCTCGGCAGCGAGATGTCGGTGCAAGTCCGGGATCAGATCGGCTTGTACGGTGACCCCGCTCTCGAATCCTATGTGCAGCGTGTCGGCGAGCGCCTGGTCGCGGCACTGGGGCCCACCCCATACACTTTTCGATTTGCCGTTGTGGACCAGTTTGAACCTAATGCCTTTGCCTCTCCCGGAGGGTATATCTATGTTTCACGTGGCCTGTTGTCCCAGATGAACGATGAAGCAGAGCTTGCCGGGGTTCTCGCTCATGAAATCAGCCACGTCACCCAGCGCCATCATGCGCGACAGATAGGTCGCAGTGTGGGAGCCGGACTGTTCACGCTGCCGGGCCGGGCGGTGGGTGTGGTCAGCCAGAACCTGGGTAATTTGATCAATGCGCCGATTGAAGCGGCGGGGCAGGTATACCTGGCCAGTTACAGCCGGGGTCAGGAGAGCGAGGCGGACGCCTACGGTATGCGCCTGGCGGCGGCAGCGGGTTATAACCCCTTGGCCCTGGCCGATGCGCTCAATGGTATAGAGCGCACTGTGGAAGCGCTGACCGGGGAGAAACACAAGGCCAGTTTTTTTGACAGTCACCCAACGACACCGACCCGGGTGGCGGATATCAGTAGCGAGGCCGAGTCAATTTCGGTGAATCCGGGTACGCCCATTGCCAACCAGCGGCAGCTCTACCAGTATCTCGACGGCATGTGGGTGGGGCAGTACAACCCGCAGCAGGGCATTTTTGTGGGGCAGAGCTACCGTAACGCCGACCTCGATTTCACCATTTCCTTCCCTGATAAGTGGGAAACTATAAACACCCCGCGGTTCGTGGCGGCAGCGGAACCCGAGGGTCGTGCTTATCTGGCCCTGGGCGGCAGCGACGAGCCCGGCTCAATCAGTGAGATCATAGAAGCCATGGCGCAAAAGATGCGCGAAGAGGCGGGCATTGACCCTGCCGAGCGCCGGTCGCTGAGGGTGGGTAACTGGCCAGCGGAAGTCCTTCGCTATGACGATAACAGCGGCGAGCAGACGGTGAGCTTGCATTACATGCTGGTGCAGGCGCCGCAGCAGAAATTTATGCTGATGGTGATGGCGTATGCACAGTTTCGCGATATGCTGGGCACCTCAGCCCTGAGCCTCAGGCAGTTAACGGCTGTTGAGCGCAATAGCGTGGGCGGTCTGCGATTGCGGGTTGCCGACCCCCTCCCTCAAGAAGGGCTGGTAGCGCTGGGGCAACGGGTGGGCAGTAAGTGGCCCCCGGAACTGGCCGCGGCGATTAACGGATTAGTCTCCAGTAATGCCCCTATTGCTGGCCGACCAATCAAGTTTTCCCGTCCCGAGCGATATACACCAGCTCCCTGACCTCCTGCGCTATTAGCTGCAAGGTCGGGTTTGATTAACTATACGTGCTCGCGCTGTTTGCGAGGGCTGAGTTGTTGCCCGGCGATCGGTACTGCATGCTAGGTCGCCTGATCCCAGGAGTACACCCGCATGCTTTCCAAGTTTGACGATTATCCGATTCACCAGACCGCTGAGCCGGTCGTTCACACTGCTACCAGCGATCGCAACACTTACGATCGCTATTGGTATAACGCCCACGCGATAGATGGCGCGTTTTATTTCGGTATCGGCCTGTGTCGTTACCCGAACCTGGGGATACTGGACTGCAGCCTGAGTCTCGCTATCGACGGTCACCAGTATGCATTTCATGGTTCCCGGCGTGCTCCCGATGAACCCACCGATACCAGCTGCGGCCCATTCACACTCAGTATTCTTGAACCCATGGGTCGCCATCGCATTGTGCTTGCAGCCAATGAAACCGGTATAGAGGCTGACCTGGTGTTCACCCCAACGACCGCTTGCATAGAGGAGGGCAGACAAACCCTGCGCAACTCCCGGCATGTCGTTATGGATGCCACCAGGCTCGATCAGTTTGGCCGCTGGGAGGGCTGGATTCGCTACGATGGCAAAGAACTGAAGGTTGATGGACGAAATACGCTGGGCTTGAAAGACCGCTCCTGGGGTTTGCGTCCGGTCGGCGACGCTTATACGGGCGGCGCCCCGTTATCTGAGTTCCAGGCTGTGCACTTCAATTGGTTGCCCATAGTCTGGGATGACCAGTGCAGCCTGGCCGGTTGGTTTGAAGATGAAACCGGCCACCAATGGCATACCGATCAGGGTTTCCTGCCTCACTACGACAAGATGGAGGCGATTCCGGGAACCAATGACCCCAATGCGCGGAGCTGGCAGGGCCGGGTGGAGCACCAGATTACCAATATCCCAGGTACCCGGCGGGCCAGTGCGGCCGTGATCACCATGAATGACCGTTCCGGCGAAAGCATGGAAATCACGGTTAAGCCGATTATCGTGCACAGGATGAAAGGTCTGGGCTACCAGCATCCGGAGTGGGGCCATGGCAAGTGGCATGGGGAGTTGGCCATTGGCGGCGAGAGTTGGAAGGACAGCGACCTCAATCCGCTCGCGCTGGAAAACATCCACATTCAGCAGATTGTCGTGGCAAGCTGCGGCGACAAGGTTGGCCATGGCGTCCTGGAGCAGATGCATATCGGCCCCTCGGTCTCCCATGGTTTCAACGACTGGTTTGATGGGGCCGCCTAGGTGGCGCCGCCTAGGTGGGGCCGCCTAGGTGGGGCCACTGTCACTAACAGCAAAGAAGCGCTGACCTCAGCGCTATTCGTATACCTCAATCCGTGCTCCGGTATATATCAACTTTCGTTTCCAGGCAGGGTCTAAAGCTCAAGTCATTAGTTCCTACCCCACGCCAATTTTCCGGCTTTTGGTAGAAGTCCAGGCCGCGTTTCGAGATAAGTAATCGGCAAACTAATGGAGGGGTTCGCCGAGGTCCAGCCCCCGACTGGTAAACGATATCTGTTTGCCATCCCCAGAACCGATCATGATCGCCTCTGCAAACAAGTTTGCATTTGCCTTTCCTGAGCTCCAATGCACCAGAAAGTTCGCACCGACCCCTCCTCTCGTGTCTACCTTGCCCACGAGATAACTGGCGGACGCCATGGCAGGCAAAGATCGGGGGGCATCCAGATAACGTTTAATTAGTCTGCCATCTGTGTCGTAGTAATCGATGGAGTCGACGGTGATAGCCGAATCGGGATCAAGATTTCGTACGGATATCGTAGCTTCCAGTAGAAATGGTTTACCGCCGGAAGCATAGATATGTGAATAGACGGGAACATAGGTAACTCGCTGTACACCACGTTCCACAGTGTCGCTGGATGCCTTTAGCAGACCGGGCTCTCGGTAAGCCAGACGCTCTTCCAGCGTCTCCAATGATCGTATTGCAGTGCCGAGGTACAGAATTAGAGCCAGCACCGTAAAAGCAGCGATTATTGCCAGGCTCTTTACAAATCGGTCTGAGCTCATTTTGAAATCTCCTTTCTCGGGCAGGTCCAAAAAAACGTGGGTAACCCGGTGTACGCTTCTACAACCTTAATTCTGGCCATCTACGCAACTTCAGTCCGCTAGCGACATGCTGACGCCAGGCTTACTCAGCCTTGCATCAGGATTCCATCTTCAGGACCCGTACAGCCCCCGCCAGCAAAAGAACCGACACAGGTAGCACCAGCATCTGCCAGGTAAAGCCCGTAGCATTGGTTAGTACAATCTCCAGAAACTTTACCATCAGAATAATTACAATCATCTCGGCGATGATTCTCTTCAATTCAGAGATGCTACTGATCTTGAAGCCGCCCGACTGACCTCTCTCGCGCGCTTTCTCGTCCGCAACGAACAGGATAAAGATGCCGTAACCAAAAATCATGAGGACAAGTGCGATTAAGAAGGCATCAATGGCTTGCATAAGGTAAGCGATGGCAAAGCCAGCCTTACTCTTTAACGTAATACCGCCAGCCATTTCCATGAGGAAGTACGCATCATAGGCTCGAACGACCTTTACCGAACCGATGATGAACATCAGCAGCGACCCCATGATCGATGCGATCACTGCGACAATACTGAAGTGCTTGAAGCGGGTGAAAAGTTTCTCTATCACGCCGCCGTTGTTTTCAGATGAGGGGGTCACGTTTAAAAATTCCTCTGAATAACCATCAATCGTAGCAAAGCAGCTTTACTTTTCTGGCAGCGCGGTCAAAGGAAGCGTCATCCTCGGCATCCGCGAGCTCCTGCCTCGCAGAAAAACAAATCGAAGCATCTCGCTGCATTTCCGTGTTGACGTCCTCGTCTGCCAAAACAGCTCGTGATTCCGGTTCACATGCGGTAGCAGGCGCCCTACGTATGTTTGTTCCTCCCCCGGATTGCTCAACAAATACGCAGTCACCTATTCGCATCTCGGTTTGCTCGGTTGCCACCTGAATCATCGTGCCGTCGCTTGTACTCACAGTGTAAATTCGGCCCTGTCGCGTCTGACTTGAGGCTGCAGCGCCACCAAGAAGAGCACCAAGCGCAGCGTTTCTGTTACGACTTCTTGAACTACTGCTAGTCCCGGACAAGGCTGCACCAAACGCACCACCTACCAGGGCACCACCCACGGCATTTCCGTCTCGCAGATCTACGGTTCTTATGCTTGTTACTTCACCTGCGCGAATGGTGGCCGATTGACCGGCGCGCTGTGCATGGACAGGGGCGCTAAGGATTAGCGGCGCTATGCAAACAATAAGAACCATCGCATGGAATCGGGAGATACCTAACGCCGTATTCCTACTACTCGTTTGGTTTGCCCGCGTAATATGGCTTTTCTCTGCGCACATGACATCGTCTCACTTAAATACCTTACTCATGTGACGAATGAAGACGGATTATCCGCTAGTCGGGCTGGCACTATTTACGCGCGGCTTTCTAGTCACGTGAGATGACATCACCCAGAGCCAGACCGATTCCTAATCGCTTGCTGCGAACGCTATAGTCTATAAGGCTTTCGCCGTAGCCATTCCAGTACTGGGCATAAAGCCGTAGATACCTCGTAATGGGGTAGCTCCATGTAAGCTGCACCGCGTCTCCTTCGGCAGCCGGCCGATAGAAAAACGTAAACGTATGTTTATTCGGCACCCAGCCAAGGCCCAGGTCCCCATAGCCCATGTAATCGGTGAGGTTCCTGTTGCGATCCTGGCGATCAAGCACGTGCCATGCGCGAACACCCAGGACAATGTCGTCGCTTAGCTCAGCCGTGGTGCTTGCAATGGCCCTATCCCAGCCTCGGGACAGGTCTCCTGACTGTCCATTCGACTGATGATTAACACCAATTTCCCAGTTAATAAAATCCAGTCCCAGTATCTCGGTGTCGGTATGGCTCTGAAAGTAAAGTTCCGGTTCGTAGTTTGTTTCCCTAAAGGGATTGTCAGCATCTTCATTGAAAAGTTGCCACCACGAAACGGCGGTGTACCCGAACATCAAGTCAGTGTCCCCGCCAAACAGCTCAGTTGCGACTGGCATCTTGAAGCTAACCTGGAACTTCATTTCCTCCTGGTCAAACGAGCCCTCAGGTATATCGAAAGGGTCTACATTGGGCTTATCGTTGTGGGTTGCAATGATGTAGTTAGGTCGATGTGTAGAAACCAGGAACCTGCCAGATCGAGCGTAGGCGTCCGCGTCACGACGGATAGCAACAACGCTTTGTTGCCGCTGCTCCGATTCTGATGACTCTTTTGGCACCGCAATAGAGACAACACTTTCACACGATTTGATCAGCATACCCACGGTTGTACTAGCGTCAGCCGATTTCAGCTGGTCGAGCAGACATTCGTCCATCGTGCCAGCATTCGCCGGGGCTGAGCTCGTGTAATGCGTAGCAAGGTAGGTCAGCACAACTACCTTCGAGATCCCGCTAGGCATCTTGATCAGGGTGGCGCTCCGCCAAAGTTATAGATAATCCCGAAGGCTGCCTGCGTGAGCTCGTTATCGTGAAACTTGATATCCGAGTCGGATTCGCCAATGAATATGCTGCCACTGGCCTGCCAACGACCGCTGGCCGTGGGCAGCGTGTACAGCACGGTTGCATCTACAGCAAATGTATCGGCATCCTGCCTCTTCCCGTACAGCGGGTTTGGCTTGTCGTACTCTGACTGACCATAAAGTACGTTACTGACGAATACCCAGGGGCCGTTGAGGTAGGTGTAGGAAAGCTGCGCAGCCCAGGCATCACGGGATAGTGCACCGCCATCACGATCTTCGTCGCGGAATCTGACTTGTGGCTCAAGAATGTGGTTTGGCGACAGAACAAATCGATACCACGCCCGGACCACGTTCTGGTCACCATTCCTGTCCAGCAGCTGCTGACAACCAAGATCACAGTCGAGGGCGGGGTCTGTGCCGCTGCGCTCATCGTCGACATCAATATCCCTCGTTTGAACGAGGAATCCGAATGAGCTGCCCAGCACGTTATCCCACTCGAAGCGAAGACCCGTCGTCTCACGGTCTGCTTCTTTTCTAGGTGTGCCGACGAGGTAGGGGTCCTCCCAAATCTCGGGTGCCGGAGCACTCACCAGGTAGCCGACCTGAAATGAACCTAAAGAATTGGTCTGCTTGCGCCACCCTAGTTGGTTGGCGAAGTCCATTGTCAGCCGGTCTTCCAGTGAGGAGCCCAGGAAGAGCTGATTGCGATTATTGAGCGTGTATTTCAGTTCCAGCCCAAGTACGGGATGTACCGTGTCGTCCGACCGGGGGCTTCGAGTTACCGAGGAAATAGTATCTTCACCAACATCGATAATGTCGTTACCTACCACCGTATTGCTTTTCACAGACGTATATCCACCGCCCAACAGCCAGAAACCGCTCCATCCGCGTTGCTCGGGAACCGGTTCGATTGCGGCTGCGCTAGGTGCCAGGCAAAGCCACAAAAGAGCAATCGTCGCAGCATTGGCCGTATAAGTGCTTGGTACTTTCACGTTCGACTCCTCGTGCGGCACAGGTTGTGCTGGAATTGATCGACGAAACTAGGGAAACCGCGCATCAAGGCGAGCAACGATCGGTAATAGCTATGCATTTCCCACCTCGTCCGGGCCAATCCTGAAGAAAATCGCGTAAAGAACAGGGACGATGATGAGCGTCAGCAGTGTGGCGAAAGAGAGGCCGAATACAAGAACCACTGCCATGGACTTGAAGAATGCGTCGAAG
>CAZPVJ010000147.1:0-9541 GCA_964590005.1 uncultured Alteromonadaceae bacterium | reverse complement strand
CACCTGTCCGAATTCGGCACCACCGGCCTCCATTTCCGATACCGTCTCGGCGATACCGTTCTTGTAAACCCGCGCGGTGTTGCGGTAACTGCGGAAAATAAGCTGGGTCTGGTTCTCGTCCATCTCCACGACTTTCTGCTTGATACCCTCGTGGATCGGTGCCTCCTGGGTGACCAGGAAGCGGGTACCCATATTGATGCCCTCGCAGCCAAGGGCAAGCGCGGCGGCCAGACCGCGGCCATCCGCAATACCGCCGGAGGCAAGTACCGGTATCTTGAGGGCCTGGGTCGCAGCGGGGAACAGGATCAGGCCACCGACGTCCTGCTCACCGGGATGACCCGCACATTCGAATCCATCGATGCTCACCACGTCGACGCCAATCCGCTCCGCCTTCAGGGCGTGGCGCACTGCCACGCACTTGTGAATCACCTTGATGTCGTTGGCCTTGAACCGCTCCATGAATGGCTCCGGGCTGCGACCGGCGGTCTCTACGATTTTGACGCCGCTTTCCAGGATCACGTCGACGTAGTCGTCGTAGTTGATCTCGGTGGCGACCACGCCCACGGTCAGGTTGACGCCGAAGGGCTTATCAGTCAGCGATCGGCACTTTTCTATTTCAGCCCTTAAACCCTCGGGGGTGGGTTGCGTGAGGGCAGTCATCACCCCCAGGGCGCCGGCATTGGAGGCCGCCGCGGCCAGCTCTGCGGTACCGACGCGCATCATGCCGCCGCAGACGATGGGAGTTTCAATGCCAAGGAGTTCGGTAATTCGGGTTTTCATATTGCTGGGGTCCTTATTTCAATAACAGGTTACTCAGGCCGCGCCCCAAAGAGCGCGTACCAGAATCGGTTGTTGGTGAGTCTTAGGGGCGATACCAGATGGAAGAGGTGTAAGCACGCTCCTGGATCGTATCGGGCTGATCCTCGGCGTGTTCCATACCGAGCGCCACGGCGTCCATCAGTGAGTGTCGCGCCGTGGGTATCTGGATAACGCGGACATAGTAAAAAGCACTCTGGGCGGGGTCGAATTCCGGGTCGCTCCAGGCCGCAGATAACTGCGATGCGCCGATACTGTTGTCGGCCTTGCCGGTCTTCAGGTTAACCGTGTTCCCCACCGCTGGCAGCTTGCCGTTGGCATCAGGTACGCGCTCACCGGACCAGGCGATGTCGAAGACTTTTTCCTGGGATTTACCCTCACTGTCCACCCAACCCTTGACGATTTGCACGCGTTCCAGGTTGGCGCCCTTGGGGTCTCGCGAAGCGACCACGAGGAACGTGGGAGAGGATTCGCTGGCCGCGAGCTCACCGCCCATGGGCACGCCTGAGGCGGTTGCATGGGCGTACAGGTCGGCGCGCTGGAGATCTTCGGCGGAAAACCCGGGGCCTGCAAAAAATTGCATACCTATCCTGGGGCCCGAGGTTGCGTACACTTCCCGGCGCTCAATGGCATCGAGAATCGCCTCGCGCGTGTTCTCTTCCGCCCAGACGGCGGCCAGGCCAGAGGCGGACATCGCCCAGCCATTGGTGCCGCGGTCACCATCCCAGCGACTGGCAAATTTGTTGGCGGGGATGGAGTCGGTTGCCAGTTTGCCGTGAAAGTTGTCCTCCTCCGCAGATGGCAGGGAGGTGTGTGAATCGGTCGAGCCGATCACGCCAAAGGCATAGGGGTTCTGGCCAACGGTCTGCTCCATTTCCAGACCTACCTTGAGCGCGGAGCGCACATAGTCACCGGGGCTCACTTTGTAATCGGTATACCGGCGCTGAATATAGTAGGGGTAGGTTTCGAAATCGGCGAATTCATCATCCGGTGAGAGATCCGGGTGTGTTTCAGAGTCACCTTTAATCTGTGTAATCTCAGCCACCCTCTCCCACTTGGCTCGCATCGCCACATAGTCGGCATCAAACTCCGCGCCGCGCAGTGACTGTCGGGAGAACATGTAGCCCTTGGAGATATTCGAGTTGTGGGGAATTGCGGTAAAGCGTGCGCCGGTACTGTTACTGGTTTCCTCAAGCCAGGCCCAGAGATCCTCCGGGTAAGGGCTATCGTCCAGGCCAAAGGGGTCGTACTGCTGGGCAGTGGCCGCGTCGCTATCGGTAATCACAATTCTATGCAGGTTGGCGCCCGCAGGGATTGAACTCCACTCCCAACCGATCAATGCGGTAAAGGTACCTGGCTCGTTGTAAGCCTCGGCAGTATCGGTGATGGTGCGCCAGGTATCTATCTCGACCTGTGCCGGCATGGGCAGCATGTTCAGGTCACTATCGAGGATGGTGTTTTCTGCATCCTGTGCAGGCGAGAGATCGGGGTCGGGAAGAATGCTGGTAAACAGTGACAAGCCGTCTCCGCTGTCGATAGCGCGCTTGAGTACCGCCCCGGCAAACCACGCCTTTGCGCTGTCAAAGACGCCCAGGTCGGAGGTGTCTACACCATTGCGGTGGATGTTCCTGATCTGGCCTAAAAACTCGGCATGATCGGATACCACCAAAAAATCCAACGGCGTACCGATCTGCACCCTGGCCTGGTGGAACGGGTGAACAACCGGCTCACCACGCGCGTAGCGAAAGGCCACATCGGGCTCTGCGGTCAGGTTGTTGTTGGTGTACGCGTCAGAGGAGTAGGTGGTATGGAGATGCGTATCTCCCCACAGCAGCTGTTTCTGGGCCATCACGCCAGTGGACGCGGCAAATAGCACTGTCGACAGAATGATTTTATGCATTTTGAGGTTTCGCTTTTTATTGGGTAGGAGCTGTTTCTGCTAGCGGGCGACAAGTATTTACGCTCAAGGCAATAAAGGCAAGTCGCCCGCCGAGCTTCGCACATACTCCTGGCGCATCGGGTAGTTGCAGGATCATATGCAATTTGCAATGCAGGCTGCAATCAGCTTTCAGTTCACGTTGAAAAAGCCCGTAAGTAGGGCCTTCGGCTTGGGAACAGAACTTGCTGTCTGTTTAGCGGCCACCAGCAAAACACGCTGGTGCTTTACCGCTATCTGCGCGCTAGCCGGGCAAGCCTGCGGTCATGACCGCCAACCAATGGATTATCGAAGGAGTGATATATGTTGATACTTACCCGCAAGCAGGGCGAAGAAATTCGCATCGGAGACGACGTCGTCATAACCGTCCTGCGATCTCACAATGGCCAGGTACGCATCGGAATCGACGCGCCCCGTGACATATCTGTTCACCGCGAAGAAATCTACCAGCGTATTTGCGCTGAGGATGCGCAGGGCAATACCGCACTATCTAACGGTTAGCACCGCTCGCTGCGTCGGTGTTACCTGAAGACGTTGGGGCAGCCGAGCAGGTCGTTGAAGACGGGGTCCCAGCGCCTGACGTCCTGGGCGCGGCGCCACCGGTTGTGGAAAAAGTACATAAGGCAGGGGCCGCCCTCTACCTCTATGATGAGGGTATCGTGCTCGTCAACGTCGTTGTAGGGTGGGTACTCAGCTCCGCGCCCCCAGTATTTACCCTCAGCTCCCGCAACGTAGCTCTCCCAGAACGCTTCTGGCGAGAGCCACTCACCCGTGCTGGCTGCCCACACCTGGGCCGGCCCGCCCCCTTGGTAGACCTGCCCGTTTGTGGGATCTTCGGGCGCCGCCGCAAGCACGCTGCCGGGTATCAGCAGCAGTGCGGCCAGAACGGCCCTTCGCGTCCTGTGAGCTATGAACGTTGGCATGCTGTAACTCCTTATTTAGTCGTGTAACCAGAACCACCAAACGATGAGTCCGATCAGGGCAAATCCGGCTATATTGACCCAGAACATTGCCTAGACCTGCTCGGCTTGTGTCTTGAAAAGACGCAGCCGGTTAGCGTTACTAACCACCGTCAATGACGAAAAAGCCATCGCGGCGCCGGCAATCACGGGGCTGAGCAGCAACCCGAAAACGGGGTAGAGAATGCCAGCGGCGACCGGAATCCCCGCTACATTGTAGATAAAGGCACCAAACAGATTCTGCTTGATATTCGCCAGCGTCGCCCGGCTGATCGAAATGGCGTCCGCTAAGCCATGCAGCGAACCGCGCATCAAGGTGACATCAGCACTCTCTATGGCGACGTCAGTACCCGTACCGATTGCAAAGCCGACATCTGCCGTAGCCAGCGCCGGCGCATCATTAATACCATCGCCGGTCATACCCACCAACTCACCCTGCTTCTGTAGTTCTAAAACCTTGTTGGCTTTATCCTGGGGTAATACCTCAGAGAACACCTCCTCGATACCCAGCTTGCGCGCGACAGCCTCTGCCGTGGCCTGATTGTCGCCGGTAAGCATGACCACCCTGATGCCTTCTCGCTGCAGCCTGGCAATAGCGGCACCGGAGTCTTCCTTCACGGGATCGGCGATCGCTATCAACGCCACCAATTTTCCATCCACCGCAAAAAACAGGGGCGTCTTAGCCTGCATCGCCAGTTCATTGGCGCTACCCAGGTGGGCGCTACAGTTTACCTCTCGCTCGCGCATCAAGCGCTCATTACCCAGAGCCAAGCACCGCTCATCAACAACGCCCTCGATACCGCGTCCTGTAATGGCAGAAAATGATGCCACTTTGCCAATAGCCTGACCCGCTTCTTTTGCCGAATGAATGATGGCCAAGGCCAATGGATGCTCAGAGCCGGATTCAATAGCTGCGGCAAGTCGCAGCACTTCGGTTTCGGGAAGATCTGCGGTCAAGATGACATCGGTAACCCGTGGTGACCCCAGTGTTATGGTGCCGGTCTTGTCGAGAATCATAGCGCTGAGTTTCGACGCTGTTTGCAGCGCCTCGCCGTTGCGAATGAGTACACCAGCCTCCGCCGCCTTGCCGACGCCGACCATCACCGACATCGGGGTCGCCAGTCCCAGAGCACAGGGGCAGGCAATAATGAGCACGGTGGTAGCTGAAACGACCGCGAACGCCAACGCGGGTTCCGGGCCAAAATTGAGCCATGCCAGCGCGCTCAACACCGCGATGATCATCACCGAGGGAACAAAGTAGGCGGCTATGGTATCCACCAGGCGTCCTATAGGCGGCTTGGAGTTCTGGGCCCGCCTGACCATACCCACTATCCTGGCAAGGGCAGTGTCTTTACCTACCCGGGTGGCCCGAAAAAGTACCGAACCGGTCTTGTTGATGGTGCCACCGACGATCTCATCGCCCGCCAGCTTTTGAATGGGCATCGCCTCCCCGGTCAGCATCGATTCGTCCACCGCGGTCTGGCCTTCTACCACAATCCCGTCCACGGGAATCTTCTCCCCGGGTCTGACCCGCACCAGGTCATCCAGCAACAGTTGCTCTATCGCTATATCGGCTTCGGCGCCGTCCCTCACCACACGGGCAGTGCGCGGCTGCAAACCGATTAACCGTTTTATGGCTTCCGACGTTCTGCCACGGGCCTTCAACTCCAGGGCGAGACCAAGATTGATCAGGCCGAGAATCATCGCGGTGGCCTCGAAGTACACATGTCGGGTTGCTTCAGGCAAGAAAGTTGGAAATAGCACAACAATCATGGAGTAGAGCCAGGCAGTGCCAGTACCCAGAGCGATCAGGGTATCCATATTGGCTGAGTGATTTTTGAAGGACTGGATAGCGCCGGTATAAAAATGCTTTCCGGAAAACCACATCACCGCCAGGGTGATCGCCCCGACGACCAGCCAGGCCACGCGATCGACGTTGTCCTTGACCGTCATCTCGCCGCCCAACAGCCCGTACACCATCAGGGGCACACCGACACCCAGGGCAACGGCCATGGACAGCATAAGCCGGCGGTAGGCCTCCAGGTCAGCCGCGTCTTTTTCGGCGAGACTCTCCGACGTGCCGTTACCCGTCATCACGGTGGCACCATAACCCGCCTTTTCGACGGCGGTGACCAATGCGTCGCCCGACGCCTCTCCGGCCACCAACACGGTGCGATCGGCAAAGTTCATTTCGGCATGGGCAACGCCGGGCACTGCGTCGAGGGCCTGCTCGATACTGGCAACGCAGCTCGCACAACCAGCGCCCTCGATGATCAACGTCATCTGCTGCTGGGACTGTGCTTGTGTGGCCTTTGCCATACGGTGGACCCTGCCAGCCGGGGCCGTCGCCTCGGTAAAATTTTTGAATGGACGCGTGCCAGCGCACCGAACATAATGAATCAAAATAATCATGGATGCACCCCTATGTTCTTTGGATGGCGGGTCGTAGCGGGTGCTTTTGTCGGCATGCTGCTGGCAAACGGTTTTTTCACCTACGCGTTTACGATTCTGGTAAACCCCATTCGAGCTGAGTTTGACGCGAGCCTGGAGCAGGTGATGTACAGCCTGACTCTCGGGACGCTGGGCGGCTTGATATTCAGTCCCCTGATCGGCGTCATGATCGACCGATATTCCGTGCGGCACTTGATGGCACTGGGCGGCGTGATCACCGCTGTCGGCTTGTACGGCGTATCACTCGCCAATTCGATCCTGACATTCAACCTGGGCTTTGGGCTGACGATGGCCTTGTCGCTGGGCACCATGAGTTCGATGACCGGTAGTGCAGCTGTATCACGCTGGTTTACCGTGAATCGCGGCAAGGCGCTGGGCATAGCGTCTATGGGTACGTCGGTGGGCGGCGTGGTGGTACCCGCCCTGTTGACCTGGTGGGTTGAAACATCCGGCTGGCGAGGCGCGCTGTTAAACCTGGCGGTGCTCACGCTCGTGGTCATCACACCCTTAATCTGGGTATTGATTCGCAATCGGCCCCAGGACCTGGGAATGCACCCGGATGACACTCCCCTCCCGGAGACAAGCTCTGGCACCGGCTCAACGCCAGCGACCGCAGCGCTTGGCATGTCACAAATTATTCGCATGCGCGCTTTTTGGCTGATCGGATTGAGTATGGGGATGGTCTTCGCGGCCTTTGCCCCCATGCTGGCTAACCTGTCGCCCTACGCCGCCAGGCTGGGTGTGGGTGAGGCCGCGATATCCACCATGATTGCCGTGTTGTCGCTGGCGGGGCTGGTTGGGAAGCTGGTGTTTGGTACCGCGGCCGACCGGGTCAACCTGAAGTTTGGCTTGTGGTCTGCGCACGCTTTGTTGATCGCGGCTTTTGGCCTCCTACTGCTGGAACCGCCTTACTGGGTGCTTCTGCTCGCCTCCGTTTGCTTTGGCTTAACCACAGGCGGGTTGTTGCCGGTGTGGAATGCCATGGTTGCGAAGGTATTTGGCATTGATAGTTTCGGCCGCGCCATGGGCGCCATGTCGCCGCTGATCACCCTGAGCATCATGCCGGCTTATGCCGTGGTTGGCCGACTGTACGACAGCACCGGCAGCTACAGCACCGGGTTGGTCTTGTTTGGCGGCATCGTGGTGATTGCCGCAGCGCTACTGGTACCCCTGCAATTACCCAAGCCGGGACACAGCTAGGCCTTCGTAATACGCTGTGTCATCTATAGTTACGTTCTCTTAACCAACACGGAACTTTCGCAGTGCACGATTTAAGATTGGAAGACAGGGCATTAATCAGCGATGCCGTCATTGGCTATGCCACCGCACTGGACCGGCGAGACTGGGTGTTACTGAGAGCATTAATGACGCCCGTGGTGCACCTGGATTACAGCGATTTCGATCCATCACTGGACCTGAGTATGCCCGCGGATGAATGGGTTGCACGAGTCACCGAGGGACTATCGGGCTTTGACGGAACACAACACCTCAGCACCAACCATGTCCACACGTTTGATGAAGACAGCGCAGTTTGCGTCTCGCAAATGCAGGCGGCACATTTTCTGATCGAAGGCAACGAGACCGCCCGTTCCGATATTTACGGTTACTACACCACGGGCCTGGTGAAGTCTGGCAACAACTGGCTGATAAAGTCCGTAAAACTCACGATCACCGCCACCGTCGGCGACACCGAGGTATACGCGCGTGCCGTCCAACGCCACCTGGAGTCACAACAATGAGTGAAAACATTCTCTACGCTGGGGTTATTTCGCCCTATTCCCAGCGCGTCATCATGCAGGTCGCGCTGAAAAAGCTGCCCATACCCGTGCAAGAGCCACCCGGTGGCCTCGGCTCGGATGACTTTCGGGAAATCAACCCCTTGGGCAAGATTCCGGCGCTGGTCTATGGCGGCGAGGTGTTACCTGAATCTGCGGTCATTGCGGAATTCCTCGAGGATATTTATCCCGAGCCGTCACTGCGACCGAGCGATCCCTGGGAGCGCGCGCAGATGAACATGGTTATCCGCATCGCCGATACTTACGTGATGGATGCCATGCTACCGATATTTTCCCAGCTCGACCCCAGCAACCGTGATGCGGGCCTGGTCGCCGCAACCCTGGAGGCGGTGGCTGGTGGGCTCGACCGGCTAGATACGATGCTGAGTCCGGACCCCCTGGCCGCTGGCGGCTCAATTACCCTGGCCGACCTGGCGCTGGTGCCCATCCTCAAATTCTGCGAGGTATTCGTACCAGCATTCGGTGGCGACGATCCTTTCTCCGGTCACGCCACTATCAGCCAATACTGGGCCACGGCCAAAGCTGAGCCCATACTCGCGGACTGCCTGACAGACATGCAACACGCTATCGATACCGCGCTCAATGTCTAACGCAGCCTGCCAATTACCAGGTTTCCAGCCAGGGTCGTAACACCACTTCTACCGCCCAGGTTGAGCGATGCTGGCGATGCAACTGCAGATAGGTCTGGGCGATATGGTCGGGATCGAGGGTATTGTCTTCGACATTTTCACCGGCCAGCCAATGCGCCCGTTTCCCGTCTTCCCTTCTCCAACCGACTGCGCCATCAATTGGCACATTGGCGACGTGTATACCCTGCGGCATAAGCTCGCGGGCCATACTCTGGGCCAGGCCGGATTTAGCGTGACAAGCCATGGCAAAGGCGCCACTTTGTGCGTAACCCTTCAAAGCGCCACTGGCGTTGGTGAATATCACCGTGCCCTTACCGCCGTTAGCACCCGGTTCATTTTGCAGCATGTGACTGGCCGCCTGCTGGCCCACCAGCAATGCGCTGAAGGCTGAATTACGCAGCACCGTCATCGCCATCTCGGGGTCCACTTCGGCAATGGGATTACGAAAAATCCCCTGGAACCTGCCGTCGATGTTATGGACCACAAGAGTCGGACTGCCTAAGTCGTCCACTACGTCTGTGAAAAGCTTTGCGACAGACGACGGATCACTGGCATCGCAGGCAAAACGGCTCACCCCGTGTGATTCGGACAACTCTACCAACGCCGGTTTATCCGGATTCCTCGCGGCAATCGCCACCTTCATCCCCTGGTCGGCAAACAACCTGGCGCAACTCGCGCTGATACTGGGTCCGCCGCCGACGATGAGTGCTACGCCGCTGCCTGTACTGGGTGATTCGTGATCGGTCGATCTGTTCATGGATTGCGCTCCAGCCAAAAAAATACAGGGAGACCATGAGCCTCCGCACCCGGTAACTATAGTGCGCCGGGGGTACTGTCACCTCAGAGAGACTAGCAGATTTATGCCCATCCAGAACTTTACGGCTGACAACACCGCTATATCGGTTTGGGAAAGTGCGCGTTAACATCTTGTGTTAACGTGCCGTGTTCCGGCAA
>CAZPVJ010000146.1:0-24041 GCA_964590005.1 uncultured Alteromonadaceae bacterium | reverse complement strand
ACCAGTGGAAACAGCTTGCGATCATTGTAACGGTTGATGAAATCGACATTACGGCAGTTCATGCCCAGCATGCCGTAGACTTTCAACTGCTTTCGCGAGACCCACGCCCTGCTCATCAGAGATCATCCATAGCCCGGAAACGCCACAATTCCGACAGTTTGTAACCCGTATACTGCCCCATCGCCAGTATCGAGGCCAGCAGCACCAGGTTGAGTTCCGGGAAGTTGAAAGAGAGGTGCTCCATCAGCGGATTCCGCATGAGAAGGTAGGCGATTACCGCGACGAGCAGGCTGCCGCCTCCCTGCTTCATGACCTCCGCGGGCCCATCCTCCTCCCACAGGATGGACATGCGTTCGATGGTCCAGGCGATAATGATCATCGGGAAAAATGTAATCACCATGCCCGTGCTGTAGCCCAGCTGGTAACCGAGGATACTGAGCAGCGAAATAATAAAAATAACCAACACAATCAATGTGGCGATTCGCGCCACCAGCAAGAGGTTGAGTCGCGAAAGGTAACTGCGCATCACCAGACCGATAGCCACCACCGAGACAAAACTGGCCAGTCCGGGCAGCAGTGACGTCTGCATGAAAGCGAGTGACACCAGGATAGGCATAAACGTACCCGCAGTGCGTAAGCCGACGATAACTCGCATAAACACCACGACTGCCGCGCCGAGTGGCAGTAGCAGCAGGAGCTTGAACATGCTCTGCTCTTCAATAGGCAAGCGATGTACGCCAAAACGAGAAAATACGGAGTCGGATTTATTGGCCAGGGCCAACTGCCGCGCGGGGACCGATTGACGAATCATCGAAAAACTGACGCTGGACTGACGCCCGCCGGTAACATCCAACAAGGACTTGCCCTGTCGGTGCCATAACAGCAGGTCGGGGGCGACGCCAGTCTCCCCGGTAACGGGGTCATACAAAAGCCAGTCTTCGCCGCTGAACACCTCGACCATAGGCTCCAGTCGCTGGCGCCGACGGGCATCTTCCAGCTGCAATCCCATCACCAGTCTTGCGGGTACTTCCGCCTGGTTCAGCAGTTGCATCAGTAGTTCTGCTATGTTGCGGGACTGGGACAACAGCAGTGCAGTGTTCTGATCTGGAGGCTGCTGGTTGAGTAGTTTGATGAGTTCCCGCGCCAGGCTTTGGGGGGAGCTCGAGGTTGCTCTCGCTCGGGCCAGCAACTCCCGGGATGCGATCCCCTGGGCCTCGCTCCAGAACACGGGGATAAGTCGCGGCCGCTGATCACTAACGGGCGGTTGGGATTCCTCATCCGTAGCGACAAACTGGGCCGAGTAATAGAGTGACTGTGGGCCGTCAGCCCTGCGCTTGGTCCACTCCGCTCGATGGTCGCCCTCCCGATCTACCAGCGAGAACCCGTAACCTGCGGAAGCCGCCTGCTCCTCGAAGAGCTCAAAGCCTGGCGGATTTTCCGGCAGACTCAAGCTGGCCGTCACCGGCCCCCCGGGAGCAAAAAAATCCACCCTGGCCTCGACCAGCCAGACCTCAGTCTCCTCGCCTGGTACAAGCGGAATCCCCGTTTCCATATGGCGCAAACCCGCGATCAGCACCCCGACTAACGCCAGGGAAATCGCCATCAGGCGGAAGGTAAGGCGGCTACTCAAGGTGAGCTGTCCGCTTCCTGCTGCGGCACCTGGGGCGGCGCAATATTGGTCTGGCTGAC
Source organism: uncultured Alteromonadaceae bacterium (assembly GCA_964590005.1). GTDB lineage: Bacteria > Pseudomonadota > Gammaproteobacteria > Pseudomonadales > Halieaceae > CALJFL01. The sequence goes on along the minus strand of CAZPVJ010000146.1, from coordinate 22,352 downwards.
GTCAACGATCATCATATCAGCGAGTATGTTTCGACCCACCAGCACCTGGTAATCCAGGTGACTGCGGTCGCTGAGCGTGAATTCCGCCTGCTGCCGGACCGAACCGACAACGATGCCCAAACTGATCACCGGGCGCCGCTCGGCCTGTTCAGAATTAGCCTGCACGATCCTGGCTTTACGCACCAGCCTGCGCTCCAGCGGAATCGGCTCTCCTGTCTCCGGATGTACGATCTCGAACCGTACCCAGGGATCACCATTGCGTTCAAACAGCTCAATATTACGGGCATCAATCGAGGCCGTTTCGGCCCCCGTGTCGACACGCGCAGGCAGGCTGAGGTTGAGGTCTTCCATCCAGACATGCTCTTGCCTGCCAACCAGTAATTTGCCCTCTACGCTGCCGGCGCTATCGGCGGCTTCGCAATTCGCAGGCGCCAGCACGGCCCGTTCAGAAGCACCGGCCACACTCGATTCCAGCTCCAACAGCGTGTTATGCATAGCCTCCAGCTTCTTGTCCTGCTCCACCAGGTGTCGGGACTGTTGAGCCAGGCTGCGCTCACTGTCATCCAACGCATCGACGCAACGGCCCATGTCTGCTCGCAATTCGTCTGCGAGGGCCTGTGCTTCAGCCGTAGGACCCGGATTCTGCGTCGCCGCACAAGCGGACAGCAGCGCCGCCATAAGAAGCACCGAAACGCTGCGCATGGGCGCCCGCAGCCTGGTTGGGATTGAAGGTGTGAGAGCCATAATGCAACCGTAGTTTAACGGGGGAGAATCATAAACCTGCCACGCGAGGGAATACAGGTGGGAAATTACCCAATATTACCCACCCTGGCGCGTGCTCTACCCAGCGCCGGCGTCTATGAAACGCTGGCGATAATGCTGGAATTGCGCCTTTAGCGCTTCCTCGCTGAGACCAAAATCGGCCAGGGCATACTCGTGTGGCGGACGCAGCTCGCGGCGATTGAAATCCTGCCACTGGGCCATCTCTGCGCGAGCCTCCGGAGTCAGGTCCATACCCAGAAAATCGTACACCTTGCCTATTTCTACCAACGGCTGGTTTACCGTATCCCGAAACCATAGATCAAGAAATGCTTCGTCGCCGCGTTGCTCCCGCACTGCCATCGTATGCTCCATACCCCGCGCAAACTTGCGCGCCCACTGGCGCCCCACTTCGGTGGGATCCGCCTCGTCGGAATAGATCACCCATACCCCCGCGATAAGGCTCGCCAGTGACGGTATGGTCTCAACCGGGTCACGGTGGGATTGCACAACCCTGGCATCTGGAAACACCTTGAAAACCAGGTCCATGTAGTGGAGGTGGTGAGGCGCCTTGAGCGTCCAGCGCTGGCCTTGCTGGCCACTGCGTTTTTTCTGCCATTGCAGAAACTGGAGTAGTAGCTTGAAGTATTCATAGCCGGGGGTGTGATCCTGCGCCTCTATCCAGGCGTCGAAGCTGGGAATGTTAGCAAAGGCCTGGGTATTGAAACTGTAGAACGATTGTTCCAGCAGCATGATGTCCTCGTCTGGCCCCATGGCATCCATGGGGTGGATGGCCAGCAGTTCGGGGTTGCCCTCGAGCATCGCCTGCATCTCAGCCTTGGCGTCACTTATACGCGCATCACCGGCCGCGCTGAAATCCCAGTCGAGTGCCGGACTCGGATACCTGACCTCGTACCAAAGCGGCGCATACATTCGATGGTCGGCGGCGATAGTGCGGTGCAGCATCGTCGTCCCCGTACGGGGCAAGCCTACAATGACCAGCGGCGATTCAATCTGCTCTTCGCGAATCTCGGGGTAGCGCTGCAGCCAGGCCTGGACGCGCAGGCGTGTGGCGAGAATGTCTACCATGCGCTGGTGCAACACCGATTGGCCGACACTATTGAGCGCCGCCTCGTTGTCCAGGGACCAAAGTAAGCGCTCCAGCGGCTCACGGTAGCCCTCGTCGCCAAAGTCGGACAGGCCGTCGACCTGCCGGGCCGCGGCAACGACCGCGTCGGGAGAGAAATCCAGGTCGGTCATACGATGAGATACTCCTTCAGAGTTCGGCCAGCGGCACCACGCGAGTGCTAATCGGGGGATAGTCGCTGGCTTCAACATAGCGCAACAGCATGGCGCCACAGGTGTGACCGGCCGTCGTCAACCAGTTGGGATAGCCCTCTCCGGGGTTTTGCGCAGCGACCACGATCTGGACGCGGCCATCCGGGGTTACCGACGCACTGTGTTGGTTGAGGCTGATTCGGTGGTAGCGATAATCGAGGGACTCCATCCAGAAATTGGACAGCTGGAAATTCCAGGTCCGGCAGGCGCTGGGGGGCGTGAACTCAATCAAGAGGGCTTGTTCGCCTGCCAATTGCCAGTAGCTGTTGTGATAATAAATGGATGGATCGCCCCCGGCGCGCAAGCACATCGCCTGGTCATTGGGCGGCAAGGCATTGATATGCCCTGCGAACACCTCCATCCATTCCCTGAATAGACCCGCAGTGCCGTTGACGAAGGGCACTACCGCGGCCAGTTGTGATGCGAATACCGAAGGGTCAAGTACCTGCTTACCCACCGGGTTCAAACACTCTATGTGCAGTGCCGCCTTTTTTTCGCGACGCCGGTCAAGGAAAGTCTGGCGCACCAGCAGGTTGTCGCTATCGACAGTCATAGGCAGCCAGTTGCCCGACTGTTCGGTAGCGCTGACCTGTAACTCGAAGTTGCCATCGTCGTCGACGTCCAGTTCGGCGAGTTCAACATGGCCAGTGGGCGCCATATCACCCTGACCGGCAAACGACCCGGCCTTGCTCTCGAAGCTGAGGTAAGCGACAGAACCTGCGTTACCGCTGATCCGGTAATCCAGCGCCCCGTCGATGGCACAGTTTAGGTAGAAATTATCGGGGTTGTCGTTGCCGATCTTGGCGGTTTCGTGTGACAGGGAGTAAAACTGTGGAAACCGGGCATCGTTGAACTCTATGTGCTTTTCCAACGAAAGTCGCAGCAGTCGGGTGAGATAACGAAAGCCCTCAGCCCGGGTAAGATCGTCATCGGGTGCCGATTCGGCAAGTACTTGTCGACCCGCCGATTTCAGGTCCTCACAAAAACGCTCCCACAATTCACCGGAACGCAGCATATCGAGTTCTAGAGCAGGCATAGGTCGTTAGTTCCAGGTGAGATGCGCAGGGCATCGGGCACAATTCGTTGGTTTTGCGGTGGTCAGTTCCAGTAAAAATCTATCAGCGACAGCACCAGGGCAATACCCACCAGGGGCATTATCCACCGTCGCAGCTGGTTAAGTCGCTGCTCATCGGCAGGCTTTGCAAAGCGTTCACCCAGCACCACCATCAGAGCCACACCGCCAAAGATCATCAACAGGAGCAACATCAAATTTGTCATTCTACAGGGCTCTCCCCAGGGTCAGGGTATCGCGCAGCCGTTCCCGCGCGAACGGATGCATACCAACCGGGAGCATCAAGCAACTCTCCCTCATCATTCAGCTCAGGGTAGCGCAATCCCCGTTCCTCACAAAAGTCCCTCAGTCTGGGGTGGGCCCACTGGAAGAAAAGCGTGCGATAGCAATCGTCATCGATTCGCCGCTGCTCATACAGGCCCGCGCGCCGACGCTGCTGCTGTGCCTCGGCAAGGATGATGCCGGCGGCGACAGAAACGTTGTAAGAGCCCACCATGCCGCACATGGGGATACTGACGCAGCGATCCACTCGGGCCCGCGCCGCCACAGAGACACCCGCTTTCTCGGCACCCATAATGATCGCCGTGGGCCGGGTGTAATCGATCTCGCGATAATCGATCGCACCGTCGCCCAAGTGCGCCGCCACGGTCTGGTAGCCGTCCCGCATTAACGGCTCCAACGCCTGCTCCAGGCTCTGGCAGGGTATTACCTTGACCCATAGGTGCGAGCCCATTGTAGTGCCCCTAAAGGCCCGGTAGTCCTCACCACCAATGGCCGCATAAACCCGCATGATCCCGGCAGCGTCACAATTGCGGACAATCGCGGACAGATTACGCTGCTTGTGAACAAAGTCGGTCACCACGGTCAGGTCGGGTTGTCGCTGGTCGAGCACGCTTCGCAAACGAGCAAGCCGCTCAGGCGTCAAGGGAAACAACCCCAAGTAAAATCCAGGCGGACGCGACAAGCATCGGCAATTGATCGCGCGGCAACCCCAAATCAGTCAGCCTTTTCCGAGCTTGCCTGCATGGATGGATCGTCGAGATGCACGGGCGCGGCGCCACCGGCAAACACCACTCTCGCCTGGCCCTGCGACAGATCCAGAATCTGTGTCGACAGCACTTCGTAGTGGGACCGTGTAATCAGCCACTCACCTGCGACCCGTCGGTATTCGTCGTCGTATACGCCACCCAGCTGGGTCGACACCTGGCGCTGTGTATCGATCATGAAGTAATACAGGCCCCAGCTCGCGGCAGCATTGTTTTCATCGATAAGCCTTATCTGGGGATTTTGGCCGTGATGCATCTCCACAATGTGCTCGTTGCAGGCCAGTTCGGTAAACACCGCTATCATTTGCTCCCGGTCACTGAACTTGCCGATGCGTCCGTACTGCAAGTCTATCGGTCCCTCGGCAAAGCACGATCGCACCAACGCCGGTTGCTTTCGGTCACAGGCGAGGAAATACCTCGCTTTCAGCGCCTTAATCGCTTCGATTGCCTCGAGACGCGCGATACGTTCCTCAAGGCTCATTGCGGGCCCTCACGCAACAGCTGCGGTGCCAGGGCCTCAAGCTGTCGTCTAATACCATCACGCCACGCCACACGACAAGGACCCACCAACTCGTGCATCAACTTGTTATCAATACAGAGCGAGCCAAAGGCCTGGGGGTTGTCCCTGAACGAAGCGCTCAAACCGGTGAGTTCTTCGAGGTAGCCACACCACTGCTCGATACTGGTGCGCTCGGATCCACCGAAATTAACGGTAGTGACATCGGTGGTCGCGGCCGCGAGCAGCCGAGGCAATTTTTCGAGGTAGTCGTCAACGTGCAACAGGTTGTAATAATTTGGAGCATCCGGGTGCACATCAATCGGGATACCCTGTTCCATCATTAACAGGTGAAAATAGGGCCAACCTCCGTTGTCACCATAGGGCACGCTTAAGCGAGCGATGACCGTCGGAATCTGAAACTGACGCGCAACGAAGCGGCAAACTGTTTCAGAGGCAATCTTGCTGATACTGTAGGTGGGAAACATCACCCGGTGGTTATCACCCAGTGGGGCATCCTCAGCCAGAGGTTCGTGCCCTGCATATTCGTAGACCGCCGTGGAAGACAGGTGCAGAAATGCCTTGGCATTTCTGCAGTGCATCATCAGGCGCCCCAGACCCTCTGCGTTGGCCGCCAGGTCGTAATCAAAGTTGCCACTCTTGACCACGGCAAAATTCAACACGTAATCAAAGTCGTCGGGCAGAGCCGAAAGCCCCCCTGGGTCTGCCAGGTCTGCAGCGATACAGGTTGCACCCAGAGCTTCAAGCTGCTGCCTGTGTTCAGGATTACTAAAACGCGCAAGGGCATAGATGTCCGCAAAAGACGACCATGCCTCCACGACGGGGCGCGCGACCTGTCCGGTGGGGCCGGTGATCAGAATCTTTTTATCGACCAGGTCAACGGGTTCAAAAGGCATCGCGGGCTCTAAGTCATTACTGTGGCGGAAATTCTAGAACTGCCGCTTCCAGGCTTAATCCCTCATACAGGGTATTCACCCCTGGGACGGGGTTACGCGGTACGCATCAGTGATACTCTCCGGCCCCAACACCGTACACTCGAGGTCCTTGAGCAAACCATCCTTCAGGCTGTAGACAAGACCATGGATCGCTAGAGACTGACCGCGAGCCCAGGCGTTTTGCACGATAGTGGTGTGGGAGACGTTGGCGACCTGGTTCTTGACGTTGAGTTCACACAGCAGGTCGAGCGGTGACTCGTCTGCGGGCAAGGCCTCGATCTGTTCCCTATTGGCGCTTATTACATCCTTGATATTGCGTAGCCAGTTGTCGATAAGTCCATTATCTGCATCTTCATAGGCGGCCTTGACGCCGCCACAGCCGTAATGACCCACTACCAGTACGTGTTTCACTTTGAGTACGTCGATGGCGTACTGCATAACCGAGAGGCAATTCAGGTCCGTGTTAGCGACTACATTGGCGACATTTCGGTGAACAAATACTTCGCCCGGCTCAAGGCCGACAATCTGGTTGGCCGGAACACGACTATCAGAGCAACCTATCCAGAGGTATTCGGGACTTTGCTGGCCGGCGAGCTTTTCAAAAAAACCCGGATCGTTCTGTTCGACCTGGGCGGCCCAGGCACGGTTGTTGGCAAACAGGCCCTCAAGACCGTCCATCGTATTTCCTCTGGAGTATCAAACCATCAATGTGCTAAGGCGGCTGATGGCCACCCGGTTGCCGCCCTCATCCAGGCAGTTTTCCACAGCCTTCGCTGCTTCGGTTTCCATTTGCTTGGCCAACTGGGCCATATCAACAGCGGGAAACTGCTGGGGGTCCCAGGTGACTACGCCAATACTAAGCGTGACATGCAAGACTGCTCCCCTGCCATCATCAATGGCAAAATCGTCGATATCAGAGCGCATGCGTTCAGCAATATCGTGACCCAGTGCCTCACCACTGCCTGGAATCAATACGGCGAGGCCAGCATCGGACAGGCGAGCCATGTAATCCGTGGCCCTGAGATCCGAAGAAATCCTCTCGGCGACTTTCTTCATGACAAACTGGCCAGTGACCTTGCCGTAATGGACATAGAGCTCCTCGTAATCATCGATGGCCATCATCAGCACTGTAACGGGCTGATCACCTCGACGAGCACGGGCAATTTCCCGGGCGATATCCTTCTCGAATCCGCGCAAATTACTGATATGGGTAAGCGGGTCCAGCATAGTGAGCTGGGACACTTGCTGCCGCGCCACCGCATTCTTAAAACAAATCGAGACGACTGATGCCAGATGGGCGATCACGTCTTCTTCGGCGTCACCCCTGGCCAGGGTATCGTCCATAAGGCCGCAGTGATAACTGCCCATCACTCGTCCGGAATCCAGCAGTGGCATCAGGAGTGCGTATTCAACGCCGCGGTCAGTCTTGAGGACTTCGAACATACGCGAGTCGGTGGCGTCCACCAGTGTGATATCGGGCTCCAGGTCATAGAGTTCCTGCATATCAAACACGTCGCTGTGCAGTTGCAACTGGTTACCATACCGCTGGGCACCGCTAATGAGGCCCGCGAGGACTTCTTCAGGGTCGTACAACCAGAGTTCAGCAGCGCGGAAACTGAAGTGCCTTGGCATGCTGACCAGCAATACTTCGAGCAGGGCCTGCAGGTCTGACGCCTCCATCAGCATCAATTCCATCTGCTGGGCCTGCTGATACAGGTAACGGTTTACAGTGACAGTTTGAGTCAGTCTGCGTTCGCGGATCTCAGCACTGGACTCGACCGGGGGCGCGCCCTCAATCTCCTCGGTAGGTGGCCCTGCTCTGCCGTCGTCGTTGGCCATTATCTTCTCTCGCGGTCGCATTAGGTTCGCTTGATGGCGAACTCGTTGTTATTGGAATCCAAGTTTAAGCGGCCTATACTTGCGATGCAAACCTGAGGGGTGGCAATGCCTGAGACGCCGCAGCGGCGAACCCTTTGAACCTGATCCGGTTAGAACCGGCGTAGGGATAGGTCTTTCTCCTGTTTCCAGCGACCCGTTTTTCCGGCTCTTGCCTACTAGCAAACACCCTGGAGCCATTTGTGAAACGCACCACCACGCTTTTTCTGGCCAGCCTGGCCTGCACCTCGGCGAGTGCCGATGAGAAATTACTCGACGAAATACTGGTCACCGCCGAATTCAGGGACACGCCGCTGCAGGAGCAAGCCGCCAGCACCAGCGTGCTCACCGGTAATGAGCTGCAGTTGAGAGCAGCGCAGCACCTGGAGGATGTGCTCAATGTCGCGCCCAACGTCAACTACGCCAGCGGTGCCTCCCGGGCTCGCTTCTTCCAGATACGCGGAGTCGGGGAACGCAGCCAGTTCGTAGGGCCGCTGAATCCCTCAATAGGCTTCATTGTCGACGGTATTGATTTTAGCGGCCTCGGCACGGCGGGAACCCTGTATGACGTGGAGCAGATCGAGATTCTGCGTGGCCCGCAGGGCACCCTGCATGGCGCCAACGCCCTGGCGGGGCTCATTAATGTAACTACCGGGACACCCCGGGATGAACCGGCGCTAACGGTTGATGCCACCGCAGCGGACTACGGCACCTGGAGCGCGGGCATCACGGGTACGGGCCCGTTGATAGCTGACACCCTGCTATACCGGCTATCTGTCAGCACCTATGAAAGTGACGGCTTCATAGAAAACGACTATCTGCGGCGAGACGATACCAATAATCGTGATGAAACCAGCGTGCGTGGCAAGCTACGTTGGTTAACCGGGGACACCGATACCGTGGACCTGACCCTGCTGTACACCGATATAGATAACGGCTACGACGCTTTCTCACTGGACAACCGCCGCCACACCCTGTCCGATCAGCCCGGCCGAGACACCCTGGAGTCAACCGCGGCGGGACTGCACTGGCAACGCAGCGCCGATACAGTGAAGCTGGAGGCCTCGTTCAGCATGGCGACCAGCGAGACCGAGTACGGTTATGATGAAGACTGGAGCTTTGTTGGTATCGCACCGGGCTGGGAGTATTCCTCCTTCGACCTCTATGAGCGGGACAGGGACAGTTACAGCGCGGAATTGCGCTTCGTATCCATTGAGCCGGTGGCACTCGGGGCATTGCGCAGCGACTGGGTAGCAGGGTTCTATTACCTCGGTGATCGCGAGGACCTTCGACGCACCTATACCTACCTTTCTCAGGATTTCACCAGTACCTACGACACGGATACCCTGGCCGCGTTCGGTCAACTGGACACCACGCTTGCCGACAATCTGATCTTATCGACCGGTCTACGCCTGGAACGCCGCGAGACCGATTACCGCGACAACAATCAGGTCAGTGATGACCCTGGAGAAACACTCTGGGGCGGCAAAGTGGCACTGGAATACAGTCTCAGTAATGACAGCCTGATCTACGGCGGTGTCTCTCGGGGCTATCGCGCCAACGGGGTCAATGCCGGCATCCTGGCCAGCACGGGTATCAGCGACGATCCGGACGTCAACGACAGGCTGGAGCGATTATCCAATTATGATGAGGAATCCCTTTTAAACTACGAACTGGGTTACAAGACCAGCCTACTCAATGACAGCCTGCGTATGCGACTCGCCCTGTTCTACATGGACCGCAGCGATCAGCAGGTCAAGGGCTCATTAGTAATACCCCGGGAGGATGGCAGTACCGCATTTATCGATTACACCAGCAATGCCGCCGAGGGCAACAACTACGGCCTGGAGCTGGAGATGGACTGGCAGGCCACCGAAAGACTGTCCCTATATGCCAACCTTGGCCTGTTGGAGACCGAGTTCGATGACTACGTGAATGCCGATGGCACTGATTTGTCCGGCCGTGAACAAGCCCATGCGCCCGCCTACCAGTACGCTGCGGGTGGACAGCTGCAGCTGTGGGGTGGTGTTTACCTCCGCCTGGACCTGGAGGGCAAGGACGATTTTTACTTTTCCGATCGCCACGATGTTGAATCACCGTCACAGGACCTCGTTCACTTCAGAGTGGGCTACCTGGCCGACAACTGGTCGGTGGCACTGTGGGGACGCAACCTGACCGACGAGGACTATTATGTGAGAGGCTTCGGTAGTTTTGGCAACGATCCCCGCAAGGAATACATCGTCGAGCCATACTACCAATACGGGGAGCCACGCCTGGTCGGCGTCAGCGCCAGTTACCAGTTTTGAGACGCTAGGAGCAAAGGATGAAATTAACCGCAGAGCTAAGCCTGTATCCATTGGCAGACGACTACATCCCGGTAATTCGAACATTCATTGAGAAAGCGCGCGAGCACGGGGATATGGACATTGTTACTAACGCTATGAGCACGCAGATCTGTGGTGACTACGACAGGGTCTTTGCACTGGTGCGCCAGGAACTGAAGCGCAGTTACAAGGAGTTCGGTCGCCAGGTATTGGTATGCAAGTTCATCCCTGGAGAACTGGCAGTCACCCAGTGAACGAAACATCCTTGCTGAGCAGCCTGGGAGCTGCCCTGCAGCAGATGACTGCCATCGAGGTGGTCGCAGTACTACTTGGGATCGCCTATCTATTCCTGGCCATGCGCGAGAGCCTCTGGTGCTGGTACGCCGCCTTCATCAGTACCTCCCTGTTCCTGTACCTGTTCTGGCAGGTGGATCTGCTGATGGAGTCCGGGTTGCAGGTGTATTACCTGGCCATGGCCGTCTACGGTTGGTGGCATTGGCGCCATGGCGGAACCGATGACGACAACCTCTCCATATCCAGCTGGCGATGGCGCAATCATGTCATCGCCATAGGGCTGGTCTGCCTGGCAGCGCTGGCCAGTGGTAGTTTACTCGCACAACACACCCAGGCTGCACTGCCCTATCTCGACTCCTTTACCACCTGGGGCAGTATCCTGACGACATGGATGGTGGCCAGGAAGATCCTGGAAAACTGGCTGTACTGGCTGGTTATCGACGCAGCATCCATTTACCTGTACATCGACCGCGAGCTTTACCTGACCGCGCTGCTTTTTGCAGCCTACGTGGTCATCGTGATCGTAGGCTACCTGCAATGGCTTCAACACTACCGAAATCAGTCAGCCTGAAAGTGTCGCAGGCACTGGGTCAGTGGCAGCACTGGCAGGTTACTGACACACTTTCAAGCCGACCAGAAATCGTGACGGTACTCGGTCAGGGCCTGAGCAACTTCAGTGTGCAGGTGGCAAACGAGGAGAAAAGCTTCGTGGTCCGGGTCGACGGGGTTACACCTGCACTGCATGGTATTAACCGACAGCTCGAGTGGCGAGCACTCAATAACGCAGCGGATGCAGGGCTGGCGCCGAAACCGAGATACTTTAATCCGGACCTGGGCGTACTGGTGTGTGACTATCTGCAACCGGACTCCAACCAGAAACAGGACATCGGGGATATTGCAGCGCTGGCAAGAGCCATTCACGCCCTGCCAGCCCTGCATCATCGCCTTGACCTGAGGGAGAGAATTACCCGGTATGAGAAGCTCGCCAGCCAGCATGGGGGCGCGCTATTTCAACGGGTTCTGCAATCCCGGAGTCATATACACCGGCTACTGGATGGGTTTAGCGATTCGAGCAGTGAACGGGTTTGCTGTCATAACGATTTACTGGCGGCCAATCGGCTGCTCAGTGCCGGCAAGATCTGGGCGCTGGACTGGGAGTATTGCGCGATGGGTAGCCCCTGGTTTGACCTGGCTGTCGTTGCCTGCGGCGAGGACTACCAGGACGCGGAAATTGAAGCATTCGCGCTAGCATACCTGCGTCGGCCGGCCCTCTCTGAAGAGCTAACGCAGTTCAGGTGCCATATCAGTGTTTATCGCTACCTGGAATTGCTATGGCACCTTGGACAAACAAAAGAGTCCGGGGAGGCACACGAGGATCTGGAGCGGAAATGTAATGCCCTGGAGCGCGTCCGGGGATATACCGACTGATCAATCACGAAAGTTACTGAATTGTAGCGGTGCCCCGAAGTCACCCTCGCGCAGCAGGACTATCACCTGCTGTAGGTCATCGCGTTTCTTGCCACTCACGCGCACCTGATCACCCTGCACCTGTGCCTGCACCTTGAATTTCGCATCCTTGATTGCTTTCACAATCGATTTGCACTGGCTGCTGTCGAGACCGTGTCGCAGCTGCACGGTTTGCCGGACCTGTTTACCTGAGGTGACCATCTCGCCCACATCCATCGCGCCAGGATCGATATCGCATTTGACCAGCGCGCTGCGCAGCATGTCTTCCATTTGAGTGACCTGGAATTCAGCTTCGGCGGTAATAACCACCGTGCGCTCCTCCCGCTCAAAGGAGGCATCAACCCCTTTGAAATCGAAACGATTGGCCACAATCCGACCAGCCTGGTCCACAGCGTTCGTTAGCTCGTGCAGGTCGACTTCCGAAACAACGTCGAATGATGGCATAGTGCTTTTCTACTTCAGACAAACTCAAGGGTGCCCATAGTAATGGCAGCGTCCCGTTTAACCAAGACCCCCGAACAGGCCACTTGGCACGTTCTAGGCGGGGGCGCTGTGGGCTCACTGTTCGCCGCCTATCTGCAACGCAGTGGCGCTAGTGTGAGCCTGCTGCCTAGAGATAGCACCGACTCCGGCATGCGCAAGATCGTCAATGGTCCCGCCAATGGCAGTTATACCTTCAGCTGCTCTCGCCCATCTGATGACGAGGGAATAGACGCTTTACTGGTCACAACCAAGGCTTACGACGTCCGCGCTGCGCTACATTCCGTGCGCCATCGACTCCATAAAGACACGACTATCCTGTTATTGGTGAACGGCATGGGCCTGCGTGAAGAGTTGGCCCCATTGGCACTTGCCGGTAACTTTTACCTGGCAACAACAACAGAAGGCGTGCACCGCAGGGATATCTCCCATCTCGTGCATGCTGGCAGGGGCGTCACCCGCGTCGGCTGTCAGGGCGGGCAGGCCCCGGCCTGGTTTTCACTCTGGCAGGCAGGTATTCCCGACTGCCATTGGGAGTCCGATATAGAGGCAGCGCTGTGGCTGAAACTGGCGATCAATTGCGCCATCAACCCACTGACTGCCATCCACGCCTGCCGCAACGGGGACTTACTCACGCGGCGAGCAGAAGTGGCCGAACTCTGCACCGAGATCGCGGCGGTTTGCCTGGCAATGGGCTACGATCTACTCGCCTCGGAATTGGAAGACCGGGTGTTTGAGGTGATTACAGGGACCGCGACCAATCGCTCTTCCATGCTACAGGATGTCGCCGCCGGCCGGCCGACAGAAATTGCCTACTTGACGGGGTACCTCGTGGATCGGGCGCGGGCACTGGACATCGAGGTACCCGCCAATGGACGTGTACTGGAGCAGGTGAAGGCCCTTGCCTGACGCCCTGTTCACAACTTCGCCAGTGATAGCCATCACGCTGGCATTACTGTTTGTTGTTTCGTTGGTTGTTAGCGACTACCACGAGTTCAGACCGGGGCGCTATGTTTTCAAACCACTCGCGGCCCTGATGTTCGTCTGGTTGGCTATCAACCTGGGAGCACTGGACAGTAGTTACGGGCACTGGTTGTTGGCGGGTCTCCTGTGCTGTTTGCTGGGTGACCTATTGCTGATGCCGGATCATGCCGGTAGCTTCCTGGCAGGGCTGGTGGCTTTTCTGACCGGGCACCTGCTGTATGGCGTGGCTTTCGTCCACCTTGGCGACGCCTGGTTGGGAGTCGCAGTCGGTGCAGCACCGGCATTGGGCTTACTGGTTTTTACGATGCGCTGGTTGATGCCGCACGTGCCACGCGACATGAGGACAGCGGTCATCGCCTACATTGTGGTCATCACGGGTATGCTGCTGAGCGCTTGCCTCACGCTCAGCGAGTCCGCAGGCGTCATCGTCGTGCTGGGCGCCTGGGGGTTTGCGCTGTCCGACCTGGCGGTCGCCAGGCAGCGCTTTGTCCGCCCCGATCGTCTCAATGGATTGTGGGGAACTCCGCTTTACTTTGGCGCCCAGATGCTACTGGCAGCCTCCGCAGGCTACGTGTAACAAGTTCACTGCTTATATAAGGCCACCGTCGCGCTGCGCACCACACTGCGCCACTGGTTCAGGTCATCGCCCGGCAGCAAGGTCGCCTGCTGCCGCCAACTGGTATCCTCACTATCGCGAACAAGCTCCAACAGGCAGAAATCCACGCTGCAGCGCAGGGCTATTCCCAGTTTTTCATCCCACGTTTCCACCATGGGCTGTGCCTGTGTTGATAACGTGGTGACTGCGCCCGGTTCTCCGTCGGTAAAAATTGCTCGGGGCCACGCCTGGCGTGCTGTTGCGACGACTTCGCCGCGCAACCAGTCGGCCGTAATACTTTGTGGGGCGGCGATACCCGCGACCAGCCTGACTATGGGTTCTGCCACCTGCACACTCGGCGCTGGATACCAAGCCGTACCCAGCAGTAAAAGCCCGATCGCGAAAAGTGCGCTAATACCGACAAGCCACACGTTGGCACGCGGGCGGGGCCGCAAAACGCTACTACCTGCATCCTGCGTCGCAAGGTCTGACACAGCAGCATTGCTGTATGCGCTCGCCCCGCTCGCTGCCAAACCCGCCTTTTCATGACTAAACCAGGGCCGCGCCTCCGTCTGCAGCGTCCTCCCAGGGCCTAACGGTAAACTGCGCCTGGCGATGCGCAAGACCCTGCGCACCTCGTGGGTGTTAGCCGGACGGGAATCCGGGGATACGCTCAACAGGCTGTCAACGAGGCGTCGCAACTGTGGGTCGATCGGCGTGCCATCGGCGGCAACGCGCGGTGCGGCCGGCGCCGCCATCAATAAGCGTTGTGCGTCGAGCTCCCCTTTGTAAAAAAAGGGATGCTCACCACTGAGCATTCGATACAGCAGACAACCGAGGGCGAACAAATCGGCGCGAACATCGAGGGACTCCCCCCGAAGATGCTCAGGCGATAGTGCACTGGGACTTCCCGCCACCGGTGGAACGGTCACACTATCGTGGCGGGCAATACCAAAGTCGGTGAGCTTGGCCCTGCCGTCCCGCGTTATCAGTACATTGGCGGGCTTGATATCGCCATGGACAATGCCATGTCGGCGCAGCGCCGCCAGCGCGGCAGACAGATCGGAGGCCACGGCCAATATACTCGCCTGGGATAGCGTGGTGACCTTGAGTAGTTGTTCAAGATCACAACCCGAAACATACTCCATTACCAGCGATAAATGCTTGGCGGAAGCAACCACGTCGTACAGCTTGACCAGGTATTGGCTATCAAGAGCCGCTGCCGTCCTGGCCTCTTGAATAAGCCGCTTACTATCGCGTTTCGATGGCCGCCGCGCCAATAGTTTAATGGCCACAGGGCGATGAAGACGGTCGTCATAGCCAAGGTAAACTCGACCTGCGCCACCTCTGTTGAGCAGCTCAATGATTCGGTAGGGTCCAACGCGATCAAATCCGGGGCCCTCGGTCATTGGCCCTGACTGGTCGCAGTCCCTGCCTCTGAATCCCGTAGCCGGGTCCGTAGGGCCTGGGGGGATATCTTCAGTTGCTGCGCTGTTGACGCCAGGTCTCCAGCGCACTGTTCAAGCACGCCAAGCAATTCGGGCAACGGTATATCAGCAGCCAAACGCAAGTCGGGCGAGCTGGCGATATGGCGATAAACCGCCTGCCGCGAAATGTTCAGCTCCCTGGCTACGCGCGCAACCTGGTAATCGGCTCTGTGCAGGGCTGCATCCAGTTCGCCGGCTCTCACGTTGGCCGGCCCAGTCCGGGGGGCTTCGTCCTCGCGAGGTGTACAGCCTTGCGGGGAAAGTCGGTCATACAGGGCAGTGGGAACCACCAGCCCGGACTGGCTGGCGCTGGCTACCTGACGCAGACGGTTGACCAATTCCCGAATATTACCCGGCCAGTGGTAGCCAAGCAGTAAATGAAACAGCTCCGCCCACAGTGCGCTCTGCATTGTCGTGCTGGCAGAATCCGGGAGTAGATCCTGCTTATCCTGTTCCTCAAAGATTTGAGCCAGAAAGTGCCAGGCCAGCCTGCCAATGTCCTCGGGGTGTTCACGCAGCGGACACAACACGATTTCAATCGCGCCCAGGCGGTGCCGCAAGGCGGTCTTGAATCCGCAATCGGTGGCGTCGAGATCGGCATCGGTTGCCGAGATCACCCTCACGTCAATCTTGCGCGTAGGGGCGCCAACAGGTTGTATTTCCCGCTGCTGCAAAACGCGCAGCAACTGTGCCTGTATCTCAGCTGGAGTCTCTCCCACTTCGTCAAGAAACAAGTCGCCGCTTTCGGCTTGTTCGAAATAGCCCCTGGTCGCCCCAGCGGCGCCGGTATAGGCACCGCGCGAGCTGCCAAACAATAGCGTTGGCGCCAGGCCAGCCGGGATAGCCGCCATATTGACAGCAACGAATGGCGCCTGGCAGCGCCCGCTCAATGCATGCAGGGCCTCAGCTACCAGCTCCTTGCCCGTGCCTGACTCCCCGAGTATCAGCACGTCATCCCCCGTAGTGGCCGCGCGAACAATTTGCGCATGAAGACATTTCATATAGAAACTGTCACCCACCATCGCCGCCACCCGGGCCTGCTGGTCAGTCGGCAACTCGGGCTCAATGGGAAACACCGTTCGACGCAGGAGCAGCACAATGCCGTGGGCCAGGAAAATACGCACACCCGCAGCCAGGTCGCTCGCGGTCAAAGTACGTGAAGTCGCAAGTTCCCTGCCGTTCACCCGGCATCGACAGGCGCCCTCGCAACGCGTCAGTACGATGTCTGAGCCCACCAGCCGAGCGCGCAAAGCCTCACGACTGACGTGGGGATCTCGTAACGTCTGGGCCGTCGAACCGGCCGCAGCGGAAACAGGACTGAAGTGTGGGCTATGACGCCCCAATAAAAACTGCTGACTACTGCCAGGCTCCAATAGACATCGCGCGCCAATCAGTGCAGGGTCAGGGTGAAAGATTATGGTCAACGCCAACTGGGCGGCCGGCGCGGATCGTGACAGGCTGGTCACCACCGAGGGCAAGGTTGCCTCGGGCATCGCTTCGGTGGGCATCGTCAGGGTCGCCTGCGTAGAGTGGGGTACCGCTGAAACAAGCCTAGCAGCTTATCGGGAAAACGCCCGCCAGCCGGCCATATCTGATGTCAACGAGCCAAACGTCAAGGCTAAAGCAATAACTCCATAAGTGACGCAATGATCAACCAGCTGGCTGCACTTCGCGTGAGCAACGCGGCGAGCTCCCTGGTTTCAGCGGAGGCAGCCGAGGGAAGCGCCTCGGATGTTGTTTCAGCCGTTACCGATAGCCCGCCCAGGGCACTAGCACTCACCGAACGCAGCATGTGAGCTGCGGGTACGCCGCTACCCGGCGCAGCGGTTGTCAACGCTTCCCTGCTGCCGACAAAGTCCCCCGCCAGCGCGAAGGTTAGCGCGAGTACACGTGCCGGCAACCAATCGGCTACCACCAGGCATTGCCGCGCCATGCCCGCTGTCTCTTCTTTCTCTGCCATTTGGAGCAACCGGTAAGCCAGAGCCGCCGCCGGACCCAACAGTAGAAAGTAGAAAACCACTGCGAACCACCGCTGGTAGCCTTCGTAGGGTAATGCCAACTGAACTTCCTGGTGCAGCGCCATGGCGTCTGCGGGAGCCTCTATGCTCTGGGTAGTGGCCAGCTCATTGTTCAGTGACAACCAGGCGGCTTCAAAATCACCGCGCAGGCAACACTGGCAGTAGCGCTCCACCAGAGTAGCGAAGTCACTTCGTCCGAACGAATACAACAAAAGCCCGGCAGCAACCGCAATCCACAGCAAACCAAACAAGACCGGCCGCAATAGGTCGAGCAACAGGACCGCACCCAGCACCGGCACCAGGACTAGCACCAAAAATGATGGCCAGCCCTGCAGGCCCCAGCTCTGCACCCGGGCTCGCCAGTAACTGAACCAGTTGTCGTGGCGGGCGGCGTCGGCTGTCCCCCATACCTGCAGCAGAACAACGGCGATTATCAACGCGAGAAACGTCATGCACTCACCTCCATTTTTGCCAGCTCGTCCCGATAGTGAGTCCAGTCGAAGGCGGGACCCGGGTCTGTCTTACGCCCTGGGGCGATATCGCTATGTCCTGCTATGCGCTCTATCGATAGCTCGCTGTAATGCGTCAGTAAAGCGGCCGTAACCGCCAACAGGACATCGTATTGCACCGGCTGATAGGGTTCGTCATCAGTGCCCTCCAGCTCGATACCAATGCTGAAATCATTGCAGTTGCCGCGCCCGCGATAACAGGACTCTCCCGCATGCCACGCCCTGTCATCAAAACTGACGAACTGGATCAACTCCCCATCTCGTCTTATGAGCAGGTGAGATGACACCTCCAGGCCGCGGATACCATCAAAGTACGGGTGTTCATCCCAATCCAGGCAATTGGTAAACAGCTGCTCGACGCAATTGCCACTGTAATCCCCGGGGGGCAGAGAAATATTATGAACGACCAGCAGTTCAGGCACACAGTCTTCAGGTCGCGGTCCAAAGTTGGGTGACGGCACCCGCCTTGCACCGACAAACCAGCCCTGCTCTACCGCATAGTCCATAACGCCTCCTGCCATCATCATAAGCGACACGGGGCGATACGCTCAATCCACGTTTGCCGGGGCTGCAAGCGGCGCCAGTCAGCTGCTACAATTCCCGCCCGCATTCAGCACCAGGACAGTCATTTGCCAATCCCCGAACTTGCTACCGTTGATCCAGGGATCATTCTGGAAAATGTGCGTGCAGCACTGACAGAAGACATTGGCAGCGGCGATATCAGCGCCCGGCTTATTCCTGCTGATCAACACGCCCGAGCATCAATTATCACACGCGAAGATGGCGTACTCTGTGGCAGTGACTGGGTAAATGCAGTGTTTTACGAAATAGCGCCTGACACTGATCTCGCCTGGGCGGCTGCCGATGGCGACGCTATCAGCGCTGGCCAGACCCTCGTTTCACTGAGCGGCCAGGCTCGCAGCCTTTTGACCGGCGAGCGTGCAGCATTGAATTTTCTGCAGCTGCTGTCTGGCACAGCCAGCCTCTGTCGCGAGTACGCCAACCTGGTGGCCGGAACACAGGTGCGCTTACTCGATACCCGCAAAACCATTCCCGGACTGAGAATCGCCCAGAAGTACGCGGTCACCTGCGGGGGCTGCTGGAACCACAGGATGGGCCTGTATGACGCCTTCCTGATCAAGGAGAACCACATTATGGCCTGCGGTGGGATCGCACAGGCGATACAGGCGGCGCGCGAACTCGCACCTGGCAAGCCCGTAGAAGTAGAGGTGGAAACCCTGTCGGAATTACAGGAGGCCCTGGAAGCGAAGTGCGAAAGGGTCATGCTCGACAATTTTTCGCTCGACGACATGCGCAGCGCCGTGACTTCCGTGGCGGGACAAATGGAACTGGAGGCGTCGGGCAATGTCACCCGCGAAACCTTGCTTCCCATTGCGGAAACCGGGGTCGACTATATATCGATTGGCGCCCTCACCAAAGATTGCAAGGCGCTGGATCTCTCCATGCGATTGCTCTAGACCCTGTTAGCCGTGTCTAGATCAAAGGCGTACGGCTAACCAAAACGCCGTTGTTGTCGGCGTAGATATAATCGCCAGGCAGGATATCCACGCCGCCAAAACTCAGCGCAAGGTCGCGCTGACCCACGCCCAACTTTTCCGTCTTTAACGGCACTGTGCCCAGCGCCTGCACACCGATCGCCGTGGCACCTATTTGGTCGACATCACGAATCACACCGAAGATTACCAGGCCGGACCAACCGTTCGCTGCAGCCTTTTCGGCAAGCATGTCACCCAGCAGGGCGCGCCTGCGAGACCCGCCGCCATCAACCACAATGACTCGCCCGTCTCCCGGCTCGCCCACGGCCTGTTTGACCAGGGAGTTATCTTCGTGACACTTGATGGTCACCGCCCGCCCGGCAAATACTTTCTCGCCACCGTAGTTGAAAAACGGTAACTCGATGGCCCTCGCCTCGGGTGCGTCGTCAGACAGGTCTGGAGTGCTGAATACGGTCATCAATAGGCCCTCTACAGCCAATCGACCGGGTAAGTCTGTAGCGTGCCCTCGGCATTGGCAATGGCGCCGGCGTGGCCGCTACACCGGGGGAGAATATGTGCTGCGTAAAACGTTGCGGTCGCAATTTTTTGCGCATAAAACACACTGTCATCGCCTGCCTTGATCTTCGCTTGCGCCACCAGCGCCGAACGCGCGAGATGCCAGCCACCCAGCATATACCCGGTCTGCATCATGTAATCGAAGGAAGCACCCAGGGCCACGGTCGGATCGTCAGCCAGCGCGGCAAGAATCTGTTCGGTGGCACTGTGCTGTTCAGTCAGGGCCCGCTCCAACTGTCGATGCACCGTGGCCAGTTCCTCTTTTCCGGCTAGCTCTGTTAGCGTCGCAGCGACTTTATCCAGCAGGTCCCGCATGGCGCCACCGCCATCCCGGCCCAGCTTTCGCGAAACCAGGTCGGCCGCCTGGATACCGTTAGTGCCCTCGTAGATGGACGTGATGCGCACATCCCTGAGGTATTGGGCAGCGCCTGTCTCCTCCACGTAACCCATACCGCCGTGGACCTGAACACCCAGCGAAGTCAGTTCCTGTCCCACCTCGGTTAACCAGCCCTTGATTACCGGGATCATCAGGTCCACGCGAGTCTGGTGACCAGCCCGCTCCTCCGCGTCACCGTGATGGGCCAGGTCCATACCCAGTGCTTCAGTGTAAGCCATGGCCCGACCGGCCTCAGTTAGCGATCGCATGGTCAACAGCATTCGTTTGACATCAGGGTGCTCGATAATGGGCTTCCCGCCCTGAACCCTCTCCCGTGCGTAGGCGACTGCCTTCTGGTAGGCGCCCTCGGCAGAGCCCAAGCCCTGCAGTCCGACTTTCAGGCGCGCCTCATTCATCATGGTAAACATACAGGCCAGGCCGCTATTCTCTTCGCCAAGCAGGTATCCGATAGCGCCCTCGTTGTCGCCAAAGGCCATGACACAGGTCGGACTGCCGTGAATACCGAGCTTGTGCTCGCAGGACACAGGGTAAACGTCGTTTCGCTCGCCCAGACTGCCGTCTTCATTAATGAGGAACTTGGGCACGATAAACAGCGAAATGCCTCGACTACCCACAGGCGCGTCCGGCAGTTTGGCAAGAACCAGGTGGACGATATTTTCAGTAGCGTCGTGGTCTCCCCAGGTGATGTAAATCTTCTGTCCACGGATGCGATAGTGATCCCCTTCCGGGGTCGCCTTGCACTTCATGACACCCAGGTCTGAACCCGCCCCCGATTCTGTCAGGTTCATGGTGCCAGCCCATTCGCCACTGTGCATTTTTTCCAGGTAGGTGGCCTTCTGCTGGTCATCTCCATGGGCAGCGATGGCCATGGCGGCACCGCTGCTGAGAAAAGGTGCCAGGGCAAACGCCATATTGGCCCCATTCCACATTTCACACGCCGCTGTGCCATAAAGTTCGGGTAAACCCTGGCCGCCATGCTCGGCGCTGGCAGCAATACCCACCCAGCCGCCGGCACCCAATTGCTGCAATGCTTCATCGTATCCCGGTGAGGTGGTCACCCGCCCATCGCTGCACGTCGCCGGGTGTTCATCGCCCACGCGACGAAGGGGTGCGAGCACGTCTCCGGCAAAGCGCGCGGCCTCGTCAAGCAACGCCACGGTCAGGTCAGCGCCAACGCCCATGCCATCAAAGCCAGGCAAGCTGCCCAGCGTATTTTCTGCATCGAGCAGTTCGTCTATAACGAACGTCATATCCTCAAGAGGGGCGCGATAATTTGGCATGTAAATTTTCCGGAGTGATTAACAATTGACTGCTGATTATACGAGTTGCCTGGACCGGCCGCTTATCCCCGCGAGCATGCCGATCCTCCGTGGATGGCAATAACCTGGACAATTCCCGGCAGCTACCGGCAACTTGGCAATTTTAGACAGGCAAGTATAATTCTCACAATCAATAGATTTCATTTTCGCCATTCACAAAGTGAATGTTCTATAGGTAACCACCCGTGAACATAAACCGAGTCGACCTCAATCTCCTGGTTTACCTGGACGCCCTGCTGCGAGAGCGCAACGTTACCCAGGCCGCCAACCAGTTAAATCTTTCGCAGCCGGCAATGAGCAACGGCTTGCGCCGCTTGCGCGAGCTGTTCGACGACCCGCTGCTGGTGCGAACCTCAGACGGCATGACCCCGACTGAGAGAGCGCTGGAACTGGAACCCATCGTGCGCGACGTTTTAATGAACATCGACCGAGCCGTGCAGCCACGCTCGGCATTTGACCCGGCCAAGGCACAGCGCGTGTTTCGTATCATGGCCAGTGACTACGCTGAGTCCACACTGCTGCCCAGCGTTCTGGGCAAACTGCGCACAGAGGCGCCGGGGCTGACCCTGGACATCATGACCCCGAGTGACGTCAGTTTTCTCGACGTCGAACGCGGCAAGGTCGATATGGTCATCAACCGTTTTGACTCTATGCCGCAGTCTTTTCACCAGATCAATCTATGGAACGACAGCTTTTCCTGCCTCCTGAGCCCGGAGAATCCCGTGCTGGAGGATTTCACCCTGGACAGCTACCTCGAGGCCAATCACGTCTGGGTCAGCATAACGCGCATGGGCGTGGGTGTGGGCGTCGATCCTGATGATGTCCAGCGATAGGGCTGGGTAGACGCCGCAATCAATAAACGGG
>CAZPVJ010000145.1:0-42231 GCA_964590005.1 uncultured Alteromonadaceae bacterium | reverse complement strand
GCAAGATCGTTAAAAGGGTTGTCCGGGCAGATCCGCATGCCGACACGGTCAGCACCGTTCACTGAAGCCATGGCAGCGAGCGTTTCCAAAGCGAAGCGTGCACGCCCCTCTACGCCACCGCCGTATTCATCTGAGCGCTTGTTGCTCCCCGTCGACAGGAACTGGGCGGGGAGATAACCGCTGGTGGCGTGCAGTTCGACACCATCAAAGCCCGCAAGAAATGCGTTCTCGGTAGCCCGACGATATTCCTCTATGACATCGCCGACTTCCTCGGTGGTCAGTTCACGAGGGTCGTCCAGCGCCTGCATTCCGGCGGCATCGGTATACAACTCACCCCGGGCTCGCAACGCAGAGGGCGCCACGGTTTCACTGCCAGCGGGTTTGTTCAAAGCGACGGCGACACGCCCTACATGCATTATCTGCGCGACGATCGTGCCGCCCTCGGCATGCACTGCGTCTGTGACCTCGCGCCAGCCAGTCACCTGGGCTTCACTGTAAAGACCTGGCGTTCGGCAATACCCAATACCGTTGGCACTGGGTGCGATGCCCTCAGTGACAATCATGCCAGCCGTAGCGCGCTGCTGGTAATACTCGCGTACCAAAGGGCCGGGCACGGCTCCCTCCTCTGCCCGACTGCGAGTCATGGGTGCCATTACCACCCGGTTGCGCAGCGTCAGCGAACCCAGCCGCAGGGAGGAGAAAAGGTCAGTCATTAACGTACCCGTATCCGCGGTTCAGGGGCGCCGCGCCGCATCGTCTCCAGGAACTGTTCCAGAGGCGCGGGTTCGGCAACCTCTGGTTCATCTGAGCCTGGTGGGTTAGCCCAGAATTCTCGCCACGACGGCCACAGCTCATGATAAGCACCCTCATAACTCTCGCGGTCAGGCCAGCGCATCTTTTTCTCGCCCACGGGGGGTTTATTGAGGTCTGTCGCGTACCAGTA
Organism: uncultured Alteromonadaceae bacterium; assembly: GCA_964590005.1. Lineage (GTDB taxonomy): Bacteria > Pseudomonadota > Gammaproteobacteria > Pseudomonadales > Halieaceae > CALJFL01. The sequence goes on along the minus strand of CAZPVJ010000145.1, from coordinate 41,288 downwards.
ACACGGTAGACGACGGCGAAAATACCAGCGCCCGTCGATTCTCTCGTAATCGTCCCAGTACAGCATTTGCATGATGACCCACTCTGTACGGCCATCGGCACAGGGTGTCTCGTGTTCATTTTTGGAATAAACCACCCCGTGGGCGTGATCGGGGTCATCAAATTCGATGATGTGATTGCCAATATGGTGGGAAGTGCCGGTGAATTGCTGGCGCAGCGTATCATCCAGCCAGCGTTTCAGGTGGGCGCGGCCGCTAAGCTCGCGACTCACCCTGATATCGTGCGCAAACAGGTTAACGTGTGCATCGAGGTCCCGCATATCCAGGGACAGAGAATACTTGGCGGCGAGTTGCCGGATTTCATCCAGGGATTCCAATCGATCTATGCGTGATGCGATGTCTGGTTCAGCCATTATCAATCCCAACTCGCAGTACCGGTGCCGAGTTCTGCCGTGCGCCCGCCATCGACCACCAACTCGGTACCTGTGATGTAAGAAGCCTCGTCGCTGGCCAGGAACAGTATAGCGCTTGCACACTCCGCCGGATCGCCGATCCTGCCGATAGGCAAACTCTGGGCTGTGGCCTCCTGGGATGCCGCATCTGGCATCAGCCCCTCTGTTGGCGGTGTCAGGAAAACCCCCGGAACCACAGCATTCACTCGCACACCCTGCTTGCCCCACTCAATCGCGGCGTTGCGAGTAAGGGCCAGCAACCCCGCCTTGGCGGCGCTGTAGCCAGCCGTACCAACCGATCCCAGCAATCCACACACGGAAGAGACATTAACGACCGCGCCTCGGGCAGTTCGCAGATGGGGATACGCCTCGCGCATCAGGAGCACGGCACCGTCAAGGGATACCGTGAAGTTCTGTCGCCAGGCCTTGCTGCTCAGGTCAGCCAGTATGCCCGGCACCATCAATACGGCGTTGTTAACCAAAATATCCAGGCGACCGTAGTGCGCCACAGTATCGGCCACCAGGTCGCGGACCGACGCTTCGTCGCTGATGTCTGTTGGTCTCGCCCAGGCCTCTCCCCCACCGGCCTGAATCTGTTCAACCACCGCCTCCAATTCAGATTGGCGGCGTGCAGCGAGAACAACGCTGGCACCTTCCTGGGCAAATCGCTGGGCGGTTGCTGCACCGATCCCCTGGCTGGAGCCGGTTACGATTGCCACTTTGCCTTCTAATCTCATCGGCTTACTTCCCGGTTCAGGGCCCAAACAAAGGCCGAAAGTATGGTTTGCAAATTATTGCAAAGACAACAATTACGCTGCTACCACGTGGTCTAGCCACCGCCACGGGCACATCGGATAGGTCATCGAGGGGTTGGCGGGGCATAGGGCGGCAGGCTCAGCTGATAGACCCGTACCCGCCAGGTTGATTGTAGAACAGTGATCCCGCCCCCGGGTCGGGAGCGGGTCACCTGAGTCCCTAGAACGTGTAGCCAACCGACACTGCCCAGGTACGCGGGGCGTTGTAGCCGGCGGACACCAGGTCGCCTACGACAAAGCTATTGGTGAGCACGCGCTCATCATCAAGGTTCTTGCCCTCAACAGCGAATCGCCAATGTCCATCGGCAGTAGTGAAGGAGGCCATCGCATTGTATATCACGTGCTCGTCCTGGACCTGGGAAAGCTCCTTCTCGGACGTAGTGTCAATCGGCGAGTTGGTGAAAGACTCATCCCTGTAAGAGAAGTCAGCAGCCAGCGTGACATAACCGGCGTTACCGATATCAAAGTCATAGCTCACCCTCCCCTGGACTGTCCACTCTGGAGAGAAGCCAATGGCCGTTGTATCTGACTTGTCACCGTCGTCGCTTTTGAATGTCTTCACGTCGGTGTCCAGGTAGCCCACGTTGAGCCCCAGGGCCAAACCTTCCAGCGGAGGCAACCACAGCACTTCTGCTTCGACCCCCGACGTCTCCAGTTCGCCCACATTGTCGACAACCTCGTTCAGCTCACCATTTTCAAAGCGCACAGTGGCCAACTGTTTGTCCTGGTAATCGTTGAAGAACAGCTCGGTGTTAAACCGCAGCGTACCGTCCAACAATGTGCTCTTCAGGCCCAACGACCAGGTATCAACAGTCTCCGGGTCAAAGGTTCTTTCAACGCCACCAGTGCGCTGGAATCCACCAGACTTGAAGCCCGAGGAGTACCCACCGTAGATCATCACGTCGTCGCTCATAAACCACGTCAGCCGGGCACTGGGGGTAAACTCCGACCAATCATCTTTTTGGGCAGTGTTCGCCGGGGCAGTGATCTCGACATACTCAGTGTTAAATGGCGGGGCGAAAGAAGACGCCCAGTAAGCAAACAGAGGGCTTTGCATAGCCGCCGCCTCCTGACCGGGTGCTACCGACAAAATTGCCTCGGGTGGAAATCCGACCAGGCCCGCATAGGCATAGTAGCCAATGGTCTCGGTCGCAGTAATCGTCTCTTCCTTCTCGTCCTCGGTGTACCGACCACCCAGTGAAAGCTGCCAGCTATCGGCGAAGGTCCAGTCGACATTGGCGTAGACAGACATCGATTCCTCGGTGCGATCATCACTGTCGGTGAACTTGAACTGGTTGGTAATGAAGCGCAGGCGCGCGCTTTGCTGCGAAACCTCGGTACCGTCACGATCCGCATCCAGGTAGTAGAACCCCATCACCGCATTGACATTGTCGCTGGTGTAATTGAACTGGAATTCCTGGCTAAAGTCGTCATTCTCGATATCTCGCAGGGTTTCGATGAAAAACTGCTCACTGCCATCAAAGTCAAAGGGCTGGACATTGTCCATGGAGCGCAGCGCCGTTACCGACTTCAGGGTCCAGGCATCCGAGATATCCCACAGCGCTGTCAACGCGAAGGTTGTTGTTTCGATCTCGTACTCATCGAAGCCATCGTCAAAGGCTGTTGCAACGTCGTCGATATCGCGCGGCAGCGAGGTGTCATTCGGTGTATCCACGACACCGGTACCCGGGCCGAGAAACTGGTTCGCGCCGCCGATCACAAAACTCGCCGCATCAATCAGCGGTCCAACAAACAGACGATTCGGGATACGTGGATCAGAATCATCTTTCATGTAATCTGCTGCCAGGTTAAAAGACAGGTTATCTGTCGCCTGCCACAGCAAGCTACCGCGAAAAGCCTGAACATCGGTACTCCAGTACTCTTCCCCATTAACGGTGTTTTCCTGGAAGCCATCGCGCTCTTTGTACATCGCGCCAAAACTGCCATAGAGCGTGTCATCGATCAGCGGTCCGGAGACATTAGCCGAGACTTTCACCAGGTCATAGTCGCCCGCCTTCACTTCGACATCGGCCTCGAACTCGTCTGAGGGCTGCTTGGTAATGTACTTGATGGCGCCACCAATCGTATTGCGCCCGTACAGGTTGCCCTGCGGTCCTTTCAGTACTTCGATACGCTCCAGGTCATAGACTTCCAACAGGGCACCCGTGGTGCGGTTCAGGTAGACATCATCGAGATAGATACCCACACCCTGGCCAAAACCGGGATCTTGCCCGATCCCCCGTATAAAAACGGAGAGACCACCGGCAACCAAACCGCCGTTTTCCGTCAGCGTCACGTTCGGCGTCATTCGCTCCAGGTCAACAATATTCTCCACCTGGGCGTCGCGCAGCTGGCTGGTGCTGAAAGCGCTGACGGCCATAGGCACCTGCTGCAGGCTCTCTTCCCTCTTGCGCGCGGTAACTACGACCTCTTCCAGCGTGGTTTGTTGGGCCATGGCAACGTCGGTAACGCCAATCACGGACGCCACTGCGGCCGAAAGAATCATGGATTTGCGGTTGAACTGGCTCATGTGGGAACTCCCTTTGATATGCCTTTATAGTTATTCACACTGCAACAGGAACAGCAGATTGTTTAAAAACGCCCATATTTTGCCTAAATCGGCCTTTTGCCTGCAGAGCATGTAGGGCCGGTTTTATAGACATTTGCGTTCACCTCGCCGCGGCAGACCGCAGATGTCAATAAAAACGGTTGTTGCGGTTCTGTAGAACGATAGGTCTGCCTAGCTACTATTTCGTCATAAGAACACGGTTTCCCATCTGGAGCCGCGGATAACACAGGTGCGGCTGCAGTCGCAAAGCGGAGCCCGCAAAATAACGTTATGTCCTCCCAGTTCCCACTACTGACGACGCCGGCCAAGCTGGGCCGCCTGACACTACGCAACCGGATGATACTGGCGGCCATGGGATCAAATTTCGCCAGGCCGGATGGCCATTGCAGTGAGCAGCTGATCGCCTACTACGAGGCGCGGGCGCGGGGAGGAGCCGGGCTGATCATTCTCGAAACAGCCGCTGCCGCCTGGCCTAACGGTTCCACGATGCCCAACACGGTTGGCTTTTCCAGCGACGAGTTTTTACCGGGCCTGACCGATCTTTGCCAGCGGGTGCATGCCCAGGGCGCCAGCATTGTGGCGCAACTCAACCACGGTGGAAAACTGGCGCAGGAAGACGTCGCCGCAGGGCGGCCCCTACCGGTACCCTCCCCCGTGAAAAAATCCGGCAGTAACATGTTCAAGGTGCTGACCCGGCAGGAAATGGGTAATTTCATCAAGTCCGCAGGCCCCAATGGCCAAGGCCCGGTCTATGAGGAGATGTCGAAGGCGGCTATCAGAGATACCGTCCATGATTTCGTCGACGCCTCCATACGCGCTCGCAAAGCGGGATTTGACGGTGTCGAAGTGCATGCCGGTCACGGCTACCTACTGGCCAATTTCCTATCACCCGTGACCAATCATCGGGATGATGAATACGGTGGTTCACCGGAAAACCGTGCCCGTTTTCTGATTGAGGTATTGAGGGGGATTAAGGCAGCGAACGGCGAGGCCTTCGCGGTGCTGGTTCGATTGGACGCCAGGGAGTACAGGATGCCAGGCGGCATCGAGCTCGACGATGCGTTGATTACAGCGCGATTGTGTGAACAGGCAGGTGCCGACGCCATAGACGTTAGCGCCTACGGCAATACAGCCCACGCTATCGCCTTTACCGAGGCACCCCTGGTACACGAACCAGGGGGGTTCATACCCTTCGCAAGGTCTATGAAACAGGTGGTATCGATACCGGTTATTGGGGTCGGCCGAATTGAACCTGATGCGGCGGAAAGGGCCCTGCGCGATGGCGACTTCGATTTCCTGGCACTGGGCAGAAAGTTGCTTGCCGACCCGGACCTGCCAAATAAGTTGAAGGCGGGATCTGCCGCGTCCGTTCGCCCCTGCATTTACTGTTACATCTGCGTGAGTCAGATATTCATCAACCAGCCTATGTGTTGCGCAGTCAACCACAATGTCGGCCGCGAATGGGAAGATGACCTCCTGGCCAGCGACAGGCCAGCGCAGCGCGTTCTGGTGGTTGGAGGCGGCCCAGGCGGGCTGGAGGCTGCGCGCCTGTTGGCCGAGCAGGGACATAAAGTCAGTCTCTGGGAAAAGGACAAGGACCTGGGCGGTACTGCTCGCATCGCCGCCCTCGCCTACGAACCCAACAAAGGGCTGATCGACTACCTGACCACAGCGGTGAGCACACTCCCGGTGGACATTCGCAGGGGTTACCGCGCTGACGCCGATGCTATCGCCGAGGGCGGTTTCGACCATGTGTTTATCGCAACCGGCGCCCAGCGGATGGCACCGTTAATCCCTGGAAAAGATCAACGCCACGTATTTGACGGCAACGAGTTACGCGGCGTCCTGTTTGGCGATGACCCGCAGGCGGCAGGCAAACTATCAGCATTCTCGCGGCTGATGCTGCGCCTTGGTCGGTGGAGCCAACTGCTGCGCAGTATTACTTTGATGAGATTATTGAGCCGCGTGTGGATGCCACTGTCGCAAGACATCGTTATCATCGGCGGCGGCCTGGTCGGCCTGGAATTGGCAGAGTACCTGGAGGAGCGGGGACGAAAAATCACGGTTCTTGAACCTGGCCCGGACCTGGGCAAGGAGCTCAGCATTGTCCGTAGGGCCCGGGTCCTTCATCAGCTGAGGGAACACGGGGTTACGATTGTCGCCAACGCTGAAATATACGCCATCGAATGCGACAGGGTCAGGTACAGTATTGCCGACGAAGAAAAGAATGCCGCCTGCACGCAGGTTATCATTGCGCTGGGTGCTCAGCCGGACAATAGCCTGGCAGCAAGACTTGCCGAGCTCGATTTTGGAGGCACTGTCCATACACTGGGCGATTGTCGCGAAATTGGCTACATCGATGGCGCTATTCTCGATGCCAGACAAGCGGTTAAAGCCATGGCCCTTCAGGCATCGCCCTCGTGACCAGATGGTCATGCAAGATACTTTCGCTGCTTTTGCTACTGGTTGGCACTACAACGCTTGGCTGGGGACAGGCCATACAGGATTTACCCTTCGAGCGAACGGAGCAAAGGGAGGATTGCGAACACTATACTCCGGTGCGCCGCGCGCTCTTCGGTGATTTGCACGTCCACACCAGCTACTCCTTCGATTCCTACCTGTCCAGCCAAAGGCGTGACCCCTGGGATGCCTATCGTTATGCTCGCGGCGAGGCTATAACCCTGCCGGACGCCAACGGTGAGCAGTCAGTGGAGGCCCGCATTGGCAGGCCACTGGACTTCACCTCGGTCACGGACCACGCGGAGTTTCTCGGACAAATCAACATCTGTACCAGAGATCCTGGCAAAGCGGGTTACTGGTGGCCACACTGCGCTATGACACGCGCGCGCAATATCTGGGCACAACTGCTGGCCGCAAACTGGTGGACTGATCTGGGCGGCCAGCTGGAAGATCCCCCGGACAAGTCATTTGCCTGTGCACTGTCGGACTGTGAGGCTGCAGAACACGAGACCTGGCAGGACATTCAAAGAGCCGCCGAGGACAACTATGATCGCTCGGGAAGCTGCAGCTTCACCACGTTCGTGGGTTACGAATACACCGAGGCCTTCGATCAAAATAACATGCACCGCAACGTTATCTTCCGCAATGCGACTGTCACCGATCGACCCGTGTCAGTTTATGATACTGGCAGGGACAGCTTCCCCAGCTTGTGGCGACAACTGCGCCGCAACTGCACAGATCTCGACAATGGTTGTGACGTCCTGTCCATTCCCCACAATTCCAACCTGGCCGGAGGCCGCATGTTCCCCGACCCGGCCAGTCGCCAGGAGACACAGGACCGCCTTTTTTTCGAGCCAGTGGTGGAGCTGGTACAGCACAAGGGCGCTTCAGAATGCCGATTTGATCGTTTAAGAGGCCTCGGGCTCGATACGACTGATGAACAATGTGATTTTGAGCAGATCAAGTCCGATAACCTGAATATGCTGGGCTCCGTGCACGGGAAGATTCGGACCGATCGCGCCAGGCCCGTCCCACTTGAACAATTCGCACCTCGAAACATGGTGCGTAATGCACTCAAGGATGGGCTTTACCTGGAAAAAGAGAACGGCCGTAACCCCTTTAAAATGGGGTTTATTGGCAGCACCGACACGCACAGTGCGGCACCCGGCAGCGCCGAGGAATACAACTATACCGGTCACCTGGGCAGAAGAGATGCCCAGTACAACAACGTACAAGACCACTTTTTTTCCAACCCCGGCGGTCATGCTGTTGTTTGGGCGGAAGAAAATTCCCGCGACAGTATTTTTGCCGCTATTCGGCGCCGCGAGACGTATGCGACCAGCGGCACACGACCAGAACTGCGTTTTTTTGCTGGCGACCTGGACCCGGCACTGTGCCAATCCCCGGACATGATAAACGAGGCCTACCACACAGGCGTGCCCATGGGCGGTGAGCTGAATGGTCGGCCAGGCGGGGCTACTAGATTCCTGGTGAGCGCCCGCAAAGACCCTGGTGACGCGTTGTCCGAGGGTACTGATCTGCAACGGGTCCAGATTATCAAAGGCTGGCTCGATAAAAACGGCGATACGCATGAGAAGGTCTTTGACCTCGCCGGGAGCGCGGACAATGGTGCAGGTGTACACCCCGACAGCTGCGCCCGCTTTGGCCGGGGCCTCGCCACCAGCTGCACAGTCTGGGAAGATCCCCAGTTTGATGCGCAGCAACCAGCGTTTTATTACGTACGCCTGCTGGAAAATCCAAGCTGCCGCTGGAGTACCCTGCAATGCCAATCGGCAGGTGTTAACCCTTTCTCACCCGATTGCGCTGCCCAGGCGGAAAGCGCGACGCTTCGAGCCCAGGACCAAGGCGCCAGCGGTGATGTCTTCGGCAAGTGCTGCATCGATCCCGACAGCGAGCCATTTTATTCACCGGTCATCCAGGAGCGGGCCTGGTCTTCGCCTATCTGGTATCACCCCTCAGCCAAAGACAGCATGCGGTCGCGGTAGCTGCTGGGTGTATCTCCCGTCCAGCTCTTGAAGGAGCGCACAAAAGAACTGGGTTCGGTAAAACCCAGATAATCCGCCAGATCGGCGATCTTCGCCTGTTCGTGCAACAGCTTGTTTATCGCCACCTCGCAGCGCACCTCGTCTTTCAGTGCCTGGTAGCTCGTACTTTCTTTCTGCAAGCGCCGCCGCAGACTTGACTCAGACATGTGCAATGTCGCCGCAATATCGGCGAAAGACGGCATATTGCCCGGCAGCTCGATACTGACAATAGACTTGATCGCCGCACTGGTGCTTGCCGGCTGCTGCTCCATCGCGATCAACTGGTAGACCATATTATCGAGGAACTCGCGCAGCGAGTCAGGCGTGTGCACCAACCGACGATCAAGCACCTCGCGATCAAAGCTGAATGAATTTTCCTCCGCCTCGAATATGATGGGGCACTGAAACACCGCAGCGAGGCCGTCGTAGTAGTCCTGGTTAAGGTAGGGGGCGGCAACCCGCATTTCCCGCGCTTCGATCGCCTGGCCAGCCAACCAACCACAAAAGGCATGCCAGACCAGCAATCCCGAAGCCCTCGCTACGGTCTCCACCGAATGGGCCCTGTCCCAGCGGGCCGGTATCAGTTCCCCCCACTGCCGCTGAATCACGATCTCGTAACTTAGTTTGACCTGCGAGCCAGGTTCGTCCTCCAGCAGGCGCATATTGTATCCGGTGATCGGGTAGACCAGCTTTTCGTAGCGCTCGGCAATACGCAACGCCTCACCCAATGTACGGGCGCTGATCATGCAATGGCACATGAGCTCAAATGCCTCACTACCCAGGCCCGCTGCCCACGGCAGTGGGCGTCCCAGAGCCTGCATGCGCTGAACAGCTTCTTTATAAAATTGCGAGTAATGCCGCGCCGGCAAAGGGTGCTCAGGGTCGAGCCGCGAGATCCCTCGCGGAGACACGTTGATCGTGGAACCTACGGCATCGATGTCCAGACCAATCCGCTGCATATAATCAAGCAGTCGCTGGAATTTACCCGCTTTGACAGTGATCTCACTCATAGGGCCCCGGTGGCACGATATGTTTATAAATCTGGCGTTTCCCGCACTTTCCCGGTCTGCGGCGAAGGTTACCATACATACCCTGCGTAGCGTGCGACCGTAGGGCGCCGCTTACCGACAACGTTGACCAGCGCCTACCGGAGATCATAACAATAATGAGTTTACTCGCTAACAAAGCCGGTCTTGTTACCGGAGCCGGCCAGGGTATTGGCCGAGCCATCGCACAATCCTATGCCGCAGAAGGCGCCCGGGTCGTCGTCGCAGACCTCAACGAAGAAAGCGGTCGCGAGACTGTACGTCTCATTGAAGAAGCCGGCGGTACCGCTCTCTTCGTTCTCGCCGACGTGAGTGAAGAGTCCTCGGTAAAGGGGATGGTAGAGAAAACTATACAAGCGTTTGGACGGCTCGACATTGCCTGCAACAACGCCGCTGTCAGCCGCGGCGCAGGACCGATCCATGAATTTGAACGCAGTGTTTTTGACAGCACCCTGGAGTTATGCCTCACCAATACCTGGCTTTGTATGAAGCATGAAATTGGAGCAATGCTGGCATCGGGCGGCGGTGCTATTGTTAATATTTCGTCGAACTCCTCACTGCGTGGCCAACCAAACAATACCGCCTATGCTGCTGCCAAAGGTGGTGTAAACATCCTGACCAAGAGTTCAGCAGCCGAGTATGGCGCCCAGGGCATTCGTATCAACGCGGTCGCACCCGGAATCGTCACGACGCCGCAAATGGAAATCTATTTCCAGGAGCAACCGAAGATCGCCGATCGCATGAAAAAGAGTGCTGCGATGCTACGCTTTGGCGAGCCGGCGGAAGTAGCGGAGGCGGTAAGCTTTTTGTCCAGCGATCGCGCCTCCTATATCACCGGGCAACTGATTTCCGTGGACGGCGGCCAGGCCGTTCGATAACAAGCCAATGCCCAGACACTACGCCTCGGTGCGGGTGAAACTGACAGTTTTCAAAGCGCGGTATAGTTATTTGCGCGAGTAACACCGTAATGGATTTTTGCAAGCCGTTACATCCTTGCGTGATTTCACCTACAGTACTTTTCTGCTTTCGCTACATCCGTTCACGGAGACAAATGCTATGAGTCAACGCATCCCACTGCCGATGCCCGCAGGCTGGTTTCAGGTGGCCTACTCGCACGACCTGGGGGTCGCAGAGTCCATGCCGCTAAGTTACTTTGATACAGAGCTGGTTCTGTTCAGGACCGAGAATGGAGAGGCCCGGGTGCTGGATGCCTACTGTCCTCACATGGGCGCCCACCTGGGCTACGGCATTCGGGACCAGGCCGGTGGGGGATCAAGAATCAACGGTGACTCCATCGTCTGCCCCTTTCACGGCTGGGCCTACGACGGTGACGGTAAATGTACCGACGTGCCCTATGCCGACAACCTGCCACCCAAGATCGCACGCGGAGAGGCCGTTATACGCAGCTGGCCGGTTCGCGAACTCAACCAGGTTATCTTTGTCTGGTACCACCCGGATGGCACAGCGCCACACTATGAGCCCGCGCTGATAGAGGAAGCCTCAGCAGACAATACCGAGTGGGGAAAACCCAAAATCTTCCACTGGGACATAGACACACATTTGCAGGAAATTGCTGAAAATGCCGTTGATGCCGCACACTTTCTCTATGTTCACGGGACGCAGAATGTCCCTGAACCCGAGGTCATGGAATTTGACGGAGTGAGACGATCCAGCAAGCTGGTAAGCCGTATGGCAACGCCACGGGGTGAAATCGTCGGTATTATCGACAATAGCAATGTGGGGCCTGGCCAGGCCGCTGTCCGTTTCAGCGGCATATGCGATACCCTGCTGATGGCCAACATTACACCGGTCAATGCTGAGAAGAGCCACGCGTTCTACGCGTTTTTACAGAAGAAAGTCGATGGTGAGGAGCCGGTCGGCGGGGTTGCAGACGCATTGGTAGCCGATGTCCGTAAACAAATGGACGAGGACCGCATTATCTGGGCGCATAAGAAATACTTTGAGAAACCGATGCTGTGCGATAACGACGGTCCGTTCCATAAATTTCGCAAATGGTATAGCCAGTTCTACTCTGATCAAGAGCAACTCACATGATCGACGTACATTACTGGCCAACACCCAACGGCAAAAAAGTCACCGTCGCGCTCGAGGAGTGCGGCCTGGATTATCGCGTCATACCCTGCTCGATTGGCACGGGGGATCAATTCACCGACGAGTTTCTGCGCATTAGCCCCAATAATCGCATGCCAGCAATCGTCGACCACGACCCTCCTGACGGGGACGGGCCGATCTCAGTCTTCGAATCGGGTGCCTGCCTGATGTATATCGCTGAGGTCAGCGGGACCTGCTGCCCTGATGATCTCGCGGGCAAGTACGAAGTGTACCAGTGGATTGTCTGGCAGATGGCCAACCAGGGACCCAAATTCGGTGAGCTGGGACATTTCCATCGACTGGAAGACCGTGAAGGCGACCAGAGTTACGCGATTCGCCGCTTTGATGATGAGGTAAACCGGCTGTTCGGGGTTATGAACAATCGCCTTTACGACCGGCGATACCTCGCTGGTGACATTTTCACCGTCGCGGATATCGCCTGCTACCCCTGGGCTGTGCGCTGTGAGGCCCTGGGCCAAAATATTGAGGACTTTCCGTATTTTCAGCGCTGGCTGAAAGAACTGGACGACCGACCCGCCGTGCAGAAAGGCATGGCAGTCGGTAGCGATTGGGGTTACCAGGATTACAATAAAATGAGTGAGGAAGAGCTCAATAATCTCCGCACCATGCTCTATAACCAACGCGCAAGGCCTGCGCCAGAGGGCGGGCTGCTCTAGGAGATAACGCAGTGTTTGAAGGTATTCGTTTCGATTACACCGATACCGCAGTCCTGGTGACCGGCGGTACCAGTGGTATAGGGCATGCTATCGCCAGCGCCTACAGAGATGCCGGTGCGGCGGTAACCGTTACCGGGCGCAATCCGGATGAGAGCGCTTACGACTGCGACCTCGACGGAATCGACTACCGTCAACTCGACGTTGGCAACCGGGCGGCCCTTTTTGACCTGGCCGCAGGGCTGGACCGACTGGACATCCTGATCAACAACGCCGGTGGCTCTCAGGGCAATGAATGGGAAGCCGACAGCTTTGACCAATCCATCGACGTCAACCTGAGGAGCGTGTTTCACCTGAGCAACGCCTGCAAGGATCTGCTCTCCGCCAGCGATTTCCCCGGCGGAGCCAGCGTTATCGGCATTGCTTCCATGACATCCTATTTCGGATTTGCCTGGACACCAGGTTACGGCCCCGCCAAAGCGGGCCTGGTTCAAATGATGAAAACCTTCGGCATGACCTGGGGGGAACTCGGCATTCGCGCCAACGCGGTTGCAGCAGGGCTCACCCGATCCAATCTCACCGCCGACGTCCTGGATAATATGCCAGACGTGGTAGCAGAGGCGTTGAGCAGGCAGGGCCTGAAGCGGACAGGTGTGCCAGCAGATATCGCTGCCGCTGTTTTATTTCTCACCTCGCCCGCTGCCAGCTGGATTACCGGGCAGACGCTCCCGGTTGATGGTGGCTATACAACGGGGATGGGCTAGGGCTGGAAGGGAAACACCAGGGGCAGCAGGAAAATCACCAGCGCAGAATATACCAGCGAGAGCGGCAGACCGCTGCGAAAGTAATCGCGCAGCGTATATTCACCCAGGTTTTGAACCATGAGATTGGTCGTATACCCATAGGGCGTCAGAAAGCTCGCACTCGCCCCAAAGGCCACAGCCATCACGAACGGCATATGGCTCAGCCCATAGCTTTCGGCCAAACCAAATGCGATGGGGAAAGCCAGGGCCGCGGCGGCATTGTTGGTCATCGCCTCGGTTAATATCAAGGTCATCAGGTATATACCCGCCAGCGCGACGTAGGGGCCCAGCGAGGCCAGCTGCCCGTGTAAACCATCAGCAATAATCGTCACCAGGCCGGAGTTGGTGAGGGCCTGGGACAAGGTCAGCGCCGAGGCAATGATCAGCCACAACTCAAATGGGAATCGCCGGCGTAATTCCGCACCGCCGACCACCCCCAGTGCGAGCATCCCCGCCAGCAGGAAAGCCAGTCCCTTGATAAGCGGCAGGATCTCCAGTGACGCCAGCGCCACTACCGTCAAAAGACCGCCGGTAACAAACAGGTTTTGCGAAGTGCCCATGGTGCCGCCCACTACCGCGTCGTCAATAACAACAAAGTTCTTATCCAGGTTCTTGCGGTCGTTGAAGTCCGGGCCCACTGCCAGCATCAGGTTGTCACCGGCCTGTAAGGTAATATTGCCGAGCTTTCCGGAGAGTCGCTTACCACCGCGACGCATGCCAACCACCGCAGCATCAAACAGGGAGCGAAAACCACTGTGTTTTATCGTCTTACCCTCGATTGTCGCGTTGGGCATGACAATAACTTCAACCAGGTTATCGCGTAACAGGCCCTCTTCCAGCGCAAAAGTCGTCAGGCCGTCGAATTGCTCTAGCACCGAGAGCTTCTTGATATCGCCCGAAAATATCAGCTTGTCGCCAGCCTCGATATACTCCTGGGGTGCAACCGGGGAAATGAGATGCTGTCCGCGAACCAGTTCCACCAAAAACAAATCTTCGAGGTCGCGCAGACCATTATCTGCAATACTCTTCCCTATTAGCGTAGAGTCACCGGCGACCTCTGCCTCGATAAGGTATTCGTTAAAATCCAACTGCTGCGCGTCAGTACTGGGCAACAGCCTGGAGGACAGTAGGAGAACCAACAGACCTGCCACAGTTACGGTGACGCCGATCTTGAAGAAATCGAAAAATGCCAATCCCTGGCCAGTGGCATCTTCCAGGAAACTACTGACGATAAGGTTGGTGGAAGTCCCGATCAACGTCATGGTGCCACCGAGAATCGCCGCATAGGACAGCGGTATCAATAGCCGGGAGGCGGGATGGTGCTTGTTACTGCGCACGGTATGGGCGAGTGTCGCAACAACCGCTGTGTTGTTCACAAAGGCTGAGAAGACAGCAGTTACGGCACCCAGTCGCAATAGAGAGGCATTGTAGCCTGGGGTTATAAGGGCCCCGGACAGGCGGCTCAGCCAGGGCAGTTTCTCCAGACCCACCGACACCAGTAGTAGGAGCACCAGGGTTACCAGTCCACTGTTGGAAGCCTTTTGCAGGACCTCGGCTGAGTCCACGAGGCCAAGAAAGTAGGAGGCCAGCATCGCACTGACAAATACCCAGGAGGCTGGCCAATCAGTGAAAATAAGGCTGTAGAGCAACCACAGGAACAGACCCGAGATCAGTAATTGATCAATCATTGAACGAATCGGACACCCTGTATTCTAAAGGGCATAGCATACGCGTTATGCAGCGATTGCCACAACACCGGAACTGGCTGTACTGCGTTAGACTAGGACTAAACCAGGGAGCTAAAAACACCATGAAACGCATCATCTATATCGCGGGTTTCGCACTGCTGACCGCGGCCGCACTGCTCTACCTGTTTCGTGGTGAAGTGGAGCAGGCCGCCTTGGACAAGCTCACCGAGAATATGTTTGTCCCCACGGATGATGATGCATTCGATCCCGGGCCCGCTATAGGCTCGCTCTTCCCTGGCGTCAGGGCGACCTACCAGGGACGTGAGCTCTCGTTGATCAACGAGTTTGCCGGCCCCAATGGCACCGTGTTCATCGCCACTCGCTCTGCCGAGTGGTGTCCTTACTGTATGAAACAGATGATTCAGTTGCAGGCAACCAAGCACGAGTTTGATGCGGCGGGTATCGGGATGGTGGCCATGACGTATGATGACCCGGCATTGCAAAAGGCATTCGTCGACAAATACGGTATCGAGTATCCGCTGCTACACGATCTCGATACGATGAGCTTCAAAACCCTGGGTATTCTTAATCAGGAATACAGTCCGGGAGATTCCGCCTACGGCATCCCCTACCCCGGCATGATTATCGTCGACTCCAACGGCATTGTGGTCGGAAAGCTGTTTCTGGAGGCCTACAGTGTACGGGTTGATTCAGCGGCGGCGCTCTCCCACGCCCGAAAAGCACTGGGCCTGGAGGGCTCATAGCTGGACATTACGAGCACCGACTCAGCTCCCGGGAGCCGCGGGCGTATACCATATAGGTGATGTCCAGGCTCGCTCCTGGATGATGGGACGGTGTTCGGCCGCGCAACATGCCTCCAGGCCTGAACCGATGGTCTCGGGCCGGTCGCAATCCACGCCATTAGCCAGGCAAACCCGTTGGCTCCAGCGACAACTCGGGTTCTGGACAGCGCGCGCATAGTAGTAGGCCCTTTCGCCTGGCTTAAACGCTTCGTCCTTCCAGACGGTACACAGTTGCGCCGCGCCACCACCGTACGCCTCGCAACTTTTTGTATCAACGCCTGCGCCATTGTCCGGATCGCCCGCCACATCCAGGACCTTTTCGCGACGGCGGCCCTCCTCGTCCAACCAGCCTTTTACTACCTGCAACCGCTGCAAGGGCAAGCCCGGCTTATCTGCGGTGCCGGCATCCATCTTGGCGTACACCATGAACCGCGGGGCGCCATCATCCCTCGCTGCTAACTCGCCACCCATTGGTACGCCATCTCGGTAGGCTTGTTCTATCGCGTCGGGCGCAACACACAAGTCCTCGGGGTAATCCCAGCCGGCAAAAAAGCGGCTGACAATCCGCGGCCCACTGGTAGCGTATGTCTCGCGATGCCGCATTGCCTCGAACAACGCGTCGCGGCTATTTT
This sequence comes from uncultured Alteromonadaceae bacterium, assembly GCA_964590005.1. Lineage (GTDB taxonomy): Bacteria > Pseudomonadota > Gammaproteobacteria > Pseudomonadales > Halieaceae > CALJFL01. The sequence continues at coordinate 25,191 of CAZPVJ010000145.1, read as the reverse complement.
CCTCGGCCCAAACTACCGCCAGGCCGCCGGGGTTGTACTCAAGCTTGTCCGGCAAGCCCACCGGCACCGACTCACCCGCAGGCACACCTGCACCACCGTGCCCCAGGAACCGGTCCTCCTCCACCGCGCCGGGGGTTCCCAGGTGAGTGTCAGTGCTCGCAATAAAGCCAAACTGATAGGGGTTTGCCGACAGTGTGTCCGCCAGGACCATACCATCGAGCAACACCTCTCGAACGAAGCCAGTATCGGCCTGGGGTGGTGAGTCATAGCCACGATAACTATCCAGGATGTCGCTACCGGTCGATGCAATATTATCCGTGGGTTGCTGCTCAAACGCACAGAGTTCGTCCTCCGTAACCCCCGCCTCGAAGTAACATTCAGACGTGCCCTTGTGTTGCATTATCTCCACCAGGGGCTCCATGCTACTGCGCAGCCTGGCGTACTCCGCAGACATGGGCAGTCCACCCTCTCCCAGCCCGTTGAACATCTGGCCGGCACTGAGGTTAGAGTTATGCGGTATCGCCAGGCTATCGCACCGCTCGCCACCCTGCTGGCAATTTTGGTTTAGGCTACGCCACAAACCCTCCGCCGTGGGCTCATCAATAAAACTCACCGGCAAGGCCGGTACAACGCTATTACGAAAGACCACGTTACGGTGCAAATTTCCGCCCGATGCGGGCACCACACCTGTCCACTCGTAACCAATAAAGGCGGTAAATTCACAGCTGGCACTGCGATCGTAGTGTTTTTCAGCCGCCGCCTGCATTTCCTGCCAGGGAGCCCGCGAAGCCTCGCGGCACAGCTCACCACCCGGGCCGCAGTGACCAAGATGTGAGGCTTCCATTGAGGAGTAGTAATTGAAGAGGTAGTAAGCTGCCCTGGGCCAGGCTCGGTATAACCGACATTGCCAGGCATCGTAGCCCCTGGCACCGGCGGTGTTACACATGTCGACTTCACCAATCAGTTCGGCATGATCAGAGACCATGGCAAAATCCAACGGACGCCGCAGCTGCAACGAACGCCGGGCTTTGCCATCGTCATCCCAGGGTTGAATTCCCAGTTTCTCGCCACGCGCAAAGCGGTAGGCCTGGTCGGGCGACGTACGCGTACCCTGGGTGCTGGCATCCAGCGAATAGCGCGTGTGCACATGCAGGTCACCAAAAAACGGTTGCTTTATTGCGGAGGTGTGTTCGCAGGGCTCTCGTTCCTCGGAATACTCAACGGAGCCCGCAGAAGCTGCGTACAGTACCAAGCCCGCCAATAGCCAGACCCTCACAGTTCGCGTCCGCTGGTAGACCCGTAGCGACGGGCATGCTGATCGAGTGCGTCGATAATGCCGTCGTGCCGCATCGCAACAATATCTCGGTAATCATCATGCGTAATGATGTAGAAATCGCCGCCGGTAACCGCATCAATGACGCGCTCGCCGACCGACAGAGGTGAAATGCCCGCGGTGGTATCCGGGTCGGGCTGGTCATAGGAAACGCCCGGGTCCAGTGCTGCCGGACGCACCTTGCGTGACTGGCTCATCAACTGCGTGTCCACCAGCCCGGGACAAAGCACGGATACACCGATGCCCTTGTCGGCCACTTCCAGCAGCAATGACTCAGACAGGCCCACCACGGCAAATTTCGTGGTGGAGTACAGGCCAGTCGGGGGACCCGAGATCAGGCCACCCATGGAAGCTGTATTGACGATATGACCCTCTCCCTGCTTCAGGAGGAGTGGCAGGAACGTTGTTACCCCATGGATCACACCGTAAAGATTGACACCGATATGGTACTGCCAGTCTCGAATGTCAGCCTCGGCCATGACCGCACTTATGCACACCCCCGCGTTGTTACACAGCAGGTGTACTGTTCCAAATTCCTCCAGCGCCGCATCGCGCAGGGCGATCACCGAATTCAGGTCCGAGACATCGCAAGCAACCGGGACAGCTCGTGCGCCCAGATTCTGCAATTCCTGAGCGACTTCGCTGGCACTATCTAGATCAATATCGGCCACGACAACACACATGCCAGCGTTCGCTGCTGCACGGGCAATGCCCCGACCAATGCCTGAGCCACCGCCGGTGACCACGGCGACCTTACCCTGCAGATTGTCCATATCCCTTGCGCCTCTCGTTTTTGGCCACACTCACGTGGAGTGGGCAACATAGGTTGCTGCGGGGAGAGGGTCAACAGGACCGGCCGGTATGTTGAACCGCTGCGACTGATTTAGCAGCCTCGCTGGTGACTTGCAGCGTCCGCTGCCACACTTTCCCGGAACCAGATAATGAGTTCAAACCACGGTGAATGACGTCGAGCAACAAGAGGTTGACTGGCTGGTAGCTGGCGCAGGTGCAGCCGGCATGACCAGCGCTATCGCTGCCCACCAGCTGGGTGGCTCGGTACTGGTGGTTGAGAAAGAACCTGTTTATGGGGGCACTACCGCCAAGTCCGGTGGTGTCATCTGGATACCCGGCAATCACCGCCAGGCGGAGCACGGTATCCACGACAACCCGGAGGAAGGATTTCGTTATCTCAAGGGGCTGGTCGGCGATAGCGTATCCGAGGCCAGACTGCGTGCTTACACAGAGCGCGCGCCGGAGATGCTGCGCTTCATGATGGAACACAGCCACGTGGATTACAGCGCGCTGCCAGACTACATGGACTACTACGAGCACGTCGAGGGATACAAAGGCGGTGGTCGTTCCATGGACACGGCGCCAATCCATTTGCGCGAGCTGGGCAGGGAGGCAGATCACCTGCGTATCGGGCACTACGATGGCCTGCTGCTGCCATTCAATGTCACTGTGGTAGAGGGCCGAAAACTGCAGGCCATGGATCTGGGCGCCTACATCACCGGTATCAAACTACTGCTGCGCTATCTGCTGGATTTCCGTAACCGACGAAAAACCGGCAGGGATGCACGGGTTACGCTCGGACCCGCACTGGTCTCAAGGCTGCGACGATCACTGATGGATCGCGACATCCCGCTATGGCTAGACTCGCCGATTATAGCGCTATCGCTGGAGAATGATCGGGTTGTCGGCGCTCTCGTCAGGCACAAAGGGCGCGATATCCTTATACGCGCGCGGCGCGGCGTGCTGCTAGGCACAGGCGGCTTCGCCCACAATGCAGCAATGCGCCAGCAATACCAGCAGGCGCCCATCGGTGCTGACTGGACAGCTGCCAGTCCCGGCGCCACCGGCGATGGTATTACGCTCGGGTTACAAGCCGGGGCCGCGCTGGACTTCATGGGCAGTGCCTGGTGGTCACCAACCTACCGTATTCCTGACGGCCGGGTTCTAGCGCTGATCGCCGGCAAGGCCTATCCGGGCTCCATCATGGTCAATGGGTTCGGCCGCCGATTCAGCAACGAAGCCCAGCCCTATGAGGACCTGGTAAAAGCTCAGTACGCCAGCGAAGCCCGTGGCGAAGACGCAATTCCCTGCTACCTGATTTTCGATCACCAGTTCCGCAGCAAATACGCAATCGGCCACATCAAGCCTGGCAAAGTCGCCGATGACAGTAAAATTCCCAGGGAATACTTCGACACCGGTTTACTGACCAAGGCGAATACGCTGGCCGAACTCGCCACTGAACTGGGTATGGAACCGGGCGCCTTGGAGTCAACCGTGGAAGAGTTTAATGGCCCCGCCCGCGAAGGCCACGATCCCTTGTTTGGTCGCGGCAGCACCCTGCATGATCGTTACTATGCGGACAACACCGTAAAACCCAATCCCTCACTTGGGCCGCTCGAGAAAGCACCTTACTACGCGCTGCGCTGCGAACCCGGCGACCTGGACACCAAGGGCGGCCTGAGTTGTGATGAACACGCCCGCGTATTGCGCGAAGATGGCTCGGTGATAGAAGGACTCTACGCTGCCGGCAATACCAGCGCAGCGGTAATGGGTGACACCTACCCCGGCGCGGGCGCCACGATAGGCTCTGCAATGACATTTGCTTACCTCGCCGCAAAATTTGCTCTATCGGAACAGGAGGGCCAACAGCCATGAGCACATCGGAGTACGCGTTCCTGCGACGCGGCCATTATGCCCGCGGCTGGCATATCGTGCTGCTGTCCCAGGAGTTAGCGAAGGGTGATGTCAAAGCGCTCCATTACTTTGACCGCGATCTCGTTATCTATCGGGGAAACTCTGGCCTGGCTACTGTGCTCGACGCCCATTGCCCTCACCTGGGGGCCAGCCTGGCCAGTGACGGGGGCCGGGTACTGGATGACAATATAGCCTGCCCATTCCATGGCTGGACCTTTGACCCACGGGGACATTGCGTCGATATCCCCTATGCCAGCAAGATTCCGGAACGAGCAATCTCTGCGCTACGCGCCTGGCCGACCCAGGAAAAAAACGGTTTTATCGCCATCTGGTATGACCCGGAAGCCAACACGCCGGAAGACTATCTGCCTGACATTGTCGAATGGGGGCCGGACGGCTGGGGTGACTGGCGATTCCAACGTTCCCGGATCCGGGCACAACCCTGTGATGTCATCGAAAACGTTGTCGACGTTGCGCATTTCCCACACGTTCACGGTGGACGTGTGCAGTCATTCGAGAACCGCTTCGCAAGCCGAACTGTTACCCAGATATCGCGGGTCAACCGAGACCCGAGCGCGAAAATGGTCACCCCGCCGGGGCTGGATTTCGACCTGGAAGCAGCGCGGAATGATAATGCAGGGATGGAGGCCGATGCGTGGGGTGACGCCACCTACCACGGCCCGTCAATTATGTACTACTACACTGAATCAGTTAGCCCTGATATCAGTTACAAGAGCTGGTGGGTCAATTACCACACGCCGATCAACGATGAAGAGGTAGATCTGTGTTCCGCTGTTATCGTATCCAGCATGAACGAGGACCCGCTGCCAGAAGAGTTTGTGGAGGCCTACCCGATAATGGCCCACGCGGCTTTCGGCCAGGATGTCGAGATATGGAAGGACAAGGTTTACCGGACCGACCCTATTCTGTGCGATGGTGACGGCCCGATAAACAAACTAAGGCGCTGGTACGAGCAGTATTATCTGCCACTGTAGGTATTCAAACGCGCAGCGGCCAGGGCGTTAAGCCGCTACCTCAAACGCCCGTTGGCCAAGGCCAGATGACGCCTCAGGCCAACGACTCGATCTCTTTTTTGAATGCGGCCAGCCACTGGGCCCCAAGCGCACCGTCGATAACACGATGATCGCAGGACAGGGTCACAGTCATCATCGTGGCAACAGCGGGTGCGCTGTCCCGGACAACAACCCTTTGCTCACCCGCGCCCACGGCGAGGATGGCACCCATGGGTGGATTGATAATCGCGTTGAACTGGTCAACGCCATACATACCCAGATTGGATACCACGAAAGATCCGTTAGAGAGGTCCGCTCGCTCCAGCGTACCCTGGCGTGCCTTCTCTGCAAGCGCTGAAGATTTCTCGGCGATCTGCTCGGGCGTCATGGTATCGGCTTCGGCGATAGTCGCCGGGAACAGTCCATTGTCGGTAGCGATGGCGATGGCGACATTGGCATGCGCAAACTGGTGCACATTGTCATCGACCAGGTTGACATTGACACCGGGCTGCTCGAGCAACGCTCGCGCTACACACCAGACAACGAGGTCATTCACGGACACCTTAAGCGAGCCGCTCTCATTGAGCTGCTTGCGATGAGCCAGTAGCGGGTCAATGCACACGTCAGCCGTGAGATAGAAGTGCGGAATGTCCTGTTTAGCCTGGGTCAGGCGTCGGGCCGCGGTTTTGCGTACTGCGCTCAGCGGGATGACCTCATAAGCGGCAGCGGCCTCGGGCTCTGCCGCGGCAACTCCACCACCAGCGGCGGCAGCTTCAACATCTTCCCGCGTGACCCGGCCATTACGGCCAGTGCCGGTGACAGATTCAATATCAACCCCCAACTCCTCCGCCAATCGGCGAACCACCGGGTTTACACGGCGTGGGCCGCCACCACCTGCCGGCGCGGCAGCGCTGGCCTGCGGTGCCGGCGCAGGTGCCGGTGCCGGCGCGGGCGCTGGTGCGGGCTCCGCAGGTGCTTCCTCGCCAGCAAAGCCCGCCACGAAGGCATCTATTTCGGCATCATCAACCGACGCATCGGCAATCACGCCCAGGAGCGCACCCACGGGGCGCGTGTCGCCCTCCTCTGCCAGCTGGCGGCGCAGGACGCCATCCACAGGGGACTCCCATACATTGACGATCTTGTCAGATTCCATTTCGAAAACTTCATCGCCACTGGTGACGGCGTCACCAACTGTCTTCAACCAGCCGGCGATTGTGCCTTCTACCATTTCGATGCCCCACTTGGGCACCGCTATCGGGTATATCTCGCTCAATTTAATTCCAACCTTATATCGTCAGCGTCATTCAGGCCATGCAGGAACGGATCGCATCGGAGATGTGGGCCTCCGACGGCAAGTAGGCCTGCTCCAACTCCGGTGAGAAGGGCACGGGGGTGTGAGGCGCGCACACCTGGCGGATCGGCGCCTTGAGCGCATGGAATGCTTTCTCTGCCGCCATCGCGGCAATATCGGCAGTCAATCCACAGCGAGGTGGAGACTCATCAACAACTACCAGTCGACCGGTTGCCTCAACACTCTCGAGAATTGTTTCTTCATCCAGTGGGGAAGTTGTCCGGGGGTCGATGAGATCGCAGGTGATACCTTCGGCTTCCAGCGCGTCGATAGCAGCGGCTGCCTTGGGTACCATCTGGCCAAAAGCAACCACAGTGACGTCATCGCCCTCACGAGGCATCGCCGCTTCGCCAAATGGAATCGTGTAGGCCTCGTCTGGCACCTCGCACGCAACCTGGTAGAGAGATTTGGGCTCGAAAAACAGCACCGGGTCCTCGTCCCTGATAGCGGTTAACAAGAGACCCTTGGCGTCGTAGGCATTCGAGGGCACAACAACCTTGAGCCCCGGGAAAGCAGTCATTATCTGGTACATGGATTGGCTGTGCTGGGCGGCAGCGCTGAAACCTGCGCCTGTCGTAAAACGAATGACAACCGGGCAGGTCGTCTTGCCACCAAACATATAGCGGAATTTGCCAATCTGGTTGATGATCTGATCCATGCAGACACCGATAAAGTCGGCAAACATGATCTCTGCCACTGGGCGCATACCCATAAGCGCGGCGCCAGAAGCGGCACCCACGATGGCCGATTCAGAGATCGGGGTGTCAATGCAACGCTCAGCCCCAAACTTGTCATAAATTCCCGTGGTGACACCAAAGACACCACCGGCACAGCCTTGCTTGCCCGCGGTACCCATACCGCCAGCCACGTCTTCGCCGATGACGAATACCCTCTCGTCTGAGGCCATCTCCTGATGCAGAGCTTCATTGAGCGCATCACGCATTGTTTTTTCAGGCATTTGCCACTTCCTCGTTTAATTTTTTTGCGGTTCTAGCGAAATCGATTGGTATCAGGCGTAGTTGACGTAAACGTCTTCCAACACCTGCTCAGGCGTTGGTCGTGGAGCTGCTTTCGCGGCGACTACAGAGGCTTCAATCAGCGCCATGACTTCACTGTCGATCGCGTCAAGGTCTTCGCCAGACAGCTCACCGGTTTGCGCCATGCGCTCCCTGAAGTTCTTGAGGCAACAGAAGTCCTGGCGTAGCCGATCCAGTTCACCCTCGCCGCGATAGCCCTGGGGATCGCCTACGAAGTGACCGTGGTAACGACCCATTTCGCAGAATAACCCAGCCGGGCCGTTGCCCGCCCGGGCGTGCTCGATCGCCTTACCAGCCGCCTCGTACACCGAAAAGAAATCAGAACCGTCGGCTACGAACACCGGAAAGCCAAAGCCCTCGGTACGGCCTTTAAGATCATCGGTGCCCACCGCATATTCGATGCCGGTATGCTCAGAGTAGTAGTTGTTCTCTATCACAAAGATGGCCGGGACATTGAGTACCACCGCCATGTTCATGGCTTCAAAACAGGTGCCCTGGTTGACCGATCCATCTCCGGAAAAGGATACCGAGACCTTGCCATTCTTCTTCAACTTGTTGGCCAGGGCAGCACCTACCGAAATCGGAGGCCCACCCGCCACAATGCCGTTGGCGCCCAGGATTCCCTTGTCGAGGTCGGCAACGTGCATCGAACCGCCCTTACCGTGACACAAGCCTTCAGAGGAACCCCAGAGCTCCTTCATCATGCCGTCCACGTCCGCGCCGCGCGCGATACAGTGGCCATGGCCACGGTGGGTACTGATGATCGAGTCCTCGCCAGACAGATGCTCACAGACGCCAACCGCGTTGGCCTCCTGGCCGGTGTAGAGGTGAGTAAACCCGGCAATCTGGCCGTTCATGATCTCGGCGTGGGTGCGCTCCTCGAACTCTCGAATAGTCTTCATCTGCCGGTAGGCTTGCAGCAGGGCCTCTCGCGACAAACCGGTGGATCCCTGTGTATCGGTGGTAGACATACCTTGTCCCTCTTGATGGGCTTAAAACAGCCCGAAATCTTATAGCAGCTTCAGGTCACAGGCCATACAAAACCGTCACTTTCTGGTGCTTGTCGGGATTCTTCAAGTCCGGGATGTGCGACCCATCAGCACCCCTTCCCGACTCACCGGGCACGGCCCAGCGGAGACCGTATACAGTGACGCGCAGACACTAGCACAGATTGACCGAAAAAACAGGCTGAACGGTTTCTTTTTTACCATTTCGGGGGTCAGAACAGCTAAAATAGCGCCCTCCCCCTGGCAGCAGTCACCGGATTGGCGAGCTGGTGGGGAATCTGGGATATTAACAGCCAGCTTAGGGGAAGTCGGTTACTGTGCACACGCAGGATTTCGAAGTCATAAAACAGGCGCTGGCCTGGTGCGATGCGGGCGAGAGCCCCTGGCTCTGCACCATTGTGGCGGCAACGGGTTCCTCCCCCCGGCCCGTCGGCTCACTCCTGGTGGCACTCCCGGGTCGCCAACAAGTGGGTTCCCTCTCTGGCGGCTGCGTTGAGGAGGACCTGCTGGAGCGCCTGGCCAATACTGAGGTCGAGGCCACACAACTCCATACCGTGGAATACGGGGTGTCTGCCGAAGAGAACGAGCGGTTGGGCCTACCCTGCGGCGGTCGTCTGGAGATTCTGCTGCAACCACTGCAGACAGAAGACCGGGGATGGCTGGCGAATATCCTGGCGGCCATCGAAGGTCGACAGTGCGTGGAGCGGCAACTCCTGCTGGCAGACAACCAGACCACCATCACCCCGGTTACCCATTACAGTGAACTCCGCCGAGACGGCCAACAACTGCGGCAGTGCTTTGGGCCCCGCATGCGCATGCTGCTGGTCGGCGCCGGCCAACTGGCACAGAGCCTGGCAGAACTGGCGCTGGCACTGGACTACGAGGTCATGGTAACGGATACCCGGGAGGAGCAACTGGCCCACTGGGAAGGCCCGACGGTGCCACTGTTACAGGGTATGCCGGACGATATCGTCAGAGAACACGCCAGCGACCGGCACGCTATCGTCATCACCTTGACCCATGACCCGCGCATCGATGATATGGCACTCATGGAGGCACTAGCTACCGACGCCTGGTATGTTGGCGCGCTGGGCTCACTCAGAACAACTGAAAAGCGCCTGCACCGGCTACGGCAACTGGACCTGAGTGAGGCACAGATAAACCGGCTACATGCTCCCGTGGGCTTGGATATAGGCAGCAAAACCCCGAATGAGATCGCCATTTCAATTATCGCCGAGCTGACCCAGCTGCGGCGCAAAGGCGCCTGACTTTGGCAACCGGGGTATTGATGCTGGCCGCAGGCAGTGGCCGGCGCTTTGGCTCAGACAAGCGCCTGGCCACACTGCCCCACGGACAGACACTCCTGGACACCGCCGTTAACAATGCCCTCGATAGCGGCCTGCCCGTGCAGGTCTGCCTTGCACCCAATGACAAGGCCATCGCGGATCAGCTGCGCACCCGGGGCTGCCGGGTAACGTTGTGCCAGCAGTCGGCACAAGGGATGGGCGCCACGCTGGCCAACGGTGTACTCAGCATAAGCGACTGGGACGGTGTGCTGATTGCACTGGCAGATATGCCCTGGATTTTGCCGGACAGTTTTCGCACAGTGGCTGACAGTCTCGCCGCAGATGCCATCAGGATTCCGGTTTACGAGGGGCGACAAGGCCACCCGGTGGGGTTCGGCAGACACTTTTACCCCCGGCTTTTACAACTTTCCGGCGACCGGGGCGCTCGTGAGGTGATCCAGAATCACCAGCAAAATGTCGAGGAGGTGGCGCTTAGCGACCCTGGAATCACCAGGGACGTCGATACGCCAGGGCAACTGGAAAACGCCGGCACACGGCGAAACTGAGCGCCTCTTAACGCGGATCCTGCCCGTCATCAACGCGCACGATGGTGCCGGTCACACACTCGGATGCAGGCGAACAGAGAAACAGCAAGGTACTGTCCAGCTGCGCGGGTTGGCCCAGGCGCTTGCGGGGGAAGAATTCGGTGATGTCGCCGACTCGCTCAAGCATGCCATCCATCATTTCCGAACTGAACGCCCCCGGCGCAATGGCGTTTACATTAATGTTGAACCGCGCCCACTCCACAGCCAATGTTTCTGTCATTCTCGATATAGCGGCCTTGGTCGTCGAATAGAGCGCGGCGCCCATCCCGGTATAGTTAAAGGCGCTGCTACTGGAAATGCTGACAATACGCCCGGGTATTTTATGCTTTTTCATTCGCCGCCCCACTTCGCACGCCAGAATAAAAGGTCCGCGCAAGTTGGTACTGAGGACCCGGTCGATCAATTCGATCTCCATTTGCATGGCGAGCTGGGCGTCGGGAATGCCCGCGTTGTTGACCAGAATAGAAATCGGTCCCAGCGCTGCTTCCGCCTTCTCAACCGTCTCGGCTATCTCTGCCGCGTCCATCATGTCCAACGTAAACCAGGCACTCGTGCCTCCGCTGTTACCTATCTCCTCGTGTAGCGCGCGCAGGTTATCCTCTCTGCGTCCAGTGAGGACAACCTTGGCACCGGCACTGGCCAGCACCTGTGCAAAGCGCCAACCCAGCCCGGAGGTTGCACCGGTTACCAGGGCGACCTGGCCGGTAAGGTCCTGGCTGGCATTAGGCAAAGGAAATTCTGACATGGCGACGCGCTCCCTGGCTGAATTCGCTTGATCTCGATCAAGCGAGCTAGCCTAACGGTGAACAGCGGCGGCGGCAACAGGGTGGTCAGCGAGTAAGGCATGTATACTGTTTTTACCAGAGAAGGTCGCGGGAAGCGCTGCCATGAGCCTGTACCAAGCAATGTTAGCCACAAGCCTCGCCTTATGCATCACCACTGCTGGCGCTGCGGACACTGATGCCCAACCCCGGGTGATTGGGGCAGCTTGGGTCTACAGCGTCACCGGCGAATACGAGGACGTGAAAGCCGACCTGGTGAGCGCCATCGAAACGAGAGGTATCGTCATATCCTATGTCGCCCATGCGGCGGCAATGTTGCAACGCACCGCTGCAGCGGTTGGGGCTGTCGGCAAAGCCTATGACCGCGCGGACATACTGCTATTTTGCAAAGCGGACCTGACCTATGCGCTGACGATCAAGAACCCACACAATCTGGCCCTGTGCCCCTACAGTATCTCCGTTTATACACTTGCCAGTGATTGGGAGCGTGTTTACCTGAGCATCAGGGCTCCCGAGCAGAGCGTGCCCGAGTACGCTGCTGTCCACGAGCTGCTGGTCGACATTATTCAGGACACCATAGCCTGGTAGCGATTAGACCCGGTTAAAAGTAACCACCCGCGTAATCCGCAATGCCGGGATTACCCTTCACCCCGGTTAGTAGTGGCGTCTCGAGCTTGTCAATCGCGACCTGCTTTTGATCTCTAAGGTACTCCGCGACCACCTCCCAAACCGGCGCACCGGGGGACTTGGCCCCTACGGTAGCCCAACCGGCTACCCGGTAGTTCTTGCTCGCCTCGATGCCTCGGCCATCGGCCAGGGTCAGCTCAGATATTCGCTCCCCCATGGCAGCGGTAGGATTGCAGCGATAATTCAAACCGCCGGTGCGGACCATGTCGCCCCCTTGCTGATAGTAGGGGTCGGGATTAAAGAGGTTGTCCGCCACACTTTCTAGAATAAGCCTGAGCTCACTGCCTTTCATATCCCGAACATAGGTTTCAGGGTAGGTCATACAGGTCTGGTCAAGCAGCCTGTCCATGGTGATAGTTTCCCCGGGGAGCACAGTCGTACCCCAGCGAAAACCCGGCGAGAGCGCGATCTCGGCATCCAGCACGTTGCGCATTCCGTCACAAATCAACTGGTCGAAGCTACCGTTGAAGTTGCCGCGCCGATACAGCAGTGAATCGGCCACGGCCAGTTTTTCATCCAGTATCTCCTTATAGGGGGCACGGACGCCGTCGATGTAAGCCTGCATATCAGGATCGGCAGTCAGCAGGTTCGAAAAGACAGGCAGCAGCTGATAGCGATAGCCGCTCACCCCCGTTTTCCCGAACTCGAGATCGAGGACGCCAACGAACTTACCGTTTGAACCAGCATTCGTGACGACGGTCATACCACCACTATTGGGAACCTCCACGGGCACCGGCACGCCATCGTGAGTGTGTCCGCCAAGGATGAAATCGATACCCGAGACTCGACTGGCCAGCTTCAGGTCGACGTCCATACCATTGTGGGACAACAAGACCACCGCGTCCGGCGCCTCGTTTTCCCGGATGTCTGCAACCAGCTCCGCCAGCTCTGACTCCTGGATGCCAAACGTCCAGTTAGGGATAAAACGCTGAGGGTTCGCAATCGGCGTATAGGGGAAAGCCTGGCCGATCACTGCCACCCGGCGACCGTTGAGCACCTTGATCACATAGGGCGGAAATACATGACCACTGTCCTCATCATAGACCGGCACACCTTCGAACAGGGCGTCCTCACTGGCGCGGGTATTCTGGGCGACAAAATCTCCCTTGAACGCCTCGGCGTTAGCCAGCACCTCATCCTCACGATAGGTAAACTCCCAGTGTCCGGTCATGACATCAACGCCGAGCAGGTTGGTCGCACCCACCATATCCTGGCCGCGCGTCCACAGGGCCGTTCCGGAGCCCTGCCAGGTATCACCGCCATCCAGCAACAAGCTCGCGCCGTCAGCAACCTCGCCCCGAAGCTGTTTGATGAGGGTACTGAGGTGGGCAAAACCCCCCACCCTGCCAAACTTCTCCGCGGCCTCAGTGAAATCAAGGTAAGTAAAGGCATGGGCAGTGCGCGGCGAAACTTCGCCCAGTTTCGACAAGAGATTCTTGCCTACCCGGTGCGGCCACTTACCGCTGGCGTCACCCAGGCCGAGGTTGACGCTGGGCTCACGAAAGTAGATTGGCAGGAGTTGCGCATGGGTATCGGTGATATGCAGCAATCGAGCCTGGCCGAAGGTAGGGATATCGTACATGCCTTGATTGGCGAAGACCGAAGTGCCGGCATAGCCAGCCAGCCCCGTCGCTACAGACCCCTGCAGTAGTAACTCTATAAACTCGCGTCTGTTCATGAAAGCCTCCCCCGCGACCGGTCAGGACGCAGGCACACGGCTTGACCAGTCAGCCTGCTCGGCCTTCGCCTGCACCACCGACTGCCGGGCAGTCAGGGCCGCTCGCTCGGCGGCCGCCATCGCGTCATCGGCGCGCCCCTCGGCGAGAGCGGTTTCAGCCTCCTCGATGTAGCGGAGTGTCACCGACCAGCCGTGTCCCAGACCCTGCGCCTCACTGTGCACGGTACGGGCCTGAGCTATAACCTCGGCCACGTCGCCGCTGTCAGAGTCTTGAGCCAGCACGCTGCCAGGCAACATTACCAGGCTCAACACCCACAGCGTAAACAGGGCCGCCTGTCGAGTCGGGTACCTATAAGCATTCATCGCCACACTCCTGTCACTTGCGGGTTGCCGGGCCATTGAGTTCCATGCCGTTGTTCATATAGGTCAGGAAGTACTCGAGGTTGCGGTACACCTCACTTTGCTCGGGCAAGGCTTCTGCCCTGACCTGCTCATTGCACTCCTGGAACCGCCTGTGCAGAGAGCCAACTCGCTCCCACTTGCCGCGATACACAGGCCAGTGCGTTGTATGCCCCACCGCGGCACTTAAACGTTCGGCGCGCAGCATCATGCCGACACTTTGTAAATGACAGGAACTGCAGGCAAAGTTCAATTGTCCACGGCGGCTATAGTAAAACTGCTTGCCTGCCTCGTAAGCGGCAAGCGCGGCCGGATCGTCAGGGATGACCGCAGCCACCTGCTGACCACGTGACTCCATGGCAATGTACGCCGCCAGCGCCGCCATTTCCTCACCTTCATAAGGCAGCGCTTCCAGGCCGCCCGCGACGCGACACCCGTTGATGGCCTGTTCAAGCGTTACCACTTGACCCCGCGAAGAATCGAATCTTGGATAGGACTGCTTAATCGCCGGGGCGCCTTCACCCAGGCAGCTCGAATAGCTGTCGCCATTCGGGAACACTTCTTCGTAAAGCGCCGCACCGTCATCTACAGCGATCTCATAGGGGGGAAACTCTTCCATTTCCAACCACTGTTCTCGCTTGGCTGCATCGAGCGCGTAGGCTCCATCCTTGTGATCGGCCAGCGGCACATCCGGAAAACGCTTTTCATAGAATGCGCGGAAAGCCACCCTGTCCTCTTCAGGACCGGCCGACACCCCGGTCGCCAGTAAGATGGGCGCCAGCATGGCTAGCAGTACAATCCAGCTTGTCCTTTTCATGTGACCGTCTCCTGACCGTTACGTCAGCCTTTTATTTCAGCGTTGTCTCACCGCTGGAAGTTTCGCCCAGGTTGTCGGTCCAGCTTACCTTCACGGTGTCGCCAGATTTTGCCGACAGAATCTCGAAAGCAAAGTACGGATTCTTGGAGACCGAGGGCCCCCAGTCGGCAACAATCAGTGTCTGTCCATTGTGTTCGCAGGTCACGGTTTCAATGTAGTGCGCGGGCACGAGGTTCCCATCCGGGTCCTTGCGAGTGCCGGTTTCCATCGGGTGCGGCATCAGCGATTTGACAGTCGCCACCTCACCCTTGAGTTTCGCCCTGATCTTGACAGGTTTTGCCACGATATCTCTCCTCTTGTTCCTTTATCAGCCGCCGCAGCCGCCGATGGTTACTTTCACATTCTTGCGGGCTACAAAAACACCTTGCTCGGTCTCGACAGCGGCTATCACGTCAGAGCTCTCGCCCATTTTTATGCGCGTGGAAATATTCGCCGCAACTCCCGGGTTTATCTGGAAGCGAGCCGACAGGGGGTTGGGGTTCTCAACGACAACAATGCTGATACTGCTGATACCCGCCATCGTCGATTCGACCGATACCGGTACCACCGCACCGTTCTCAGCAATGTCTGGCACCTTCAATTTCACCTGGTCAGAATCGGTAACAGGCTTGTCACCGAACAAGGCACTCAGTGCCGCGTCGGGCGTCGTCGCCTTAAAAGCCTCAGCATTACGCGCCAGCACTCTCAGCGGGGTGACGGCAAGCACGCCGAGTGCCAGCAAACCCTGCACAATACGGCGGCGTTTCTGGTCAAATTTCATGGGGTACTCCTTTGACATACAGTTACTCAAATCAGAGGGAGAGCAGGTAGTCGACCACAAGGTCCAGCTCCTGCTCGGTAAGAATGCCATGCGCGCCATAAGGCGGCATGATGGTATTAGGATTGCGGGTTCGCGGATCGGCAACCTGGGCCTTCAAAACTTCGCGATCGGGGAAGCGCATCTTCATCGCCAACAGCGGCGGACCAGCATTGCCTGCCAGCTCCGCACCCTGCACCAGGTGACAGGAGTAGCAATTGCCATTGTTGCGATCCTCGGCAATCCGCCGACCCGCTTCGATGGCATCATCGTCCATGGCACTGGCCGCATTCATCGAAAGCGCAGCAAGACCCCCCAGTATGAGCGCTGCACACGCCAAGCGTCCTGTAGCAAGAAGCGTCCTCATTGACCGACTCCCAACATGTAATCAACCGCAAGCCGCACCGCGTCATCAGACAGCTGCACGAAACCTCCCTTGGGCGGCATTACGCCCTCTGAGCCCTGGAATCCGTTGATAGCGTGGTCATACAGCGTGTCCATACCCGCGCTCACTCGATTGGTCCACGCCGAGGCGTCACCCGTTACCGGGGCGCCACCAACACCGTTATCGTGGCAAACCGCACAGCTTTGATTGTAGACATCCATGCCAGGATTAGCAGCGACCTCGGCCACCGCAACCCGCGCCATCAGGGGCGCTTCATACTGCGGCGCCTGGGAATGGATTGTTATCTCTGCGGGGTCGCGGCATTGTTTCATGCAACGACGATTCTCGACATCCGGTCGCTGCTCCGCGGTGAAATTCGCTTCATTGGGCAGTCGCACATCAGCCAGGTTCTGCTGACTGAGAACAAAGTCGTCCTCCACCAGTTCATTGAGGTAGAGGACATAGGCGGTCACCGCGTAGACCTCGTCATCGGTCAGGGACTCTGGGCGGGCAAAAGGCATGGCCCGGTGAATGTAATCCCAGAGTGTACTGGTGTACTTCCAGTAGCTGCCCACGGTTTTGTGCGGTCGTTCTTCGCGCAGGGAATCCTCACCACCGGCCAGCGAGGGGTAACGACCTTCACCCTCCCCGAATGACCCATGGCATTCCGCACATTGCTCCTCGTAGAGCATCTCACCGTCTTCTACCGAGCCCGAGCCAGGCGGCAAACCCAGACCATCCGGTCGCACATCGATATCCCAACCAGCGATCTGTTCAGCGGTCGCCGCCTGGCCATAGCCGTAGTATCCAGCGGGCCTGGTCTCTTGCGCCAGGCTGGGCAAAGCCGCCAGGGAAAGCGTCAGAAGCAGTACACACTCAGGCAATCTGGACATTGGACACACTCCCGTCGCTGTTCAACTTCCAGGTGTGAATGGCATTTTTGTGGTAGATCGATGATGTACCACGCGCCTCGCGCAGCTGCCTGTAGGTCGGCTGCACGTAGCCGGTCTCATCGATTGCCCTGCTCTGCAATAACGCGGGATTCCCATTCCAGTCCCACTCCACGCCAAAGCGGGTGAGCGCCCGTGGCAATACAGAGCTGGTAAAGCGCGCCGGGCGCCAGCTGACACCGCCATCAAAAGACACATCGACCTGCTTGATCTTGCCACGACCTGACCAGGCCAGTCCCTCTACCCAGAGTTTCCCGGGTTTGCGCAGAGGCTTCTCTGGAGCGGGGTTGGTGATGACCGAATTACACTCCTGAACATAGGTAAATTCGCGGGCTGTGCCATCTGGCATAAGGTCGGTGTACTTGGACGTTTCCTCGCGGTGGTACCAGGGCTTGTCACCCACCTCCAGACGACGCAACCACTTAACGCAGGTATTGCCCTCCCAGCCAGGATTGATGAGTCTTACCGGGTAGCCCTGCTCCGGTCGCAACATTTCACCATTCTGGGCGTACACGATAAGTGCATCGTCCAACGCCTTGTCCATGGGAATACTACGACTCATGTGAGCACCATCGGCGCCCTCCGCAAGTATCCACTTGGCCCCCTGCTGGACGCCAACCTCCGCCAGCAATGTCGACAACAGAACCCCGGTCCATTCGCAACAGGACAGCATTCCATGACTGAACTGCAAGCGATCCATCTGTGCGCCGCGCCACTCCATCCCGCCATTGGCCGGGCATTCCAGGAACCGAATCATGCTAACCGAGGGAAATCGCATCAAGTCATCCATTGAAAGGATGATCGGGCGGTCAACCATGCCGTGGATCATGAGCTTGTGAACATTGGGATCCACCGCGGGTAGACCAGCATGGTAGCGCTCAAAGACGACACCACTGGGCGTAATAATGCCCTTCAGGTCTGCCAGCGGGGTAAAACTGATGGATGCAATCTTGTCGGCCGTAAGCCAATCCACCGTTCGACGCTTTACGTGCGCCTCAAAGGGCGAAGGGCTGCCGTAGGGATTGCTGACAACCCCGGGCCCCAGGCTTTTAGTCCAGGCGGGCACTGCCGGTGGGCCAGCGTTCTCTGCAGCCGCCAGGCGGCCTGTGCCGGCCGCCACACTCGCCGCGCCCAGCATCGCCAGTCCATTTTTCAAGAAGTTACGACGTTCCGGCGCGGACAACTTGTCGCCCGCCTCTGCGACCGATTTAATCATTGTGTCCAATTCGTGTTGCTTCGACATGCCAAATCCTTATTATCAGCGAGGCTTCCTAACAACGTATTATTAATATATTATAAAGTTCTTATATATTCAACCTAAATTTTCATAGAGTGACGAACTAACAAATGGACCTTGTAAAAATGCAGCAGTCAGCCAAAGTGGCCACGGATCTGCTGAAGCTGCTGGGTCACCCAGACCGGCTGATGGTACTGTGCCAACTCAAGGCCGGTGAGCAATCTGTTGGCGAGCTATCGGAAAACCTGGGAATCAAGCAGTCCCCGCTGTCACAACACCTGGCGCGAATGCGGCACGAGGGTGTGGTTGAAAGCCGACGTGACGGGCAGACGATCTATTACTCGATTCACGGAGACAAGGTCGCCCAGGTTGTGGGCCTGCTGTACGAGCTCTACTGCGAGGACAACTAGGTCGTCGTGATCCGCTAGAACAGCTGCATTTCCAGCGTCTGAAACAAGCGTCCCGCATTTTTTCCGGCCAGCTCTTCAAATGTATCCAGATGGGAATACGCCGATTGGTCGATCGCGTAGGCATCAGCGAGATCGCCATCCCGGTCCAGTATCTTCTGAACTTCCTCGGTCAGAAATTGTAGATAGTCGCGGGTGTAACGCGTAATAGTCACCATGTCTGTTGGCGCCCCATGGCCCGGTACAACGTACCGCGCGCCCAGTGTGGCCATCCGGTCAAAACTGCCAATCCAGCCTGCGACATCCGTATCGGGAAATATGCCCAGTAGCCGCTGATGAAAGGCGATATCGCCGGCAATAAGCACGCCCTGGTCGGGAAGCCAGACGGAAACATCTCCTGGTGAATGGGCGGGACCGAAACGGCGGATTTCGATTCGGGTCCCTCCTAATGTAATAACAGCCAGCTCTCCTTCCACGATCCGGTCAGGAATGACCACCGAGGTACCCTCACCCAGCTCCCGATTGCGTTCCAGCATGCGCTGCAAACTGCCCTCCCCGTGACGCCGGATTTTCTCGACGGCCAAGGCGTGAGCAATAATCGTCGCGCCCTGCTCCACCCAGTAGGAATTGCCAAGGAACGCATGTCCCTGTCCATTTTCGTTGATGACGTAACGCACCGGTACATTGCTGAGTTTTCGAATCTCCGCGTGCAGGTCACGCGCCAGACCGTAGTTGTCCCCGCCATTTATCACCACCACGCCTTCATCGGTGATGATAAAACTGAGGTTGTTGTTGTGGCCCCTGTTCTCATAGGTCGGCGGCTGTGTCGCGCCGATTGCCGAGTAAACCTGCTCTGTTACACGGGTCACCGCGAGCTCGGCTGAAGCAGTCGTCGTAAGGACGGCCCAACCAAGACCAAACCACAGTCGTGTCAATAGGCTGATCACACAGTCTCCTTGCGTTTTCACTCTCTACGCTTGACTTCGATACTTAATTATTATCTTATATACTAATGTTCTAATATTTAGTCCATGATCACAACCATAAGTTAGTGGAGAAAATTATGCAGGACAAAGCCATTATTTCGTGGAAAGCAGCAGGCATTTCATTGGGTTTGCTGCTTGTCATTGCGACTGCATTGGTCAAACCCCTCGGTGTGTCTACACAGTTCGTGGTAACCGATGCCGCGGTAATCCACAAGGTCGCACCCGAATACGCTGAGAAAAACCGTTACCTGGCAAAATACGGCGAAAAGTCAGACTGGGGAATCGGCTATGGCTGGATGCTGGTCTTCGGCATGTTCGTTGGCGGCGGGGTCACCGCGCGGCTGTTGCGCAGTAAACAGCCAGAGGCCGACAAGGGTTCAATGCCGCCAATGTGGACTGGCCGCTTCGGGAGCTCCCACCTCAAGCGCTACGCCGCCGCTTTCGCGGGTGGTTTTTTATTACTGTTTGGTGCTCGACTCGCGGGCGGCTGTACCAGCGGACACATGATCAGTGGCATATCACAGTTGGCACTCAGTTCCTTCTTGTTTGGGGCCGCCACGTTCGGGGCCGCTATCCTGATGGCCAAATTTCTTTATCGCAGCAAGGGAGCCTAATCATGACACTGCTCATCGGCTTTTTGATCGGATGCGCTTTTGGCGCAATTCTATTTCTCGGCGGTGCATCCAGCTACCGCCGCATCATGGGGACCCTGCTACTCAAGGACATGTGGATCATCAAACTGATGATGACGGCCATGGGCGTGGGCACACTCGGTATCTATCTGCTTGACCTGGGCGGCCTGGCCAATATGAGTATCAAGCCCGCCTATATCTGGGGGGTACTCGCTGGTGGCGCTATCTTTGGCGTCGGCTGGGCGATCTCGGGCTATTGCCCGGGTACCTGCGTGGTCGGAGCGTCGGAGGGCAAGAAGGATGCGATTTTCACGGTCGCAGGCGCCCTGCTGGGGGCCTTCGTATTTTCACTTGCCTACCCCTTCCTCGAGGCAACCCTGCTGGAGCCAGCCAACTTTGGTGAAGTCACCCTGGAGTCATTGCTGGGAATAAGCGGTATCTGGATAGCCATTCCGTTCAGCGCTGCACTGCTGTTTCTAGCGTTTTTCCTGCTCAAGGATCAATACGAGTAAGCCGCAGATCGATATCCGCAAAGGTGGCCATGCCGTCACCGCGGATTACTCCGTGGTATTGGCGGAAAGCGCCTTACGCTCCCTCTAAACGACCAGCGCCCGCAGGTGCTCGCCGGCACCGGCGAAATCATACATATCGAGCGCCTCGCGAGCGGCAGCGAGTTCAGCCGCACCGGCTGCGTCTTCGCCAATCCCCGCGAGCAGCGTGTCGGCCAGCTCAAGCGCCTCCGGATTATTGTCGGCGACAGCTTGTAGAAGCTCAGCGAGTAGAGCGGCTCGCTGATCCTGGTCGAGGTCAACGGCTTCTGACGTGTTGGCCAGCAGCGGCGCCAGCATGGCCTGTGATTCCAGGGCAACAGTCAGCGCACTCACCAAATTGGGTATGGCCTCGACGGGCACAGTGTCACCTGACTTGATGGGCAGCTCTATGGCCTCCGCAGCACTCCCTACATCGTTCAGTCCCAGGTTATTGGCGATTCCTCGCAGCTTGTGGGCCAACTGTCTGGCCTCGTCTTCGCCACCGGCTTTCACCATCGCCTCGAGACGCTCCCCGGCATCGGCATAGTCCTGGCAAAGATCACGCAGCAGTTCAAGGTAAAGAGTTGCGTTACCGCCGACGCGAACCAGTCCCTCGGCCACGTTAATACCCGGAAGCGAGTCCGGCAACTCAGCCTGATCCTGCGGCGGCGGCTCTGGTGAGGCGAAACTGCTGTCATCGAAGTCTCGCTCCCCGGGCTCGATCCATTGCAGCAACGAGCGATAAAGCGCTTCCGGGTCGATCGGCTTGGGAATATAGGCGTTCATACCGGCCTCAGCACCACGAGCGCGATCCTGCGGCATCGCGTTCGCCGTCATTGCCAGTATCGGCAGGTGCTTCAAGTGTGGCCTGGAGCGAATCTGCTCAGTGGCGGTGTAGCCATCCATCACAGGCATCTGTACGTCCATCAGTACACAGTCGTAAGACGCGGTATTGACCTTCGCCACTGCCTCACGGCCATCCTGGGCAGTATCGACAAACAGTCTCGCTTGTCTTAGTAGCTCACCAGCCACCTGCAGGTTTAACGCTGAATCGTCCACCAACAACACTCGCGCCCCACGAATGGGGCTCAGGTCCAATTCATCGGATGCTTGTTCTTTCAAATCAGCCGGCGCCGATAGGGGTAGGCTCAACTCAAAGCTGAAAGTACTGCCCTTGCCGGGCGCACTCTCAATCTGGATCCGGCCTCCCATCAGTTCCACCAGCTGCTGCGCGATAGAGAGACCGATGCCCGTACCGCCGTGCTGTCGCGTCATCGTATTATCGGCCTGGGAGAAGGCCTCAAATAGCTGCTCTCTCTGCGCTTCTGCTATCCCGGCGCCCGTATCAGCCACGTAGAACCTGATTCGAGCTGGATCAGTGTCCGTTTCCAGCAGCGTGGCACCCAGTCGCACTTCCCCGTGCTCGGTGAATTTAACCGCATTGCTGACGAATATACCCAGTACCTGCTTCAACCTCTTGCCGTCTCCCTCGACAAACTCCGGAATCGCCGGGTCGAACTCTACAGTGAAAGCCAAGCCAGCCTGCTCTACAGATTCACCCCACAGCTGCGCAACGCCTTCAATGGACGAGCTGACACTGAAGGGCTGGCTTTCACATTCCAGCTGGCCATCCTGCAGCTTCGAAAAATCGAGAATGCTGTCAATAATGCCCTGCAGACCCTCTGCTGATTGCTCCACCTTGCTGAAATAGTCGCGTTGTTGCTCGTCGAGCTCCGTCTTTAAGCCCAGCCGAGTCAATCCCAGGATGGCGTTCATGGGCGTGCGCATCTCATGGCTCATATTGGCGAGGAAATTACTCTTGGTTTCCACCGCTACCGCGAGCTCGCGGTTGGCGTCCACCAGTTCCGCAGTGCGCTGCTCCACCGACATCTCTAATTGTTTGAGCAGCTCTGTGTAGCGCTCAGCCATTAACAGCGCCATGAAGATAATCAGGAACAGCCCGACAATCTGCACCGTGGGCAACATCTCGATAACGACGATCTCCCAGACCAGGTCGTTGAATATCGCCAGCATGAGCACCAGCAGCAGCACGAATACGATGCGTGCAGAGCGACTGCCCTGGTAGGCCCGCCAGGTTATCGCGCCTGCAAAACACACAATCCAGGCCAATACGCCCAGCTGGAAGAAACGCAAGGTGTGGAAGTTGATATTGTGTCCGGGAATCAACAACAGCAGCGCCAGGCCAAGAAACAAGACTGCAAAGCCCTTGAATATCCAGTGGACGCGGGTACGCGTTACGCGAAATAGCGTCTGGCTCAGAATAACCGGGACAAGGTACAAGGAACTGAATTCAAGCTTCTTATGCAGCCAGAAGGGCAGGTCCAGCAGGAATTTGGCTTGACTGGTCTCGAACGTATAAACCGACAGCAATACACAGAGCCAGCCAAACCAGAAAAACTCCTTCAGTACTGGGTTACGGCGCGCGATCAGAAGATGGTACAGCCCAAGCACCAGGTACAGTGCCGCCAACGGCAGGCTGGGTAATAGAGCTCGAAACAGGCTCTGGACGCGGAGATCTCCAACATCCCCAAGCCAGGGTGTTTGCCAATAAAGCCCTGTCTCCCAGCGCTCTGAAAGTCCCGGGTCACGCCACCCGCGCAATGCCAGCACCAGGGTGCCGTCCTCGGCGATGGCCGAGCGAGGTATAGCAAAGGTTGATCTTTTGTCGTAGATCGCGATCGGCCGATCGCCCAGGCTGCCGACACCGCCAATCCGTTCGCCACCGGCATAGAGCTCGTAAGCGCTCATGACATTACCCAGGGTCACGCCGAGTGCACCGATCCTGCCGGCCACGGCGGGCGCTGTGATATCCAACTGCAGGGTGATCCTATACCAATACCACCCCGAGTACCCCGCGTGCCCTTGCGGCGAATGCGCGGGCACTGGCGTCTCTAGCCAGGCACTGTCATCAAATTCCGGGGCCGCCCAGCCCAACTCATCTCCGACCTGAAAACGCCACTGGCCGGCGATGGAAACCGGTTCGCTCAAGTCGTTCAGGGATTGGGTAAAGGCTGGCTGTGCTACCGCCAGCAACATGACCAGCTGGAGCATCAAGGCGGCACTTTTCATCAAAGTCAGGCCTGCAGGCCCTGTTCTATTTCAGCCAACAGCGGCTCTGCATCACCAAAATTGAAATTGTCGAGCAATTCGCGCGCCGCCCCCAGTTTGGCGGCCAGTTCACTACCCGGCGCCTGGCTGGCGATAAGCTGGTCGATAAGCTCAGTGGCACCCGGATCGAAAGCCGCTACCGCTGCCTGCAGTTCGCTAAATAGCGCCGAGCTGTCTGCGCCAGTTCCCGGGCCCGCACTGGCGGCTGGCTGCCGCCCGGCCAACAGTGTGGCATGAGACGCCGATGCGACCGTCAGCCCTTCGGCGAGGCTGTCGATTTGTGCCTCGGTAATGGTTTCTCCTGCAAGCACCGTTTTTTCGATATGCTCGGCGGCGGCACCGATATCACTCGCGCCCAGATTGTTGGCTATGCCTCGTATTTTGTGGGCAGCTCCCCGCAAGGCCTCCACGTCACCTGATGCGGCCAGAGCGCGAAGCTCCTCGGCCGCATCCGCATACTCAGACAGTAGATCACCCAACAGTTGTACAAAAAGCGATTCGTTGTTGGCCAGCCTGCTCAGGCCTTGCTTGATATCCAGGCCGGGCAATGCGTCCGGCAGTGGCTCCTGCTCCGATGCTGATGCTGTCGCTGCCGATTCAGTACTGAGCGCACGGCTATCAAGATTGGCGCTGTAATCCGCCGCTGGAATTGCCTCCAGCAGTGCCTTGTACAAATCGGCGGGATCGACGGGCTTGGCGACGTGGCCATTCATGCCGGCGTTTCGAGTTCTCGCACGATCTTCCGCCATTACGTTTGCGGTCATGGCGAGTATGGGCAGATCTTCAAAAGAATATTCATCGCGCAGTATGCCAGTCGCGGTGTACCCGTCCATACCCGGCATCTGGATATCCATCAGTACGCAGTCGTAATCATTCTCTCGAACACGATTGACGGCCTCTTCGCCATCGCTGGCCGTATCCAGAACCAGCGGCACCTTCTCCAACAGCTCGCAGGCTATCTGCAAATTGATGGGCGAGTCGTCGACCACCAAAACCCTGGCACCGCGGATAGCTGCCAGGTCTTCGGGCCCAACCTTTACGCCAAGTTTGCGGTTACGGCGCACCACTTCCTGTCCGTATGCCAGCATGATCGTATCCAGTAGTGCCGAGGGCTTGACCGGCTTGGCCAAAAACGCATCCACCATCGCCTGGTGTTCGCTGCTGGGCATATTCCAGGAGGACAGGAGCACAATCCTGGGTGGCGATTCGGTCTCGCGCACAGCCAATGCCACATCAAGGCCAGTCATGCCGGGCATCATCCAGTCGAGCAAGATGAGATCGAAGTTGTGAGTGGGCTTCCTCAGCGCCACCGCTTCTGCCCCTCTCTCCGCCAAGGTGACGGTGTAGCCGAAGGAAAGCAGGTACTCCTGCAGAATGT
>CAZPVJ010000144.1:0-3249 GCA_964590005.1 uncultured Alteromonadaceae bacterium | reverse complement strand
ACCCTTAACAGGGTATGCCAAGGAGACACAATGAACATCGATGGACGTGAACTACGTAATGCACTGGGGCGCTTTGCAACCGGGGTCTGCGTGATTACCACGGTGGATAAGGGCGGCAATGCCGTGGGCATGACGGCCAATTCATTTTCCTCGGTGTCGCTGGATCCACCGCTGGTGCTGTGGAGCCTGCAGAATGGCTCTGACCTTTATGAGACATTCGCCAGTCCCAGGGATTACGCTATTAATATTCTTTGTGCCGAGCAAATGCACTTGTCTAACATGTACGCCAAGAAAGGTGACCACATCCTCGACAGTGATCACTATCGTATGGGCCGTCACGGAGCTCCGGTCATTCGCGATGCCCTGGTCAGTTTTGAATGCCAGCTGCACGCTACACACGATGGTGGTGATCACCTGATTATCGTCGGCCGAGTCAAACACGTGGAATCACGGCCAACGGGCAAGCCCCTGTTGTTTCACGCCGGCGCATACTGCGAAATCCACTGAGACTGTCGCGATAGCGATTGAATCGCTCTATACTGCTGCCTTTCCATGGCAAGCCCCTGAGGGGCAGCGGTACATAAGCGAATGAAATTCTGCACCAGCTGCGGTGATACCGTGGCCCTGATCATTCCAGAGGGCGACGATCGCGAACGATTTGTCTGCACCAGTTGCGAATCCATCCATTACGTCAATCCACGGGTCATCGTGGGTTGCCTGCCCGTGTATCAGGGTAAAGTGCTGCTCTGTAAGCGTGCCATTGAACCGAGACACGGGTACTGGACACTGCCTGCGGGGTTCATGGAGAACGGTGAGACTACGCCCCAGGGTGCTGCCCGGGAGACCTGGGAGGAAGCCCGGGCCAGGGTTAGCCGCCTGGAGCTTTATCGCATCATCGACGTTCCCTATATCAGCCAGGTATACATGTTCTATCGCTGTGAACTGGACGATGGTGAATTCGGGGTGGGTCCGGAGAGTCTTGAAAGTGGGCTTTATAGTGAAGACGAGATTCCCTGGAATGATATCGCCTTCCCCGTAGTAACACAGACACTGCGGGAGTACTTTGACGACGTACGTGAGGGGCACTATCCGGTAAGGGTTTCGGCCATCGAATACAGACCGCGCAAACGAAACAATGAGGAGTAAAAAATGGCGTTTCCCAAGATAGGCAACATGGCACCGGCATTTAGCCTGCTGGATCAAGATGGCAACAAGGTCAGTCTCAAGCAGTTTCGCGGCGAAAAAAATGTTGTGGTGTATTTTTATCCCAAAGCAATGACGCCAGGCTGCACTGTCCAGGCTTGTGGCATTCGCGACAGTAAGAAGCAGCTCGCCAAGCTGGATACGGTGGTATTGGGCGTAAGTCCAGACGCCGTAGCAAGATTGGGTCGCTTTATTGAAAAGCAGGACCTGAATTTTACGCTCCTGTCGGACGAGGATCATGCGATTACCGAGAAGTATGGTGCATGGGGTCTTAAAAAGTTCATGGGCCGGGAGTTCATGGGCGTATTGCGCACCAGCTTCATTATCGGCAAGGACGGTCGTCTGAAGCACGTGATGGACAAGGTAAAAACCAAGAGCCACCACGATGATGTGATTGCCTTGATCAAGGAATTGGGCCTGGATAAAGACTGATCCGTGCTTACATATCCGTTTGAGAGTGTTCCCGAGCCAGGTGAACTCATTCAGGTTGCCGCAGGCGTTTTTTGGCTGCGAATGCCCTTGCCGCTGGCGCTGGACCATATCAACCTGTATCTGCTGGAAGATGAAGATGGTTGGTGGATCGTGGACAGTGGCATGGCCATTGGCCCCACTGAAGAGTTATGGGAGCAGATTTTCGCAAGGCATTTGGGGGGCAAGCCCGTAAAAGCGGTGATCGCTACCCACTGGCACCCGGACCACACCGGTCTCGCCGGTTGGCTTTGTGACCGCTGGCGAGTCCCTTTTTACATTACCCATGGCGAATACATGACCGGCCTGGTGTACACACGCTCCAGCCCCGAACATTTCACCTGGACCAACGAACAGCATCAAATCCGCAGCGGACGCGGAGAGCAGGGTGTTGAGGCAGCGCGCAAGAGCATGGGGGGTATTCGTCGTATCACGCGTCCCATGCCCACCTCCTATCGACGCCTTGAAGATGGGGCCCGACTGAGTATCAATGGCCAGCGCTGGCGTGTCCTTGTAGGGCGCGGGCATTCTCCTGAACATGCCTGCCTGTTTAATGAATCACTGAACGTCCTGATTTCCGGTGATCAGGTGATACCCCGCATCACCTCCAATATCAGCGTATCGGGCGACGAGCCCGAAGGAAACCCGCTGAAGGCCTGGCTGGCCTCCCTGGATCATTTCCTGGAAGTGCTACCAGACGATTCACTGGTGCTACCTGCCCACAATGTGCCTTTTTACGGGCTACATCACCGGCTGCGTTATCTACTGGAGCACCACGAAGAACACCTGATAGCCCTGGAAGAGGCCTGCCTGGCCAGGCCCTCTACCGCGGTTGAGTTGTTGCCCGTGTTGTTTCAGCGGGAGCTGGATGAGCAACATATTGGGCTGGCTGTAGGTGAGTGTGTCGCTCACCTCAACTACCTTCATCACCGGGGGCAAATTGAACGCAGTCTCGACGCAGAAGGTAGGTACCGTTATCGCTCCGTGGATGAGACATTGGCCATGCGCCTTCGCAAGCGCAAACACAGCGCTGATAATGCCGAGCCTATTCAAGTATAAAGCTTAAAAAACAATTAGATAAGAAAGTATTTTAAGGTAAATACTAGAATATATTTCACCGTCGGATGCCAGCTGCCGCTACCTCGTTGGCGGGCTTGTCAGCGTACCCTGTTTGTTTGTAGGCTTAACTACAAGCTATTAGTTGATAGTGTCTCAGGCGTCTCGTCCCGTAGAGGTCGCAGTCACAATATAAAATCTAGAGGTGGTAAATGGCTGGTTGTCCCCATTTTGACTTGACCGATCCGAGGACCTACGAAGGCGGCATGCCCAGGGAGGTGTTTCGCTACCTGCGCCAGGAGCAGCCGGTCTATTGGCATGATGATCCGGCGCAGGGCGTGGGTTTCTGGGTGATTACGCGGCAAAAAGACCTGGATTTCATTTCCAAGAATCCGGCCCTGTTTTCCTCGGCCGAACGCAGTTGTCTGCTCAATGAGATGGACGGGGATCAGCTCGCCATGGTCCAGACCCAGTTAATCAACATGGACCCACCCCAGCACCTCAAGTATCGGCGGCTTGTGC
>CAZPVJ010000143.1:0-7956 GCA_964590005.1 uncultured Alteromonadaceae bacterium | reverse complement strand
AATACCAGGCCCGGGTGATCGAGCTGGATCGTTCACAACCCGAGTTCACCCAAACATTCGCTGATTATTTTGGTAAACGCGTCTCCCAGAGCCGTATTGATAAGGGCCGTGAACTCTATGCCCAATACAGCGACTTTCTGTTTGAGTTAACGCGCACGTATGGGGTGCCCGGGCAATATCTGGTGTCATTTTGGGGCCTGGAAACCAATTTTGGCAGCTACCTGGGCGGCATGCCCACCCTGGATTCACTGGCAACCCTGGCCTGTGACCCGCGCCGCAGCGAGTTTTTTACCACGGAGTTTTTACTGGCCCTTGAATTACTTGAACGAGAAAATTTGCGTGCCGATGATATGAAAGGATCCTGGGCCGGTGCGGTAGGACACACCCAGTTTATGCCTTCCAATTACCTGCGTTATGCAATAGACGGTGACAACGACGGCAGCATTGATTTGTGGGCTAGTCGCCGGGATGCCCTGGCATCAGCGGCCAACTTCCTGTCTCATTTGGGATGGCAGCGGCAACAGCGCTGGGGTAGAGAGGTCAAATTGCCCGCGGATTACGATTTTTCCCAGGCGGTACAGCAGCGCCCCCTGCAAGATTGGCGATCACTGGGCTTACGCAACGCCGATGGCGGGCCATTACCGGTGGTCGTTGGTATGGATGCGCAGCTTATAATCCCTGCGGGTCACAAGGGTCCCGTGTTCCTCGTGTACGACAATTTCAACGTCATAATGCAATGGAACCGCTCTACCAACTATGCCTTGTCAGTGGGGCACCTGGCAGACCGAATAGCGGGTGCAGGCGCATTGAAGCAGTCAATTCCCAATGACCAGGTCCGTTTGCGTCGCGATGATGTCATTCAGATGCAGGAACTGCTGCTAGCGAAAGGGTTCGACGCCGGTGTACCCGATGGATTATTGGGTCCCACTACCCGTTCGGCACTGCGAGAGTTTCAGATTGACGCAGGCCTGGTGGGTGATGGATTTCCCGACCGCAAGACTTTGACGCAGTTGGGGGTAGATTACTGACCCGTTCACTGGCTGCTTTGACTCGGCAGCGCCGGTCAGCAGTATTTACTCCAGTCGCATTCGGGCAATGACGCTTTCCAGTTCGCCAGATGCGCGCATGCTCTCGATTTCCGCTTTGAGTTCAGCAGCCTTTTCGGGGCTTTCAGCGCCCAGGAAAAAGCGCAGGGGTTCATCACGAAACACTGCATCATCAGCAATGGTCAGGTTGTTGACTCGCATAATGCCCTTGAGCGTATCCACGTACTTTTGGCCGCGCTCGGAATAGGCGATAAGGCCATCCGCCAGAACCATGGAGTTAAGCGGCCTGCCAGTGGCACGCTGATCGGCCCGCAGGCGACGAAAATCTTCATAGGCGGGGTGAGAGCTTAAGTTCAGGAAATACGCCCTGACGCTGTCGAAGGGCCAGTCGTAGGCCGCGATGCGATGATCGCCCAGGTCCTTGCGTTGTTGTTCGGGTACCAGGCCCTTGCCACCGTAGGTCCACTGCCCGAAGAGTGCGTTGCCCTGTGAGGCGAAGCGCGACGTGCCATAGCCACTTTCATACGCTGCTTGCCCCAGTACCAATCCTGCGGGAATAACATCCAGGCGATAAAGTGCGGTATCAATGATGCCTAGCCAGGCCGGATCTGTGGCCCCCAGTGAGGCGGCGCGGTCCTCGTCGGTAATGCGTAACAATCGCGCGACATCGCGCATCGATTCCAGCTCCTCGGCCGTCATCGGCTTGCCGCTCTCCAGCGCAAAGGAAATGTCCTGCAGGCGCTTGCGCCGATCAAGCACCATTTCATTCGCATGCATAACCAGCGGCAGGATGAAGCGATAGAACAACTCTTTCTTGTCTGCAACCACCAGCTTGCTCGACTCACCCGCCCACCGAGGAGAAATACCGGTAATGAGAACACGTGGCACCTGCAACTGTTCACTGCGTTTTTCCTCGCCCCACCAGTTTTCGCTCTCCATCCAGCTGGTAATCTCATCGAAACCCGAAAGTACGACCACTTCCTGGGCGTTCGCCAAGGGGGCTACAACAAGCGCGATGGCAAGCAGCGTGCGTTTCAGGCAGGCTGTGAATCCAATACTAAAGTTCGTCATGGTAGGAACGCATTGCGAAATAGAATCCAAAAAGTTAGACGCTTATAGACCCAAAATCAAGCGCGTTGCAGTATCTGTACCGGTACTGACACGTTAACTTGTAGTGAATTGCCTGCGCTAAAAAAATCGGTCACCGGTGTTATGAATCGCGGTATCTGGCTGGACTCGGTGCAATCAGCACCCAGAGTGCCCCATTGCCCCATAGGATCGCATTCCTGTACCGGGTATCCAGCTTTTCATAGCTGTATACTTCGTTTTAAGAACCGACTGGAACCAGATGAATGTCGCTCAACAATACAAAGAACAGAAAAAATACAAAGTTACAGCAGGCCTTCTCCATATGTCTGATGGCTATGCTGTTAAGCGCCTGTGCCAGGTGGCAGGAAGAGGCGGGCGTTGAAAGCAGCTGGCGTTCCCCAACTGTACCCGATTGGACTATCGGCCAATCCACCACAGATGACGTAATGCGCCATCTTGGTCCACCTTCCCAGGTGATCTCACTGCAGGACCAGGTGGTCTTTTATTACATGAAGGAGCAGGTCGAAGGTAGCGGGTATTTCCTACTGGTCTACAACAGCTCGGAATCCCGGACACATTATGACCGGGCCATATTCTTCTTTGACAACGACAGTAGATTGTTGCGTTACTCCTACAGTGATGACACTCCTCTGACAGATGATTGATAAGCGACTGCGAGCGTGTTTTGCGGTATGGATAGCTGTCACAGCCTCATGCACTTACATCAATAAGGAAATTGGCTCCGACTTCACGTCCGACGCCGTGTTATTGATGGAGGCCGGAAAACCAGAACATGTCGATCAAGTGCTTTCATCGCTGGGGCCGCCCCAGGCGGTAAGTGCGCTGCCGGAAGGTTATGTTTTTTTGTACCAGCATTTCGAGATACAGGAACGGCAGATTGGTTTCAGTAGCGATAGCGAATTCCTGCGCTGGTTCAAGCTCGCCATTGCCGGTGCAGATGCCGAGGTCGATAGCCTGGTTTTGCAGTTCAATAGCGACAACCGCCTGCTGGCGGGTGGATTCTCCACTTCACGCAGCGACCTGGGTGAAGGTGGCTCCGTCATGCTGGCCATCAACTTTCGCTCTCTGGTAGATACAGAGGAACTCGCCTCGGATCTCCTGGGAGCTACGAATTGGGGTACGTCCCTCCTGCAGAGACCGCCAGCACTGCAGAATCGCGAAAGCAGTCTCGACAGTGGCATGCGGGGACTGGAAATGCGGGGCACTCCCGACAAGCTGGGCCAGCGGACGCTGGAATATCGCTAGCGTCAACTGGATTCATTAGAGGCGCACAGCCCTGGTCCATAACAGTCGCGCAGCAGATAGCATAGTGAAAGTCGGTATAGGCTCCAAAAGGCTCGTTTTCGCCTAATTGCAGACATTGTTATATCTTTTCTTGGTATCTATTCACCGAGGAGATAGTCCAATGACCGATGCTGAACTTTGGGAACTCATACTTATTTCACAAGCGAACTCAGCAACGTATTTTGCAATATTCTTAACGATCGTATCCGGGTATCTTGTGGTGGCCTACACTGCTGGAGCGAAGCTTCTGAGATCTCAGATACGAATTATCAACACAGTATTTATTTTGAGTACGGTGTCTATGTCCTTTGCGACATACGCTCAAACCAGAAGGGGAGCCTTTTTGCTCGATTTCGCAAGTCCCAAATACACCTCGCCAGAGTCGGCTGCAATGGTGCTGGCACCGACTGCTATGGGAGCAACCCAACTCGCGGTCACAATTGCGTGCCTGATTTTCATGTGGCAGGTCAGAAATCCCAAGAAAGAATGACCGCTAAGAGGTGCGGATTCAAACGGTCGACGCAACATTCTAATCTCTTAGCTTGGAGAAAGAGTGTTGCACATGAAACAAAGAGCTCGGATTTACTACAGCCTACTCGGGCGTAAAACAGAGTACCTACAAAAAGTCTGAGGTCCAAACTGCTACGGCTCAGCAGGCCATTCCCAAACTGGCGCGGACGCGTCCAGGCTCATATTCTTGAAGTCGCGCATTTCGAGCACATTTGGGTAGTAGCCTTTCACACTCGGTTGTACCAGGTGCCTGCCGTTGTAACTGAGGATAGGAATCAGGGCAAATTCCTGCATAAAAAGTGTCTCTGCCTCTGCCATTAGCGCATAACGTGTTTCTAGTGAGGTCGCGGCTGGAGCGAGTTCCTCAATGATCTCATCGTAACGTGCATTCGAAAAACCCGTGCGATTAGTGCCACCGCGCGTCGTAAACTTGCCTAAAAAAGTTCCGGGGTCGAGCGAGGTTCCGATCCAGCCCATACGAGCCAGACTAAACTGTTTATTGTCCACAGTATCCAGATAAACCTTCCACTCCTGATTCACCAAGGTTACCTCGATGTTCAGATTGTCTTTCCACATCTGTTGCATGGCCACGGCAACTCTACGATGGTTTTCGGCGGTGTTGTATATCAACTCCAGGCCGGGCCAGCCCATGCCATTGGGATAGCCAGCTGCGGCCAGGAATTGTCGTGCTTTGTCGAGGTCAAAATGTGTATGAGTTTGTATCTCATAACCGGGAACGCCCGCGGGTACTATTGAAGCAGATGGGCGCTCGACGCCCAGCAATACCTTGTTGACTATTTGCTCTCGATCCAGAGCCATTGACAGGGCCTTGCGTACGTTGATGTCATTGACCACTGGTTGGGTGGTATTAAAGAGGTAGTAATAGGAGCCAAGTAATGGCGCCTGCACATACGGAGTTTGGGGCAAGGCCCTGTACTCGGGGATTTTGTTGATTGGCACCTGGAAGGTCACATGTAGTTGTTTCGCCCGGAACATGCGTTCTTCCGCTGTTTGACTGTCTATAGGTCTAAATACAATGGCATTCAGGGCGACGTTTTCTGTATCCCAGTAGGCTTCGTTTCGCTCTACGCGTAAGTGACGATAGATTTTCCATTCGGCAAGCTTGAAGGCGCCGTTATTCACCATATTGCCCGGACGTGTCCACTGGCTATAACGTTGGGTAGCAGTGCCGTATTTTTCGACGGTCGCACGGTGTACGGGATAGGCCGTGGGCGCAGCTAATGAGCCGAGAATATGTGGGGTAGGGTTTTCCAGTGTGACCTTGAGCGTGTGACGGTCTATCGCTTTAACGCCCAGTTGCTCGGGGTCGCTAATTTCCCCCCTGTTGTATGGCTCGGCGTTTTTAACCGGGTAAAGAGTCGATGCGAGTATATTTCCCATTGCGGGACTCAGCGTACGTTGCCATGACCAGACGAAGTCGTGTGCAGTCACCGGGTCACCATTACTCCATCTGGCATTGGGGTTGAGCTTGAAAATTATGGTCAACTGATCTTCACTGAAGGTCCAGGACTCGGCCACGCCAGGTTCGGCTTCCAGCGTTTTTGCATTGCGCCTTACCAGCCCTTCGAACAAGGCGCCGGTAATCTCCCAGGCGTTGGTGTCTGAAACAATATGGGGGTCAAGGGTCTGTACTTCTGAGCCAGTGCCATAGTGCAGTACGCCGGTCCGATTGCCGGTAACAACATTGGGCTCTGAGGGAGAGCAGGCACTTAAAAAAAACAGAACAATCGCTGATAGCAAGGCGGACTTGCATCGACCTGACGGTATTTCGAAACAGCTAATGAGGAATATCCTGATTTCTCATGTTGTAACGATTCAGGTTAGACCAGAACCGACAGAGTGCGCAATGTTAATACTTTCAACCAGATGATAAGTGATGAAACAGTCGCTGCGCCTAAAGCTGGAGAATAGCCAAGTATATCTTGAGCGCAAGCCGCGCTAACGATAAGCCAGTGCTTATGGCACAGAGCTACCTCTTGAGTCGGTGAAATCGGAAGATTCTCTACGACCGCTTGAATCCGCAGGTGAAAGCGGATATCTCGCCCTCCAGCGCCGATTCCAGAGCTAAAGCGTCCGCTTTCGCCTATTTTGAGCCGTTTCGTCTATCCTTGGTGTAGGTCTAATAACAAGGAGATGAAGAATTGACGGAAGCTGAAATAATTGAACTCGTTGGTTTACATAGTACAAACGCGATTACTTCTTTCACAGTTTTCATATCGTTTACTTTTGCCTTTTTGGCCGCGACTCATTTTACAGGTAGTAGTCTGACAGCTATTCAATCGGTTGGTGCTACTGCGCTTTACGTCGCCGCCGCCACCGCCGCCGCCATTAGTCAGGCGCTGTTTCACCAGATCATCTTTAGGACAGTGGATAGTGCGCCATCTCCAATAGATGACCTTCTACTGATGAACGAAGCCGCGTGGGTCTGGGGAATGTTACTTTTGGAAGCGGTAACTGTGATTGCGAGTATATTTTTTATGTGGAGCGTCAGACATCCCAACGCTTGATGACCACTTTCGCCTACAAGGGGACAATTCTCATCTTATGAGTTCCGCTCGGGCTTTGAGAGCGTGTACCCGGGAAACCCTCTTTTGTTACTGTTTGTGCATAATTTCAATACCCACGTTTTTTATAAGACCACTAGGAGACAGCAGTGAATCAATTAGTAAAGTTTGCTGGTTTTTTACTCATGGGCATCCTTCTCTCGACGCCGCTCTTTGCGAAAAACGAGCTGGCAGAGAGCAAAATACTGATCAACAACGTCAACATTTTCGATGGCAGCAGCGAAAAACTTGACCGGTCTATGAGTGTACTGGTTGAAGGTAACAAGATTGCGCAGATCGCCGCATCAATTCCCGCATCCGACGATATGACGGTAATCGATGGCGGGGGCAGAACTTTGACGCCAGGGTTTATCGATGCGCACGTTCATCTGTGGTGGAATCTGTCACCTGCCGAGCACTTCTATGCGCCCCTGGATTATCAATATGCCCTCAGTCTGGTCGAGGCGGAGAATACGCTCATGCGTGGTTTTACTACGGTCAGAGACACAGGCGGTCAAGTTCTGGGTACTAAGATGGCAATTGACCAAGAACATTTTCCTGGTCCACGTATCTATGCATCCGGTGCTGCCATTAGCATGACTGCCGGGCACGGTGATTTCAGGACTCCGCATACGGATCCGCGCATGATGGGCGGGCCATCGAACACGGACGGAGAATACGTGGGTGTTACCATTTTTGCCGATGGGGTACCGGAAGTTCTGGCCGCCAGTCGTATGCAATTCCGCAAGGGAGCGCACTTCCTAAAGATGTTTGTTGGCGGTGCCGTATCTGGACTGTACGATCCACTTGATATCGCGGAGTACTCACCGGAAGAAATCAAAGCGGCAGTCGACGAGGCAGAGCGTTGGAACACCTATTTAGCTGTACACACCTATACCGATGCCGCAACCCGCATGTCTATTGAGGCCGGTGCGAAATCACTTGAGCATACCAACCTTATCACTGAAGACACGGTGAAGCTGGCAGCTGAAAAAGGCGTATTCATCAGCGCTCAGGCTGCACTGTTTATGAACCCTGCGCCGGCCAGCTTTTCACCAGCCCAGACGGCGCGCCAGCAGAAAGCAAAAGAGGGCCTTGATCGTCTAATGAAAGCGAGCAAGCGGTACAAGGCCAAGGTGTTGTTCGGTACCGATATGGTAGCGTCAATGGAGTCCAAAAAGGCGCAAGTCACTGAATTTACACTTCGCAGCGAGTGGTTTTCTAGCGCAGAGATTCTAAAGCAGGCGACATCTATCAATGCCGAGGTGCTGGAACTGAGCGGCCCGCGCAACCCCTATCCCGGCAAGCTCGGCGTCATCGCAGAAGGTGCATACGCGGACCTGCTGCTCATCAACGGAAACCCGCTTGAAGACATTTCGATCCTGACCAAGCCGGAACAAAACCTGGCCCTGATCATGAAGGATGGAAAGATCTACAAGAAC
>CAZPVJ010000142.1:0-3791 GCA_964590005.1 uncultured Alteromonadaceae bacterium | reverse complement strand
GGCATCCACGTAGCCATGTAATGACAACCAATGCCGCCCATGGCGTGACTGCCCTCAGGCACCCGGGTAGACGTGTTGTGCGGGCAGCCGGAACAAAAGTGGGGAACGCGCTCAATACTCTCCCTCGGTGCCGCCAGCGATAATTCTTTCTGTTCAATCCAGCGTACCCGCTGGTCCATCGTCTCTGACTGATAAAAGCGCCGGATTCTCGAAGCGATCGCCAGCGCCACCATGGCGGGTGTCAGTTCAGCCAGGTTGGGTAACAGGTCGCGTCCCTCTTCATCAAACTCCCCCACGACCCGCGGGCGACCGGCAACCGGGTAGTTGTAAAGCTGGCCAGTGAGTTGGTCTTCAATGATCGAGCGTTTCTCCTCGACCACCAGGATTTCCTCGAGGCCCTCGGCGAAGTCATGGGTTTCA
The DNA here is from genome assembly GCA_964590005.1 of uncultured Alteromonadaceae bacterium. GTDB lineage: Bacteria > Pseudomonadota > Gammaproteobacteria > Pseudomonadales > Halieaceae > CALJFL01. The sequence continues at coordinate 3,371 of CAZPVJ010000142.1, read as the reverse complement.
CTGGGCTCAAGCGGCCAACTCATCCCGATCTTGTAAACGCGCAGACCAATCTCGGCGGCCACTGCCGCAGTGATTCCCATGTCTTCGAGTGCCTGCATAACATCGAGATAGGACTTACCACTGGTGGCAATACCGAATCTGGCGTCCGGGCTATCAATAACGACGCGGTTGAGACCATTCACCCTCGCGAATTCACGGGCGGCGTAAATCTTGTACTTGTTGAGTCTCAACTCCTGCTCTAGCGGCTTGTCGGGCCAGCGAGCGTGAACACCGTCGGCGGGTAACTGGAATTCCTCCGGGATAACAATGTCGATCCGAGCGGGGTCGATGTCGGCTGAGATCGCAGAGTCCATGTTCTCAGTAATCGCCTTCAGTGCCACCCAACAACCACTGTAGCGGGAAAGCTCCCAGCCATAGATGCCCAGGTCCAGCACTTCCTGCACATTAGCCGGGCTCAAGACGGGTACCGAGGCGCCAATAAACATATGCTCGGATTGGTGCGGGAGGGTAGACGACTTGCAGGCATGGTCATCGCCGGCCACGGCCAGCACGCCACCGTAGCGGGAGGTCCCGAAGGCATTGGCGTGCTTGATCACATCCATACTGCGATCCACTCCCGGGCCCTTGCCGTACCACATGCCGAAGACGCCATCGTAGCGCGCACCCTCAAACAGGTTGGTTTGCTGACTACCCCAGACTGCGGTTGCTGCCAGGTCCTCGTTGATCCCCGGCTGAAACACCACATTGTGCTTGTCCAGCCAGGGGCGCGCTTTCCACATCGCCTGATCGACACCCCCGACCGGCGAGCCACGGTAGCCGGAAATGAACGCTGCCGTATTGAGCCCCCGGCGCTGATCGCGCTGGTGCTGCAACATGGGTAGCCGCACCAGTGCCTCGATTCCCGTCATGTAGGCCCGGGTGGCATCGAGGGCATACTTATCGTCCAGGGAAACCCGGCTTACGCTGGCTGGTTGCTTTAGACCCATCATCTCCACCCTCTTCTTATCCTCCCGGAATTTTGCCCCAATAAAGCGGGTATTTTTATTTGATTTTTCATCGTTTGGCCGCTAAAAGAGGAAATATAATTCTCTAAAAGTTAAATTATGGGTAATTTATGCCTATTGAATTGAGCAAACAGGATCTCGACATCCTTAAGCTGGTGCAGGCCGATGCCAGCCTGAGCACTGCTGCCATTGCCGAGCGAACCAACCTCTCCCAGTCACCCTGCTGGCGGCGCATCAGCAGGCTGGAACAAGAGGGGCTGATCAAGCAGCGTGTGGCCCTGCTTGATCGCGACGCGCTGGGCATGGAAGTGGTGGTATTCGCAACGATTAACCTGACCTCGGTAGGCCGGCAGAATCTGTTGGAATTCGAACAGGATATCGTGCGCTACCCGGAAGTTATGGAGTGTTACACCATGACCGGAATCTGGGATTACATGATCAAGATCGTGACCCGGGATATTCGTCACTACGAGGATTTCGTGCGCAATACGCTGACTGCCAGTCCGGCAATCCGTGAGTTACACTCTCACATGGCCGTCACGGAAATCAAAAACGTCACCGAGCTGCCGCTGGACACCCAAATGTAACCTTCGAATCAGGCATGATCGAGAGCAAGCTACCCAAGGTCGGTACCACCATATTCACCCGCATGTCGGCGCTGGCCAATGACTGCGGCGCGATCAACCTGTCCCAGGGCTTTCCCGACTTTGAGGCGCCCATCGGCCTTGTTGAAGCGCTGGCTAAACACGCCTCCGAGGGACGCAACCAGTACGCGCCAATGGCAGGCTTACCCGCCCTGCGCGAACAAATCAGTCACCAGCTAAAGCTTCATCGCCAGGTTGATTGTGATCCGGACAGCGAAATCACCGTGGTACCCGGTGCGACCGAGGGAATCTTCTGTGCGGTTACCGCCGTGGTAAGGCCCGGTGACGAGGTGATTGTGTTCGATCCGGTGTATGACAGCTACGAACCCGCCATCGAACTGGCAGGTGGCAAGGCCGTTCATCTTCCCCTCTTGGCACCGGACTTCAGGATTGACTGGCAGCAGGTTCGCGACAGCATCACCCCGCGGACCCGTCTCATAATGATTAATTCGCCCCATAATCCCTGTGGAACCGTGCTGCAGGCCAGCGACCTGGTTGAATTGGAAAACATTGCCGAGCAGCACGACTTGCTCGTTAGCAGCGACGAGGTCTACGAGCACCTGGTGTTCGATGGCGCCGATCACCAAAGCGTATTGCAGTATCCCGCGCTGCGTGCGCGGAGCTTCGCCCACTTCTCCTTCGGCAAAACATTCAGCGTTACGGGCTGGAAGACAGGCTACTGCATTGCGCCACCGGCACTGACAGCGGAGCTACGCAAGGTACACCAGTATGTTGCTTTCGTGGCGGTGACACCGGTCCAGCATGCACTGGCAGATTTTATGGCGGCGGATCCGTCCTACCCGGCGACGCTTGCCGCTTTCTACCAGCAGAAAAGGGATCTGTTTTGCGACGCGTTGCAGCAGTCGAGGTTCGGTATCAGTCCCAGTGCCGGCAGCTACTTCCAACTACTCGACTACTCGGCCATCAGCCGCGAGAGCGACGCCGTATTATGCGAGGAGTGGACTCGCCAGTATGGCGTGGCATCGATTCCGATCTCAGTTTTTTATGCGCAGGCGCCAGAGCAGTTTTACCTGCGCTTCTGTTTCGCCAAGAGTGACCAGGTGCTGCTGGAGGCAGCAGAGATCTTATGCAGGATTTGAATACTACCCTGATCCAACACGAGCTTGTCTGGGAGAAACCCGAGGACAACCGGGCGCAGTTCCAGGAGATCATCGACGGGCTCCAAACACCGACGGACCTTATTGTACTGCCGGAGATGTTCACCACCGGGTTCTCGATGAGGGCTCTGGACAACGCTGAACAACCCGGGGGCGAAACAGAACAGTGGCTGCAACAGGTGGCCCAAAGTCACGATTGCGCTGTGACTGGCAGCATCGCCGTGGAATCCGCTGGTAAAGTATTCAACCGCATGTTGTTCGCAACACCGCAGGGCGTGCAGTATTACGACAAGCGGCACCTGTTCAGGATGGCGGGGGAGCACAAACGCTATGCGCCGGGGCAAGAGAGAGTATTGGTCCACTGGCGGGGCTGGCGGATCAACCTGCAGGTTTGTTACGACCTGCGTTTCCCCGTATTCAGTCGTAACCGCAACGACTACGACATGTTGATTTACGTGGCCAACTGGCCGGCCGCCAGGGCTCAGCACTGGCGCGCCTTATTGATCGCCAGGGCCATCGAAAACCAGGCCGCCGTTGTCGGGGTAAATCGGATCGGCAGTGACGCCAATGGACTGGATTACAGCGGCGACAGCCTGGCGATCTCA
>CAZPVJ010000141.1:0-21616 GCA_964590005.1 uncultured Alteromonadaceae bacterium | reverse complement strand
CCAGTACCGAACCCAGCCCTAATCGTCATACGGGCGAGGTTATCCCGGCCGACGACCCGGAGCTACGCATTCTGACTTCCCAGGAGTCAGCGGCAGGGCTGGTCGCGGTGTGGGCGCCGGAAAATACCCGCGAGGCGATCTTTGATGCCATCCAACGCAAGGAAGTGTTCGGTACCACCGGGAGCCGCATCCGCGTTCGGGTTTTTGCGGGCTGGGAGTTCACCGAATCGGATCTTGTGCGCCACGATTTCACCGCGCGCGGCTATGGTGCGGGTGTACCCATGGGAGGCGATTTATCAGCGGCACCCAAGGGTGGGGCACCGCGCTTTCTGGTCCGCGCCATGCGCGATCCCGATGGCGCCAACCTGGACCGGTTGCAGGTTATCAAGGGGTGGCTGGACAAAAAGGGCAATACCCATGAGCGCATCTTTGACGTCGCTGTCTCAGGGGATCGCAAGATCGGGCGCGATGGCCGCGCGAAGGAGACTGTCGGCAGCACGGTGAATCTTGACGCGGCGACCTACGACAACTCGATTGGCTCACCGACGCTCGCCGCTTACTGGCAGGATCCGGATTTCGACGCCGCACAGGACGCCTTTTACTACGTGCGTGTGCTGGAAATTCCAACCCCGCGCTGGACTACCTACGATGCTGCTTTTTACGATATCAAGCGCCCTGATAATGTGCCGGGCAGTGTGCAGGACCGGGCCTATACGTCACCAATCTGGTACACGCCCTGATCGCTCGCAGGTACAGGATCAGCCGTACTCGGGCACCAGCATCTCCTCAAACTCGATGGAGTCGGCGCCCAGCGTGAGCGAGACGTGGTGGCGATAGACATCGTCACTGCCGGCAAAGATCCTCGGTACCAGCGCGGCGTTAACATAAATGGTTTCGTCAATTTCCATCATCCAGGGTCTTTTGTCACCCTGCTTGGTGCGCAGGTGCATATGTCCGGCGATGACAGCCAGCACTTTCTTGCCGAGTGACTTGGCGTGCGCGATGGCCTCACTCAGGTCGCGATCGCCCCAGTCACCGCCCCCTTCCTTGAAGTCGCAACCCCATATGTCGCTGGGCCTGTCGCCCAGCCCCAGCGGGCCGTTGTGTGCCAGGAAGATCAAGCGATCCGACTCCACTTCATCGACCAGGCTGCAGAGCCGGTCACGGGAGTCCTCTAAACTGTTAATGCCGTAGGTCTGCGACATGTAATCAGGGAACGACAGGTTGGGGCCGCCCATACTGTGTGGTCTGGCAGCCAACAGGCTGACTTCGCTGCCTTCGGCATGGACGCGGTGGTGGCTGTACCCACACAGGCTAATGCCCAGGTCGGCATCGAATTCATCAGCCTGGTCGCGGGTAATCGACAGCAGGGTGTTAATGCCGCGCTGGTGCGCGAGTTCCGCGGCCAGCTCATTGATATCCACGGTGTCATTATTGCCGGGCATCACCAGGGTCGGCTGTTGCAGTGCGGCCATCAGGCGGGCCATGCGCAGGCAACTGTCGACGCTGCCTCCGCCCAGGTCACCGGTGAAAAACAGCAGATCATATTCGCTGCGCGAAAAGTGCGCGACATCGACGTTGTCCCAGTGGGTGTGCAGGTCGCCAATAATGCCCAGGCGAAACTTGCCCTCACGCGCGGTGATGCGCTTGTTCATGTTGCCATTTCCCTTTTGTCTCGAACTTCCATTAGCGCCGATTCAAGCTCAAACACGTGTGAGTCCTGTTCACCCAGATCACGCAGGGCGTCTGCCAGCTGTAACAGGTAATCCGCGTTACTGCCGCTGGGGCCATGAGAACGGTGAATGTGTTCCGCCACGGCCTGAACCGATTGCAGAGGCCCGAGAAAGGCATGATTATCCTCGTCGGCGACGTAAACGATTCCGTGCTCGTCAGGCGCGGCGTTATTGAAGCTGATAGCCACCTCACGACGCTGATAGCCGTTTTTTTCTCGGTGATCCAGATGTTCAAAAACAGCGTGCTGGATACGGTATGCGACACCCTGGCAGGTTGCGCCGGGGGAGGGGATCAATGTCACTACCCTTCCCGGTGCGTCTGGCGTGCCTCGATGGTCGTGTGAACCCTGCCAGAAACGCCTGGCCCAGCCAGTGATACTGGCTGTCTCTCGACGAAGGTAGGGAAAGTCAACCTTGTATATCAGTGACCCATAGCCAAACACCCAGCGGTCATTACCGCTCATTCTGTGGTGCTCCAAGTGTACCGGTGGTTCAGGGGTTGATCAGCGCGTCTGTGTCTCAAATTCCGCGAGAGTAGTGTTCTCGTGAAACTCGCAGTATTGACGGAAGTTTCCAGGAAAGAGGAAGGGCGCGTGGCCGGCAGCGTTCTGATAGTAGCTATGGCAATCGGGCGCACCCCAGGAAAACAAGGCAAATTTGTCAGACATCCAGTCATTGTACTGCCGGTACTCGGATTCCTTTACAGAGATATCATGCACCCGCTCGCTGCGCATTTCGCTGAGCAGATTGACGATGGTCTTTACATTGCGCTCGGCGGTTTTGAAATAGGATACATTCAAAACAAGCCCATTGGGTCCCACTGCGAAAAAATAATTTGGAAAGCCGGGCACCGCAATGCCCTTGTGTGCTTGTGGGTCATCTCCCATCACCGCCGCCAGCGACGCACCATCCGCTCCGACAACATCGATACGGTCAAAGTCGAGAATACGATACCCTGTACAGTAGATGATCACGTCTGCGGGGATCTCCCGACCAGTATCAGTGATAACCCCGGAAGGAGTCACCTCTTTCAGGCCCGCTGCAACCAGCTCGACATTATCGCGATTAAGTGCCGGATAGAAGTCGTCCGATACCAGGCCGCGTTTGCAGCCATAGCGGGACGTGGGCGTCAGTGCCCTGCGGGTTTCCGGGTCGTCGATAGTCCTGGCAATGAATTTATGGACGACATTTTCAAACTGTTCCATCCGCTTGTGACCGCGGGTGACCGCGTACTCCACCTGTCCCATGAGCATGCCCTGGAACCAGCGAGTCAGCCTGATCAGCGATGGAAAACGGGCATACCACTTGCGCTGTCTGTCACTGTAGAACTTACGGCCTCGCGGCATGATCCAGTTTGCAGAGCGCTGCAATACCGTGAGCTGGCCCGCCAGCTTGGCGACCTCGGGCACTATCTGCACCGCACTGGCGGCGGAACCCACGATAACTATCTTCTTGCCGTGTAAGTCGACGTCGTGATTCCAGCGTGTGCCATGCCAGGAGTCACCTGCGAAGCTATCCATTCCCTCCACATCAGGAAATAGTGGCGTGTGTTGGTTGCCCATGGCGTTGATGACCACGTCGACGTCATAGCTTGCGCCGTCTTCTGCTGTCAGGCGCCAGAAGCCATCGTCCTGCCACTGCACGCTCCGAATCGCTGTATTCAATCGCAGGTGAGGATCCAGCCCAAATTCTGTGGCACAGCGGGCAAGGTAGGCCTGGATTTCGGGTTGTCCCACGAAGCTGGCAGTCCAGTCGGGGTTGGGCGCATAGGAAAACGAGTAGGAGTGGGCCCAGACGTCACAAGCCAGGCCTGGATAGCTGTGCAGGCGCCAGGTACCGCCGGGGGCATCCAGGCTGTCGAACAGGGTGAAATCGCTGAAGCCTTGCTCCAGCAGTTCGTGGCCTGCGGCTATACCCGCTGGCCCGGCACCGATAATCGCAATTCGCATGAGGTTGTCTGGTATGTACCTTTGATCTGGTCAGTTTGTGGGAGATGGGCTCCAGAATATGCTATTTGACGCCTTTTAGCGGCCAGCTTTACGGTTTTTGCGTTACTGGTGCGATTAGTCAGACTGCATTTTTGACAATTAATTATCTGTGAAAATCTCCAGTTTTCACGGGATATGGGCTTGCGGGATTGCTAGAATTTTGTGATCTGATCGAGGGTTTAGAGATGCGCTTGTTGACGTTGTTGATTCTGTTGACCTTACCGCTATCCGCTGCTGCGGAGATTTTTGTCTGCGTTGATCCTGCTACGGGTGAAAAGTCCTTTACGGACAAGGCCTGTGGATCCCATGGTACGGGAGACGAGGTGCGGGTAAAGAAGGGTAACTTTGGCGATAGCGGAGGCACCCGCGACAAAAATACCGGGGCGCGGGTGTGGCGCAGCGACGATCGCAGCGACATGAGTACGTCGGCGGATTACTCGGGGCCACGCCGCAACATCGAAAGCGCTAAAAATGCGGGTACCAGTAATAGACCCGGTGGTAACTCCTGAGATCACATGCGGCAGAACTCTTCCGCCGCTATCGCGAAATTAAGACTCTCTCCATCGCTGATGGTAAAGGTGGTTATCCCCACAAGGTTGCCGCGGCTATCAAACAGTCCACCACCGGAAGATCCTGAGGACAAGGCAGCGTCAGTCTGGATATAGGCGCGACCCGACTTTTGCCGTTTCTGCGCGATAAGACCGCGCGATAACGACGTGTCCAATCCCTTGGGGTTGCCGATTGCCGCGACATCTTCGCCCACTCTCAGTCCGGCATGCCCGCGTGCCGACAGTACGTACCCCGGCAGCGCTGCATCTACCCTCAGAATACAACGATCCCCGCCGCGGTCCGCCGAAACAAGCTGCGCGGGTATCCGGTTGTTGTTCTGCCGGAGGCTGATATTACTTGGGTTGCTGATCATGTGGCAGTTGGTGATCAGGGTGTTCTGACCCACAGCCACGGCTGAACCCAGCGAGGTGTCAGCGCCATTTTTGGAATTGAGTGTCCAGATTGCCGGGGAGCGCAATTCGAATACGTCGCTCCACGGCAGCGGGTCGCTGCCGTGTCGCATGCTGCAGATACCACCCGACAATGGCGTCCAGCCGCCCCAATCGGCAGTGTTGGCGATGGGCGTATTCGCGGGACTGGGCCCCGTCGGCTCCGAGCGCTGGGCTGCGGGAATGTGTTGTCCGGTGAAAGGTATTGCACTGACCATGTCGAGTCCGCGATAAGCGGATTTGCCGAGCGCTTCCTCCACCTCGGCTTTCTCCCGGCTGGACAGTCGCTGTATGCGGGCCTGCGCTGATTTATGTCGTTCGGATTCGAGTTGGTAGCGCTCTGGATAAGCGAAATTATCCTTGATACAGCTGCCCCATTCGGGACTGTCCGCCATTGCCTGGGCGCGTCGCCAATAGTAATACCCGAGATACCAGTTTTCCTCGACGCCGCGGCCGCGAAAATACAGGTCACCCAGCTTGAAATTGACCTCGCAGACTTGCGGCTCGGTGTAGCGGCGTTCGCTGCCATTGGCAGCCCCGTTGGCGATCTCGCTGTAGTAGGCAAAGGCGTCCTTGTACAGGGATCGCGCATGCAGGGCGTCAGCGTAGGTGAGGGTGAAATGACTTACGCCATAGCGTACAGCCAGTGACAGGTATTTGAAGGCCAGGTCGGGATTCTTTGGTACCCCGGGAGCGCCGCTACTGTACATCCCATAAAGGGTGGCGCTGGCCTCGGCCAGTCGCTCCCGGTCGCGTCCATTATCGACATACATTTGATAGGCAGTGGCCACCTGGGCCTGATTATTGCGCTGCTGCCAATAGGACACCATTGTCTGTAATGCACCGTGATCGCCCCGGCTGATCGCCCGATTGCAGTTGCTGATCTCCCGCTCGCGATAAGCGGTCAATTGCTCTGTCGTCGGGTCATCGCCATAGCGTTGGGCACTGAAACTGGTGCCACCAATATCGATAATATCCGGTGGACACAGCCCGTCCTCGAGTTCGTCGAGCGCGTGAGGGCGTCCACTGTCGGTTCGAGGAGAGGTGCCGCAGGCAACCAGGCCGGAGAACAGCAGGATAAGCCACAGAATACTGGTTTGGCGCACGTCTTATGGTCCCCGACTCGTGTTACGAAATTGCCGCGTCTCACCACAGCTGGCGAGCCTTGCGGGTATACGAGGCTCTCGCTGGCCCCTGCCTGTGCAGGCTACCGTAAACTGCTTGCCGATTCACCCGTGCAGACTAGCGTCGGCCGCGTCGCCATTCCCAGGGCGGGATCGGGTCCTTGGCAGCCCAAAGGCCCAGTTGCTCCTCCCTGGCCTTGGCTTCGGCGAGCCTCAGCTCGTCATAACGTCCTGCGTAGTGCTTGTACCACCAGGCTTGCCCGTTCTGGACCATGATGAGGTTCAGATTGGCACCCTCGAGATAGACGATACCGACGGTGCGCCCGTAATTGTCCAGCTCTATTTCATCAACACCTATGGTTTTGCCGGCCACACGGGCAGCAAGGAAGCGCGAGGCAGCGCGTCCAAAGGGCTGATCGCGTTCTGGAGTGTCGATGCCGAACAGCCGAACCTTGTGCTGCTGGTTATCCTCATCCAGCAGCGACAGGGTGTCACCATCGGCCACGCGAACTACGCGGCCCCACAAGTCGTAATCCTGCGGTGCGCTATTGGCGGGTAGGGTTTCGTTGAGCTTGTCGGTAGCTAATCGCCACCCGGCCTCTGGTCGGCCCAGGTAACTGGCGACCTGATCATAGGCGGTGTGCGGCCAGGTCACTGCCCCGGTGCTGACGTACTGGTATGCGCTGAGCGCGAGCAGTACGACGGCAGCGATTTTCAGCTCTCGCGTTCGGATGGGTTTTACTGGCATGTTGTATTCGTCGTTTTCATGAACTCACCAAGAAAGCCCCCAGCTTATTTTCGGGCAGGAGGAGTATAACGCAGCGCAGATGCTATAGTGCGCGCCTTCGGACTCGCGCTAGTCATTGCCCCTATGGCCCTTAAATCGACGATTTACAAAGCGGAACTGAATGTGGCGGACACTGACCGGCACGTTTATCAGGATTTTCAGTTGACCCTTGCCTGTCATCCCTCGGAAACCGTTGAGAGATTGATGCTGCGTTTGTTGGCATTCGCGCGACATGCCTCGGAGAATTTAGAGTTTGGGCGGGGTATCAGCACCGACGACGAACCCGATTTATGGCGGAAGGATCTGACCGGTAGTATCGAGTTATGGATTGAGCTCGGCACACCGGACCCTGATAGGTTGCGTAAGGCGTGCTCACGCGCCCAGCAGGTGGTGCTGTACTGTTATGGCGAGCGGTCGGTGCCGGTATGGTGGAAGAAGCACCAGTCCAGGCTGGAACGCTTCGACAATCTGGAGGTCTTACAGGTGGACCAGGCAGGGTGTGACGAATTGGCCGCGCTGGTGCAGCCCTCCATGAGATTGCAGTGTACATTGGAGGGCTCGGACCTGTGGTTTGCGGCGGACGCGGGCTCTGCACAGGTTCGCCTTGAGCCTCTCAAAAGGATGATCTGAACGTGCCCCTCTCCGTATGTATCTTTGTGGTTCGCGAGGTCCTTTGTTTAGCTATGAGCACCCTGTCTACTGCTTCTTACTCACACAATGGAGAATGACTAGATGAAACCTATTGGTATGGTCCTCGGAGCTCTGCTGGTAGTCAGCCTGCTGGGGGGCTGCGCGCAGTATGAGAACAAGCGTGGGGTGGAGGTGACCTGGAACCCATCTGCAATGCAGGACCTGACGGTAGGGAAGACAACCCGTAAGCAGGTGATGATGGAGCTTGGGCCACCCTCGCAGGTTATTTCGCTGGATGGTGAAACCGTACTCTATTACCTGTTTGAGCGCTCCAGGGGTGACGGTCTCATTCTGATTGTATACAACCGATTCACGGTGGATACCCGTTACGATCGCGCGGTGTTTTTCTTCGATGAAAACGACGTGTTGACCGAGTATGCCAGCTATATCGACCAGGACGATGCCTGACATTCTGCGTGCGGTCGCGACCGTCCTTGCCCTGGTGCTACTGCAGGGCTGCAGCCAGTGGCGCTATGAGCTGGGTCGGCCGCTGTCGACGACTAATTTCACCGACGCCGGCGCAGAAGTATCGCTCGCTGAGGTCCTGCTCGAGCTGGGCCCTCCCCAGCGTCTGTCATCGGGCCCCAGCGGTTACATCATGGGCTGGGAGTATTGGCGAGTCAGGGAAAACTCAATCGGGATCAGCCTGGGAGCCCTGGGGGCCGATTTTCTGTCGGTAGATTGGGGCAAGGCGGACGTAGACGGTGAGTTCCTGCTGCTGACCTTCGACAAGGGGCATCGCCTCTCAGGTAGCACACTGTCCGAATGGAGTGGCGAGGCGGGCGGCGGCGCGGCGGTACAACCCTTTTTCGGGGTGGTTGATGTTGTGGATGTTGACGACCTGGTAGGCAGAATGCCCCAACACCGATGGGGAGCGACCAACCTCCGACCGTTGCCCGAGGCCATCAATTCACCCTCCAGACCCGACATGGGTGACACCGGTATTCAGCAGCGTGGCACACCCACCGGGGTAGGACAGCAGAGCCTGGAAATGGACTGATACGCGTCTTTTCGCACCAGTACAAAAAACGTCTAACAGGCGGTAGACTGTTCGGCCTCGAAAGACGGGTTCATACAGGCTAGACACGGCCCGCAACATAATTCTAAAGGAGAGACTTTATGGAAATCCGCACACTGCCCTCTATTGCCAAACACTGGGCCGAAACCTGCCCGGACAGGGTCTGGTTGAAGGACCTGCGCGAGGAGGACTCGGACGATTACACATGGGCTGAGTGCTGGGAGCAGATCAGTGCCATGGCAGCCATGCTGGAAAACAAGTTTGGTCATGGGCAGCGCATGGTAATGCTGTCGAGAAACCGCCCGCACTGGTTCCTGGGCGACCTTGCCATTATTGCTTCAGGCAACATTACCGTCAGCATGTTCACCACGCTCCCGGGGACTACCGCCGAATACATCATGAACTTCACCGAGGCGAAGGCCATGTTCGTCGGAGAAACCACGAACTGGGAGCAGGTCAGCGCCGTGTTACCTGAGGGTATTACCCTCATTACCCTCCCGGGGGTAGACATTGAGCAGCCCCATCTGCGCTGGGAAGATCTGCTGGAGGAGTGGCGCGGAAAGGCCCCGGCCTATGAGTGCCAGCATGACGACGTTATGTCCCTGGTGTTCACCTCGGGGACCACTGGCGTGCCAAAAGGCGTCATCCAGACCCATGACACCAACCTGGTGCCAATTCGCCGCTTTAAAGATGCCTTTGGCGTCAGGGACCAGGCCCGGTATTTTTCCTACCTGCCGCTGTCCCATATTGCTGAGCGACAGATCGTGGAGTTCGCGTCGCTGGAGCTATGTGGTGAAGTGAGTTTCAACGAAAACCTTACCACGATACTGCGCGACCTTCAGCGCACCAGACCCAACATGTTCTTCGGTCCTCCCCGGATCTGGGAGCAGTTCCAGCAGGCGGTCATCGCCAAGTTTGGAGGGCAGGAGGCTGTTGAGCAGGCGCTGGCCCAGGACAAGGAAGGTATCGGTAAATTGGTGCTGGAGACTCTGGGTCTCGATGATGTCGATTACTGCCTCACGGCGGCGGCACCAACGCCACCGGCATTGATTCACTGGTGGGGCGAGTTTGGGCTGACCCTGATGGAGGGTTTCGGCCAGACAGAGGCCATGGGGCTCATCGCCAACCAGCACTCGGATCGTCGTATCGGCTCTATCGGCAAGCCCATCGGTGAGGTGGAATACAAGGTCACCGAAGAGGATGAACTGGCGGTCAAAGCCCACGGGTGTACGCCGGGCTATTACAACATGCCCGATAAAACGGCGGAGCTGATCAGGGACGGCTGGCTGCACACGGGCGATAAGGTGAAAGTGGATGAAGACGGTTTCATCTACATCACCGGCCGCGTAAAGGACTATTTCAAGACCATACAGGGCAAGTTCGTCGCGCCGCCACCCATTGAAAACGAGTTTGCCAAGAACCCCCACGCCGAACAGCAGTGTTTGCTGGGTCGCGGGTTCTCCAAGACCGTCATGATTGCGGTATTGACCGACGAGGCGAGATCCCGCGAACAGGAGCACGTGCAGGCGTCGATGCTGGAAACGTTGGCGGCCATAAATGAAGAGGTGGAGAAGCATGCTCGCATCGGAGCACTGATTATTTCCTCGGAGCCCTGGAGCATAGAGAACGAAGTGCTGACCCCCACCATGAAGATTCGTCGTGACAAGGTCGAGGAGCGATTTGCCGAACTGGCCGAGCGCATGGCCAGAGAGTCAGCAGAGCAGAGTCAACTGCTGGTGCACTGGTTCGATTGAGGGGTGCTTAGGTCAAGACAAAAAAACCCGGCGCAAGGCCGGGTGAAGTCTCTACCTGGAGAAGTTTAATTCAGGAACTCCGCTCGCGTGCTGGCGTCATCCTTGAAGGCGCCGCCAAGAGCCGTCGTGCGGGTCTGGGAATTTGTGTCCATCACTCCGCGGGACTTGACGCAGTAGTGAACCGCGTTGATGGTGACCGCGACATCTTCTGTTTCCAGAAGGGCTTGCAGAGCCACCAGTACCTGCTGTGTCAGGCGCTCCTGAACCTGCGGTCGCTGCGCAAAAAACCTCACGATGCGATTGATCTTCGAGAGGCCGATAATCTTGTTGTTGGGTATGTATGCGACCCGCGCTGCGCCGTCGATGGTGACAAAGTGGTGTTCACAGGTACTCACCAGGTCGATGTCGTCAATGCGAACCATTTCCTCAACTTGCATTTTGTTGTCTATGACCGAGATCTTGGGGAAATTGGTATAGTCCAGGCCGGAAAAAATCTCGTCGACGTACATCTTGGCGATGCGGTGGGGTGTTTCGCACAGGCTGTCATCGGTGAGATCCAGACCGAGTGTTTCGGTTATCTCCCGGAATGCCTCTGAGATGCGCTCGTACTTTTCGTCTCGCCCCAGGCCAGTGTGAATCAGTGGGGTTTCCAGGCCTCGTTCGATCAATGCGTTGCGGACCAGGCGGGCTTCCTCAGACAGAGCTGACGGAAACGTAAGGGTATTCTCAGCGAGCACGGGTTCCATAGTTGTCTCCAGTTGGTTTAGTGGTATGTACGCCTCGAATCTCCGTGTGGATTGCCAGTCATTAAATTTTGTGAAGAAATCGTGATGTTGGGGAAACCTGCAATGTTGTGAATAGCTTGGGCCACGGTAATGCCAGCAATTTCATCTTGCTCCCTAGTTCGGTATGCTTCTTGATTGACCCGAACACTGCTACCACCCGCGCCGGCGAAGCTCCGGCTAACTTTTCCTGAGGAGAAAACCATGACAGCGGTAAAACCCATTCGCGTGGGAATCATGGGGTTTGGCCAGACGGGCCGGCAAATTTACGATCTGGCGTCGCGCAGCGATGATGTAGAGATTGTTGCAATTGCCGATATCGGTAAACCCGATATCCTGCACTACCTGCTCTGTTCCGAAGTGAAGCAGCCGGAACGTCACCGGTTGCAGGGCAATTTTCTGACTAACTCACGATTCAGTGCTCGCCTCATGGGTATGGATCGGCCGGCTGAGGTGCCCTGGGACATCTTCGGTCTCGATGCCATCATCGATTCAACGGGCATCTACCGGGAGCAGCGTTTCATGGAGGATCACCTGGCCAACGGTGCGCCGCGGGTGATTCTAAGAACTTTGCCGGTCGATCACATAGACCGGATTGTTATCCCGGGTATCAACGATGAAAGCATCGACAGCGCTGACCGCATGGTGTCTGCAGGGTCGGCAACGACGACAGCCCTGTGCCTGCTATTGAAAATTCTCGACAAGCATTTCGACATTGAATGCGGCAGCATGACGACCATCCACGCCTATACCTCGGACCAGGTTTTACAGGACTATGCGGGCAGCGACTATCGACGAAGCCGCTCCGCCGCGGAGAATATTATCCCTAATAGTCACGAGGCAGGACATTGGTTGGGTCGGGTATTACCGCAGTTTGACGGTAAGGTTGTGACGTCGGCGCTCAACGTGCCAATTCATGAGGGTTGCCTGCTGGATACCAACCTGGTGATCAATGACGACAAGGTCTCCGCTGACGATATTAACGACGTCATGCGCATGGCAGTCGCTGATTATCCGGGGATTGTCGATGTGGTGGAGGATCCCATCGTGTCCTCAGATGTCATCGGCAATCCGCTGTCGCTGCTGTTTGATACCAAGGGCACCATTAAGGCCGGCGAGCACACGATCAAGACCCTCGGATGGTACGAAAATCTGGGTCACGCGGCTCGCTTGCTCGACGTTGTGCGCCTTTACGCGGCGGTGGATAGTGTGGGGGAGGCGGCCTGATGAAAATCGCGATCAATGGCTTTGGGCGAATAGGCCGCTCCGTATTTCGTATCCTGGAAGATGTTGAGGGGATTGATGTCGTAGCTATCAACGACCTTTTTGACCCCGATGCGCTTCGCTACCTACTCAACTATGACACCGTCATGGGGCCCTTCGGTAAGCAGCTCAGCCTGGAAGATGGCCATTTTGTTACGCCTAACGGGCGCGCCAAACTGCTCTCTGAGCGTAACCCGGTGGAGCTTCCCTGGGCAGAGATGGGAATCGACGCGGTCGTTGAGGCAACGGGTGTATTTCGTAAACGTGAGCAGTTGCAGCAGCATATTGATGCCGGGGCGGGACGCGTCGTGTTGACGGTGCCGTCCGCCGACCAGATTGATTACACCGTGGTGCTTGGGGTCAATGAGACGGGCCTGACGCCCGAGCACCGTATAATTTCCAACGCAAGCTGCACCACCAATTGCCTCGCACCAATGGCCAGGGTGCTGAACGAGGAGTTTGGCATCGTCGAGGGTGTTATCAATACGGTGCACGCTTACACTAACGACCAGAGGCTTGCTGATGTGCCGCACTCTGACTGGCGTCGGAGCCGGGCCGCGGCGGAAAATATCATCCCCACGTCGACGGGTGCAGCGAAGGCTGTAGGCCAGGTGCTGCCCGACCTGCACGGGCGCCTGCACGGTATTGCGGCACGGGTGCCGGTACCTGATGGCTCGGTGGTTGACCTGTTCGCCAAACTCGATAAAACGGTATCTGTTGACGATGTCAACGCCGCGGTTCAGGCCGCGTCCACCTCGGATCGACTGCAGGGTATCCTTCAGTACACGGAGCAACCCGTGGTTTCGTCAGATATTATCGGCAACTCGCACTCGTCTATTTACGATGCCAGCTTTACGGCTGTTACGGGGGATCGCTATTTGCGCGTGCTCAATTGGTATGACAATGAGTGGGGTTACTCCTGCCGGGTTTGCGACCTGCTGGCAAGGCTGGACAGTTGGTAAAGCCATTAATGAGTGAAGATGTCGACCAGATTGACTACACCTCCCTGCGACGCAATGTTGGCGCGCTAGGTGAATTGCTAGGCGAGACTATGGCCGCCGCCGAGGGCGAAGATTTCCTGGCCTTGATCGAACAGATACGCACATTATCCCGTTCCGCAAGGGAGGGTGACGGTAGCGCGCGCGACCACTTGCTCGAGATTCTCCGAAATCTGGATAACGAGCAACTGGTACCGGTTGCCAGGGCCTTTGCGCAATTTCTGAACCTGGCGAATATCGCCGATCAGCAAAACACGGTATCGCGCGAGATGGATCCCGTGTTCTCGGCTTCCCGCGCTTTAGCCAATGCCTTCGAAGAGCTGACGCGAGGGGGTGTCAGCGAGGCAGAGCTTGCCAATACGATTCACGAGCTCAAGATCGAATTGGTACTGACCGCGCACCCGACCGAAATCATGCGCCGTACGCTCATCCATAAACACAGCGAAATTGGACGGTGCCTGGCGCAGTTGGAGCTTCAAGGCCAAACCAATGTTGAGCGGGATCGCCTGTATGCGCGCCTGCGTGAACTGGTGACCCAGATCTGGTATGGCGATGACTTTCGGCTCCAGCGGCCGACCCCGGTAGACGAAGCGAAGTGGGGCTTTGCGGTGGTGGAAGACTCGCTGTGGCAGGCGGTCCCCGAGTTTCTCAGGCGACTGGATAAGGCACTCTCTGATCATTGCGGCGAGCGTCTGCCGCTGGCAGCCGCGCCGGTGACCTTTGTCTCCTGGATGGGGGGTGACCGGGATGGCAACCCCAATGTGACCGCCGAAATCACGGAAGAGGTGTTACTGTTGAGTCGCTGGCAGGCTGCTGATCTCTATCTCAGGGATGTGACGTCGCTGGTTGAAGAGCTCTCCATGACCCGCTGCAATGATGCCCTCAGGGCACTGGCCGGTGACGCCCACGAGCCCTATCGTGAAGTGCTACGCGGATTGCGTGGTCGACTGAGAGCCACCCTGGCGGCGATAGAATCACAACTACGTGGGGAGGATGCGCCCCCGGGTCAGCTGATCGAAGAGGCTGCCGAGCTCTCCGACCCCCTGGAATGTTGCTACCAGTCATTGCGAGAGTGTGGAATGGCTGCCATTGGCGATGCAGCATTGCTCGACCTGATCCGCAAAGTTCGCTGCTTTGGTGTCCACCTGGTTCGCCATGATATTCGCCAGGACAGTGCACGTCATACCGAGGCGTTTTCTGAGCTGACCCGCTACCTTGGGCTGGGGGATTACCAGGAGTGGCCCGAGGAGCAGCGCCGGGAGTTCCTGCAGGGCGAACTGGCGGGCAGGCGGCCGCTCATCCCAGCCAGCTGGCAGCCGTCAGACAACGTACGGGAAGTCCTCGCTACCTGCGCCGTGGCGGGTCGGCAGCCCCCTGGTGCCCTTGGAGCCTACGTGATATCCATGGCCCGTGAGGCGTCGGACGTATTGGCGGTCCAGCTGCTGCTGCGCGAGTCCGGTGCACGGTACAAGCTACCAGTGGCGCCGCTGTTTGAAACCCTGGATGATCTTTCCGGCGCCAGGAGCGTCGTTGCCTCGCTGCTATCCGATCCCGATTACCGAGAACGGATAGAGGGTCGCCTTATGGTCATGATCGGATACTCCGATTCGGCCAAGGACGCTGGCGTGCTGGCCGCCTCCTGGGCGCAGTACCGGGCCCAGGAGGAACTGCTGCAGGTCTGCAGTGAATATGGCGTGAAATTGACCCTTTTTCATGGTCGCGGTGGGTCGATCGGTCGCGGCGGTGCGCCTGCGCACGATGCGTTGCTGTCTCAGCCCCCCGGTACCCTGAAGAATGGACTCCGGGTTACCGAGCAGGGCGAAATGATCCGTACCAAACTGGGCTGGACCTCTCTCGCCGTTAAAACCCTGGCGCTTTATACCACAGCCATTTGTCGTGCCAACCTGAGAACGCCGCCTGCGCCGCGGCCAGAGTGGCGCCAGGCAATGGACATACTGTCAGCCGAATCCTGCCTGGCTTATCGAGATGTGGTGCGGGAGGAGCCGGATTTTGTTCCCTATTTCCGCCAGGCCACACCAGAGCAGGAGCTGGGCAAGTTGCCCCTGGGCTCGCGTCCCGCCAGGCGCGCCGGTGGAGGGGGTATCGAAAGCCTGCGCGCGATTCCCTGGATTTTTGCCTGGTCGCAGAATCGACTCATGCTGCCGGCCTGGCTGGGTGCCGGCGTTGCCCTGCAATCCGCGATTGATCGCGGACAGGCATCGCTGCTGCGTGAAATGGTTGCCGAATGGCCGTTTTTTGCGGTGCGACTGTCAATGCTGGAAATGGTGTTCGCCAAAGCCGAGGCTGAACTGTCCGCCTATTACGATGAGCGCCTGGTGCACGCACCGTTGCGCGAAATTGGCGACCGTCTCAGGCGGCAATTACAGGAAGACCAGCAGACAGTCCTGTGCTTGCTCGAAAGCAAAGAATTGCTGGAGCAGCAACCCTGGATTCGGGAGTCGTTGCAGTTGCGGAACTTCTACACGGATCCCCTGAATTATCTGCAGGCGGAACTGCTGCTTCGCCATCGCGATGCCCCCGAGGAGCATCTGGAAAGGGCGATTATGGTGACTATCGCCGGGGTCGCAGCAGGTATGCGTAACACCGGCTAGAACTGGAAATTCGACTACTAAAAAGCACTCCCGGCCTATCCCCGGGGGCGGTATCTACAGTATTATAAGATGATGCCGTCAGCTGCCCCGGTTGCCTGAACGGGTTAATAATATCCGCAAGAGGAATCCTGTAATGACTAACCGCCTCAAGTCCCTGTTGGCTGCTTTTGTACTGATGACTGGAACTGCCTTTGCCTGGGCAGACAGCTACAGTGACACCATAACGGCGTTTCGCAATGCCGGTGAAACCAGTGAGTTTTTTAATTCGGCCTACGCTTATGCGGTTTTTCCCACTATTGGTAAGGGTGGCATAGGAATCGGTGGTGCCCACGGCAAGGGCCGTGTTTTCGTGCAGGGTGCTCACGTGGGTGACTCCTCCATGACCCAGATTACCGTCGGCTTCCAGTTGGGCGGTCAGGCATTCAGCCAGATGATCTTTTTCGAGGATGAGCGGGCTTACAAGGAGTTTACATCCGGCAACTTTGAATTCAGTGCCCAGGCAACGGCTGTGGCACTGACTGCAGGCGTTTCCGCTGAAGCCAACACCGGAGGCGGTACGGCCGCGGGTGTCAGTGGGGGCCGGAACGATGCCAGTACGGTTCATGGTGGCTACCGCAAGGGTATGGCTATCTTCACTATCGCCAAGGGTGGATTGATGTATGAAGCTGCCCTGGGTGGACAGAAGTTTAGCTACACGCCGCTCTAATCAATTTCTTCCGACGGGCCCGCGATTTCGCGGGCTTTGGCCTCGGTGCCCTCGGCTACATCCCCCAACAGGATAACGTGCCAGCTGCGCGGGCCGTGGGCGCCTTTCACCAGGTGCATTTCGATATCAGCGGTGCTTGAGGGCCCCGAGATGATATTGATGCCACGTGGCCTTTGCTCCTTTTCGGGCAGCCCCGCCAGCTTGGGCCAAATTTCATCCAGTGTCGCTACCAGGTCCGCGAGGTCCAGTAGCACAATATGGCTTTCTGCTAGCAGGTTATTGGCCGAGGGGTTCGGTTTGCCGGTAATGGTGACGATGGAACCGGACTCCGCCACGCCCACTCTGGCGTAACTCAGGGAAACCATTTCACCATTCTCGGCACTACCGAACCTTGGCAGTAGACCGGCATCGCGCCATGGCATCGCCGCCAGCCTGGGATCGCTCCCCGCCAGGACCTTGCGGTTTCGGTATTGCTTGAACAGGTGATCGCCAACCAGCTTTACGGCCTCTGAACGATTGCCGGCGATCGCGATGCTACCCATGTTACGCAGTACGTTGGCGAGGAAGGCCGTTGGCAGATCCGCGATCGGCAGCTGCGCCGTCGGGCTGCGTCCCAGCTGATTTCGATCGGTGCTGATCTCGCCAGCGGCGGCTCCGCGACTGGCGTGTCGCACTCTGGCAAATATTTCCGATCGGGCGGATTCAGTCACTGCCCCGATCCTGTCTTGCCTGATACTGTTTCATGAAGGTTTGGCCCTGCGGTACCGGAAACTCCCTCTCACTGGTCCAGCCGCTGGCAAAAGGCAGCCGACTGAATCCACCCTTGCGGCGGCCCAGCAGATTCAATAGCCGGATAGCAGCGCCTGTCAAAGCCTGGTAGAGGCGTGGATACCGACTCAACCAGGCGTACAGCCTGATGCCGCGTCGCCAGCGCGGCGCTGATATTCCAGCCACGGTTTCATCATGTCTCAGGTCGCGCAGCAAATCCGGCAACGGTATGTTGGCGGGGCAGACCTCGGCACAACGGCCGCAGCTCGTGCAGGCGTTGGGCAGGGCGCTGGTTTCCTCCAGGGAGGTCAACAGCGGCGAAAGCACCGAGCCCATGGGCCCAGGATATACCGAGCCATAGGCGTGGCCTCCGGCTGCAATGTAAACAGGGCAGTGATTCAGGCAGGAGCCGCAGCGAATGCATTGCAGCATTTCCCGATAATCGCTGGCCAGCACCTCGCTGCGGCGATTGTCCAGTAGAACGATATGGGCTTCCAATGGACCATCGATGTCGCCCTGACGACGAGGGCCGGAATAAAAGCTGCTATAACACGATATGGCTTGCCCCGTTGTGGACCGGGCGAGTAACCGCAGTACTGCCATTGCGTCAGCTGCGGTCGGCAGGATTCGCTCTATGGTGGTGCAGATGATGAGCACTTTCGGCAGGCTCGCACACAGGTCGCCATTCCCCTCATTGGTTACCAGCATTGAATAGCCGTTCTCGGCGACCAGCGCATTGGAGCCGATGATGCCAACGTCGGCGCTAAGAAAGTGCTCTCGCAGCATGGCTCGCGCCTCAGCCACCAACTCCGCTGGCGTTTCGAGCTCCCGGTTACCCAGTGGATGGCGATCGAGGAACAGTTCTCTGATCTCATCTTGCCCCTTGTGCAGTGCCGGGCCTGTAATATGACTGGGCTTTTCCCCAGCCAGCTGGATTATGTATTCGCCAAGATCGGTTTCAATAACCTCAAGGCCTGCTGCCTGCAGGTGATCATTGAGTAACGTCTCTTCCGTCACCATGGATTTACCCTTGGCGATTTTACGAGCATCGACAGTGCGGCAAATGTCCAGCACAATATTGTTCAGCTCGTCGCCATCACGGGCAAAGTGGACACTATTACCGTTGGCCAACGCCTCTTCTTCAAAGCGCGTGAGATAATGATCCAGGTTATCCAGGCTGTGCTGTCGAATGGCCTGCACGTGATCGCGAAGACTGTCGAAGTCGCCAAAATTTTCCACCGCGGCGGTTCTTTTCTGCGGCGAATAGATGCCGAGTTTTTCCCGGGTGCGAGTGGCCTGCGGATTTCCCAGTGCGACGCTGGCTTGTTCCACGAATTGATCTGCATTGTGCAGCATTGATACGCCGGACTCCCTGGTCACTCGGGTTCACCAATGGCGGGGTGGGCGAGATCGTCGGCCAGCAGCTCGGCAATATGTCGTACCTCGAGAGCCAGCCCGTCGCGTTTGGCCTTGCCAGCGAGATTCAGTAGGCAGCCCAGGTCTCCGCCGGTGAGAATCTCGGCGCCGGTAGCCTGCGCGTCCTTGAGTTTGTCTCCCGCCATCTTGGCGGACAAGGCGGGCATCTTCGCACAGAATGTTCCACCAAAGCCGCAGCAGACGTCGGCCTGCTCCAGTTCCTGGACACTGACGCCCCTCAGTTGATTCAGTAGTTGGCGTGGTTGCTCCCTGATACCAAGTTCCCGCAAGCCCGCGCAGCTATCGTGATAAGCGACCGTCCGATTTAATGGCGTAGACGCGGTGATAGGCGCAGCCACTTCGGCCAGAAATGTCGTCAGCTCAAAGGTCTTTGCTGCCAGTGCAATCGCTTTCTGCCGCCATTCACCCTCCAGCAGGCGAGGGTAGTGATGACACATCATGGAGGCACAGGAGCCCGAGGGGATCACCACGTAATCCGCCGATTCAAAGGCCGTTATCACCTGTTTGGCAACAGGTACGGTGGCGTCATAGTCACCCGTGTTGTACGCAGGCTGACCACAGCAAGTCTGCGCAAGTGGAACAGTGACGTCACAGCCAGCTGTTTCCAATAACTTGATACTGGCAAAGGCGACCGAGGGCCGTATGAGGTCGGCAAGACAGGTAACGAACAGGGCGACCTGGTAACGGCCGCTACGGTGTGTCGCTGGCTGTTCATTGTATTTATCGTCTTTCAATGCGCCGCGGTCCGTTCGTATTTCAGGTTAGATGCTCCCAGTGGAGCCTGGTAACGAGTATAACGAAACTGCGGCTTCTGCGGGGTAGAGAGTTAAGCAAAAAGTAATATTGCAGCGAGCACCCAGCACGCCAACGTCAGAATCGCGCCAAGGGCGATGGGGTGACGAGCCTGCAACAGTTTTATCCAGACGGCTTTGCGCTCGACCTTGACCCCGGCTTCGGCAAGTGGCTGAAGCGCTTTTACCTGCGCTCGGTTAAAGGAGGGCATAAGACTGGCGCCTGTAAATACCACGACGTCATCGATAATCAGGTAGCGAGCGCGGTAGTGAATCTGCGATTCACGGCCCATCTGATACAGGTTGTTGTGGTCCACCAGCGCGACGAGGTCCCCGGAGAATCCTATATGGCCAATCGGGCTGCGAAATAGAAGTACCATGGTTACGGCGGGCCCCAACAACACCAGGAGTAATGCGGTGAGCTGGTTGGCGTTAATGGCCAGGCCCATTGCCACGATGACCGCACCCGCCGAGCCGCAAAAATACAATGTACCCAGCTGCATAAACCGGCTGCGCCGGGATGACTCCGGCTCCAGCCAATCCAGATCGTCGGCATGATCTTCCAGTGGATCCGCGCCGCGAGTCGCTCCACCTTTGTAAACCATGCTTCGAACACGGTGCACGTAGGCAAACAGCAACGCGCAGAGCACTATTGCCGCCAGGGACGCCAGCGACAGACGTTGCATCATGCTTGTCCTGTCTGCGCTACGCTTTTGCTGATCAATCAGGTCTGACAGCTGCGCCGATAAAAACGGAACCTCAGCCTGGCCTTCGGCTGTGAAGCGCAGAATCTCTGTTTGTGAACTATCCCTGATGAGTAGTTTGTTGCCCCAGGCGAGTAATTGTTCTGGCATAAAGCCCTTGGGTAGCGGCAACTGGCCCTGGTAGTTCCACTGCGAATCGTAGCGGTATACGCCTCTGTCATTGTCATCTGGGTTTTCCAGGGTTACCCACCACCCCCGGCCCAGCTGCACGAAATCGCTGACCCGCGTTTGGTCAGTTTCGATAGCGGGTGGTGGCATTAGCAGGATTTCGTCCAGTTGGCGCCCAAAGCTGCCATCATCCGGTCGGAACACACTAATGGCGGGGCCCATATTGCTGTTCAAGAACAGCAGCCCATCCTGTAAGCGCAGTACAGGCGTTTGAATGATCTCCTGGCTGGACTCTGCTACCAGCGCACCCTCCGAATCGTATTTCCGCAGCAGGCCATCTCGTGCATTTGCGACGTAGGTGGTGCCAGATCTGAGATGAACTGCCGCGCTGCTGACCCACTCCGTGGGATTGTCTGTCAATACGGGTTCGCAGTCAGGCTCGTTAAACCAGCAACGCAGCAGAACTCTCTCGGGTGATGTGTCTGTGCCGCCTGAGGTAATCAGGAGCTTGTCGGGTCCGGTGAGCAGTAACACGCCGCTGTCAGGAAAAAGCGGCAAGGGCGTTATGGCGACAGTACCCGCGCCAACACCTGAGCGATCATGAAGCATTGCATGGTCTCCGGCGACGAGTAAGAGGTCACCGTTCTCATTACTGGCCAGGGCGTCCGGCCCGGACAGGATTTGCGTTGGCGCTTGCGCCGAGAAACGCACCGACAAAGCAATCAATACGATCGCCATCGCCAGAGCGATGCCCAGTCCTGTTTTCATAAGACCCCGAGACCTTTGTGCCCTCGATTTTATTTCCGGCGTGTTCCGAAAGGCCTGTAACGTGAAAGGGTTAGGGGCACCAGGTTGTAGTCTTTTGCTTGGAACAGGGGTTTTGCCAGTGCTTTTCGCCTGGCTGAAGCTGACTTTTGAGGGCAACTCAACCTTGGTTCTTATACGCCCGCTGGTTGGCTTCGCCGTTGGCTTGACCTCTGTGGCGCGCCGTTTCTCCACCTGAGTGCCGGTGGATGATGGTGCGGCCGGCTGAGGTGCGGCCGGCTGAGGTGCGGCCGGCTGAGGTGCGGCCGGCTGAGGTGCGGCCGGCTGAGGTGTGGCCGGCTGAGGTGCGTCGTGCTCGATTGCTGGCGACATTAATCCTTCATCGGCAGGCGATGAGTCCACATTCGAATCGAGCGGGGTCGTCTCGACGGCGCCTGATTTTTGATCTTCCGCCATCCGCGCAGCTTCTTCAGCCTTGCGATGCAGGGCTTCGGCGCGCTGGTGCGCAGCCTCAGCCGCTGCCCGATAGC
>CAZPVJ010000140.1:0-17861 GCA_964590005.1 uncultured Alteromonadaceae bacterium | reverse complement strand
GCATCAGACTCCGGCCAGTGGGGTATCGCTGCGCGCTATTTCGTAGAGTCTCTCAACTCAACCGAGTTTGGCGCTTATTTTATGAATTATCACAGTCGTACCCCCATTCTGAGTGGACGCAATGCAACAGAGGGTTTTGGCCTGCCGTTTGTACCTCCGTTTAACAGCAACGGCGCTTTTCTGTTTGAATTTCCCGAGGATATTGAGCTCTGGGGCCTGACCTTTGCCACCAATGTGGGCGACTGGGCGGTGTCCGGTGAGCTTAGTTACCGACCGGATTTCCCGTTGCAAATCAATACCACCGAGATCACCCAGGCCCTTGGCCTCAGCGGTTTTGCCGAGTGGTCGCGTATGCTGACGCGTTCGCTCGAGGCCGGTGCCGGAGAGCGTTTCGATGGCTATGACGATGTGACCTACACCCAGTTCCAGATGACTTTCGTCAAGTTTTTTGAACAGGTGTTCGGCGCCAGTCGCCTTTCCTTCATCAGCGAAATCGGCGGCACCTGGGTTGGCGATATGGACTCTTCCCAGAATTACGGTAGGTCGCCCGCCTATGGTATCGGCGACTTCAAGCCTTTTACCAGCGACCGCTTCGGGGTGCCCGTCACCTGTGACTCCCACCCTTTCCTGGAGACGCTGGGTGTCGTACCTAATGGCAACGGCGACTACTGTAACCGCGACGGTTTTGTCGATGACTTCTCCTGGGGATACCGGGTACGTGCTTCCCTGGACTACTCGGATGTATTTGCCGGCATCAATCTCACGCCAAACGTCGCCTGGTCCCATGACGTAAGCGGTAATTCTCCCCCGCCAAATTTTATTGAAGAC
Organism: uncultured Alteromonadaceae bacterium; assembly: GCA_964590005.1. Taxonomy (GTDB): domain Bacteria; phylum Pseudomonadota; class Gammaproteobacteria; order Pseudomonadales; family Halieaceae; genus CALJFL01. The sequence goes on along the minus strand of CAZPVJ010000140.1, from coordinate 17,033 downwards.
CGTATGGCCTTCAGCCTTGGCGTACGAGCAGATTACCTGAACACTTATCAGGCAGACCTTTCCTACACAACATTTTTCAATGCAGACTATAACGAGCTGGAAGACAGGGACTTTGTGTCCCTGAGTTTTTCAATCGCATTTTAAGCTGGATAACAGGAGCCTATACCATGCAGATAAAAAGAATTGCTTCGCTTGTGCCACTGTTTTTGCTGTTGGCGGGCGGGCATGTATCGGCCAAGACCAGCGCGGAGAAAGCGGCTGAACTCGGTGGCGACACACTGACCCCGGTCGGTGCTGAGCGCGCTGGCAATGCGGAGGGGACGATTCCGCCCTGGGAAGGAGGAATCACCGAATTCCCCGAGGGCTACACCGCCGGAGAACGCCTTGTGGATCCGTTCAAGTCTGATGAGGTGCTGTTTACGATCGATGCATCTAACGTCGATCAATATAAGGACAAACTCTCCCCTGGCCAGCTGGCCATGTTCAAGCGCTATCCGGATACCTACAAAATGCCGGTTTATCCAACCCGGCGCAGTGCCAACCTGCCGGACAGCGAATACCAGTTGATCAAGGACAATGCCACCATTACTGACCTGGTTGAGGGCGGTAACGGCATCAAGGACTTCAAGGCCAATGTCCCATTTCCCATTCCCAACAATGGCCTCGAAATCATTTGGAACCATATCGTCCGTTATCGAACCCCGATAGGTTTTTCGCGGCGCTATATCCAGGCACCCGTACAGGCCAACGGTGCGTTCTCGCCAGTGCTGTTTGAAGAGCAGGCGCTGTTCGCCAACCGGGTACCGGGAAACCCCAACCCAAACCGTTTATTCGTATTCTTGCAGCGAATTCTCGCCCCAGCACGTTTGGAGGGCGACGTCTTGCTGGTACACGAGAATATCGACCAGATCGCGGAGCCGCGCTCTGCCTGGGTTTACAACGCCGGTCAGCGACGGGTTCGCCGGGCACCTAATATCGCCTACGACGGTCCGGGTACGGCCTCAGACGGACTGCGGACAGCGGATGACCTGGATCTCTACAATGGCGCTCCAGACCGCTATGACTGGGAGCTGGTGGGTAAACAGGAAATGTATATCCCCTACAATGCCTTCGACCTGCGGCGCGGTGATCTAAAGTATTCCGACATTATGAAGGCCGGGCACATGAACCCTGAACACTTGCGCTATGAGTTGCATCGGGTCTGGGTGGTTGAGGCCAAGCTCAAGGAAGGCGCTCGCCACATCTATGCTCGACGCACGTTTTATGTCGACGAGGATACCTGGCAGATCGCTGTTGTCGATCATTACGATGGTCGTGGCGAGCTTTGGAAAATGAAGGAGGGCCACACTGTCCAGCATTACCAGGTTAAGGTGCCATGGATTTCCTGTGAATCCCTGCACGACCTTATTTCTGGTCGCTACGTGGTCATCGGTCTGGATAATGAAGAGAAAGGCTACCAGTACGATTTCGACTACGAGGGCAAGTTCGAGGACTTTACGCCAGCGGCACTGCGGCGAGCAGGTCGTCGTTAAGGCATTCAACCACGCCGCCAGGGGTCTCTCTGGTGGCGCAATTTTTTCGAGAGCCTCACGCTAAACTCGCTATAATGCAATTTTCTGCCCGGTGGGAAATTGTATGAGCTTCTATGAAAAATATGTGGTGCCACGGTTCATCAACTGCGCCTGTGGTACCAAGCCGATCATGAAGCAGCGCGCCAAGATTGTGCCGCAGGCCAGTGGTACAATCCTGGAAATAGGGATCGGCACCGGCTACAACCTGGCCTACTACGACGCCTCCCGGGTAGAGCGGGTAATCGGTCTCGACCCCTCGGAAGAGTCCTGGGCCTTGGCCGGAGAGCGTGCCAAGGGTCTGGACTTTGACGTAGAGTTTATCGGCCTGCCTGGGGAGGAGATTCCCCTGGACAAGGCCAGCGTCGATACAGTCCTGGTAACCTACAGTCTCTGTACTATCCCGGACCCCGTGGCCGCGCTGCAGGGCATGGCCAGGGTCTTGCGCCCCGGCGGTAAGCTGCTCTTTTGTGAACATGCGAAGGCACCTGATGCCAGCGTGCAAAAGTGGCAGGATCGTATAAACCCGGTTTGGCGCAAGATAGCCGGTGGCTGCAACCTCAATCGTGATATTCCCGGGCTTCTTGAAGAAGCAGGGTTTTCGATTGGCGACATGCAGACGATGTACCTGCCAAAAACTCCGCGCTGGGCCAGTTTTAACGTTTGGGGCGATGCCAGCGTTAAGGCCGCCTGAGGCTGCTTTCCCCTTGATCCGACCTTTTTTGCTGCTATGCCTGGCAGGGCTAACCCTGCCAGCGGCGAGTTACGCCGATGCACTGCGTTACACCGTGCAAGGCATAGAGGGCAGCCTGCTCGAGAATGCCAATGCCTGGTTGGGTGCCTATCCCCAGACCCCGGAGGGGCGACTGAATTTTGTTGTGTCCGCCGAATCCCGGGTGGAAAACAGCCTGAGGGCACTGGGGTATTATCGCCCGGACGTCGATATCACGGTCGATCGCCAGACGGAGCCCTGGCGTATGACCGTGACGGTGGCCCCCAATGAGCCGGTGCGTATTCGCAATGTCAGCGTATTGCTTGGCGACGCAGCGGCGGAAGATAGTGTTTTCCAGGAGCTGCTAGACAATATCACGCTGGTCGCGGGGGAGGTTTTTCATCACGGCACCTATGACAATTTCAAACGCAGTATTCAGTCACTCGGGCAAAGACGAGGTTACTTTGACGGAAGACTTGCGGTTAGCCGGGTCCAGGTTGAGCCGGTCGGCGGGACTGCAGATATCGAGATTGTGTATGACAGTGGCCCGCGCTATCGGTATGGAGCGCTAAGGTACGACGCACAACAGCTGGAGGAGGTCCAGCTGCGCGCGCTTCAACCGTTCTCCAGGGGCGATCTATACAACGCGCCGGAGTTGCAGCAGTTTCAATCGAGCCTGCAAAAAACCGGCTTTTTTTCTGGCGTCATTGTTGGTCCGCAGTTGTCCGAACGTGAGGGCGGCGAAGTCCCGATAGAGCTCGAGCTGTTCCCAGCCAAACGCCACTCCATAGATCTAGGTATAGGCTATAGCACTGATACCGAGGAGCGTGTTTCCGTGACCTGGCGTACCCCGCGCATCAACCGCTTTGGTCATAGCCAGGAATCACGGATTCAGTATTCACCGATTAACCCAAGTGGTCGCGTGATCTATAGTATCCCTTTAAGTCATCCCTTGAATGATAGTTTGCAGCTGTCTGCGCGCCTTGAAGAGAACGAGTTTGGCGATCTGGACAGCAATCAGGAGGAGTTGTCCGTCCGCCGGGAAGTGAAGGGGGATGATTGGCTGTACAGTTATTCCTTGCGAGGTCTGAATGAGTCCTGGGATGTGGGCGATTTCGATGCCGAGAATGACTACCTGTTGCCTGGCGTAACGTTCTCCCACAAGTATCGTCGGGGGCCGCTGGTTAACCCCTTGGCGGGCTTCAGCCAGTACTACTCGCTGGAGGGAGCCAGCGAGTCGGCAGGCTCCGATGTAGACCTGCTTAGGGCTTACGCTAATTTTGTCTTTGTCGCCCCTCTTGCGGAGGGTCACAGACTGGTTGCTCGCAGTGAGTTGGGCGCAGTGTCGATCTCCGACAAGGACCGGGATCAGTTGGCCCCCTCGCTCAATTTCTTCGCGGGGGGCTCGCAGAGTATCCGTGGCTATTCTTACCAATCCCTCGGCAATGAGGTGGAAATCCCCCAGGATGACGGCACGGTCAAAACATTTGTTGTGGGTGGGGAGCGCCTGCTTACCGGAAGCCTGGAATACCAGTATTCCATCAATGAAACCTGGCGCAGCGCGGTATTCTTCGACGCCGGTGATGCGTTCGACGAAGGCGATTTCGATATCAATTATGGCGTGGGCGTCGGGGTTCATTACATGACGCCCGTCGGGGCGATAAAGTTGGAGTTGGCTAACCCCGTCGGTGACGACAATCCCGCCTGGCGCTTTCATGTCAATATCGGTGCCGAGTTTTGAGAAAGTTTGGCCGCATAGCCACCTTGATGGTGACAGTCGCGCTGTTGGTGGTCTTGCTGCTGCCGTTTACCGCAGCGGGTAGTCGTTTCCTGCTGGCCCAGGTTAACCGCCTGGATAGTCTGACTATCGGGTACGACGGTGGCGCGCTGTTGGGTGATTTGCAGCTCTCAGAAGTCAGGGTCACCACCTCAGTGGTCAACGTACTGGTATCCGATGTGGAAGTGCGCATCGACAGGTCATGCCTGTGGCAGAGCCGGGTTTGCCTCGAGCGTGGCCGGGCTGGCCTGGTCTCGGTGGAAGTGCAGGGTTCGGAAGAGCAGGGCGCTACAGCGCCCGATTCGCCTGGTGCGGCGATGTTCGAGTTTCCGTTTCCGATAACAGCGCGAGCGTTAGATATTGCTGGTGTCACCGTCAGTTGGCCAGGCGGCAGCTGGGCCAATGGGTCGGCCATGGGATCGTTGGTGCTGGCAGGCTCCGGGATCGAAGTCGGGGAGACAGTTGTCGAGGATGCCCAGCTGCGCATTGATAGTGACAATACAACCCGCACAACTGACGCCGTAACGCTGCCATCTGTATCTCTGCCATTGACGCTGGTGGTTGACCAACTGGCTATCAGCCGACCTGCCTGGACGATAGCCGGGCAGTCTCATACCCATGATGCACTCACTCTGAGCGGGCGTTGGCAGCGCGATCACCTCATCGTCACTGACAGTCGCATCAGCTCTCCCGGCTGGGGTGACCTGGCGTTGCAGGGTGAGCTACACATGCGAGACGGATGGCCGCTGCTGGCACAAGCCCGAGTGGGCCTGACCGAACCTCCCCTCTGGTCCCATTTGCATGGCGGGGTGGTGAGCGTCGATTTGCGAGGGAGTATTACTGACCTTGAGGTGAGCGGGCAACTGGAGGGTGAGCAGACGCTTGCTGCGACTGCCACTGTGCGAACTCTGGATACGGATGTTCCATTCTCACTGGAGGCGCGAGCTGACTGGGCTGGCGCCCTGGTGCTGGCGAGTTTACCCGGACTTGAGAGTTTTCCCGCGGAGTTGGAACTGACTGCCCCCCTGCATATTGGTGCCGACGGAGACCTGGCTGCCCAGCGGTTTGAGCTGCAGGCAGCGGCGTCAGTCCCGGGCTATGACAAGATCGACTTTAATGCCCGGGGGAATCATCGGACCGGCCTCCTGGTTATGGAAGCCCTTGATCTTGGCAATGCCAAGGATGGGCAGGTGAGTCTCGCCGGACAGTTGCGCTATGCAGAGGCCATCGATTTTGATTTAAAGCTGCACTCGCCCGGCATTGTATTGCCGGCCTTCAACGAGATGCTTGCCGGCAGGGTTCAGGGTTCGATGGCGGCAGTTGGCAGTCTCTCCGAGAATGCCTGGGATATGGCCCTGTATGACATCGATCTAAAGGGCAATGTCAACGAACTGCCCGCTTTCTTTCGTGGCGACTATGGCTTCTCTTCAAGCCGATTGATTACCGAAGGATCGCTGGATGGTGAGATAAACGGGGCGACGGTGAAACTTAGAACCCTTGCGTCGGGCGCTGATTCTGGCCGTCTGCTGGTCACCCTGGACGATCTGTCGCGCTGGCAGGTGGGGAGCCGGGGGCGGGTGAGGCTGGACGCGACCCTGTCAGGCAATAGAGAGGACCTGGCCGTTGCGGGGTCCGTTGAAAACTTTGCCTGGGAGGGCTTCGAATCGTCCGGCCTCCACTTTAATCTCGATGCTTCACTGACAGATCAACAACCCTTTAAAGCCAGTTTAAGGGCTACTGACCTGTCGATGGCTAACGCCGGCCTTGATTCGCTCGAGTTGGCTATTAATGGCGATAGCGTGTCGCAGGCCGGGCGCCTGGGCCTTAGAGGAGATGTGACAGGAGAACTGCGGGCGCGTGGCAATCTGGCAGGTGGCGTTTGGCAGGGTGAGTTATTGCCCGGTCAGTTGTCCACGCCCCTGGGTGATTGGCGCTTGTCAGAAGCCGTGGCACTGGCCTGGGGCGAGCAGGAAGACACCCTGTCGGTCTCGCCGCATTGCTGGCAAGGCCCCGGTACCCGTGTATGCGCCACGGGTCAGCAGCTCGTGGGTATGGCGGGTAAGCTGGGTCTGGCGCTGAATGGCGATATGGCGTTTATCGCCGGTTTTTTCCCGCCCGGAATGGAGGTGACCGGGACAATAGACGCTGCCATGGAAAGCAGCTGGGCCCCGGGGGAAGAGACTGAATTAACGCTGCAAGCCCAGACCTTTGACACGCGCTTGACTCGCCATTACAGCGATGAAGATTCCGCCAGCGTGTCCTGGGACAGTGTCAGGGCCAACGTTCGCCGACACGAAGGCAAGTTGTTATTGCAGGCTGATATGCAGCGTGAGGAGGGCGGCGCAGTGGAAGTGGAGCTTGCGCTGCCCGCTCAGCGCACGGCTCCGCTCAGCGGGCAGCTGGAGTTCGCCAATCTGCGCCTGAAAGCCTTGAGGCCCTTGCTGCCTTCTCTGGCCCGATTGGAGGGCGTTGTTGGCGGCAGCATTCGTCTCGGGGGTACCCTGGACCAGCCCCAGGCAAACGGTAAGCTACAGCTAGCCGATGGTGCGGCGGCCGTTCACGCTAATCCTACCTCGATGACGGATGTTTTCGTCGATATGATACTCACCGGTGAGCAAGCCGAGATTTCTGGGCGGGGGCTCCTGGGGGGCGGAGAGTTGCTTATCGCTGGGGCTCTGCAATGGTCAGCTGACCCGGAGCTCAACCTGACACTGACGGGGGAGAGGCACCAATTGTTATTGCCCCCCGACAGTGAGGCCGAGCTGTCACATCAGTTGAGCCTGAAAGCAAGCGATGGTTTGTTGAGCCTGGAAGGGCTGGTTACCGTCCACGATGGACTGGGGGAGGCGGATCAACTTCCCGAGGGCAGTGTTGATGTTTCCTCGGATGTTATCGAGGTCGATTACGCGGGTAACGTGCTTGAGGCGGCGCGCCCGTTCGATACCCAGCTCAACCTGAGGGTCAAGATACGCGATCGATTTCGCCTTCGCGGTCGGGAAATTGATGCCACGGTGGGGGGAGACCTCCGTCTCATCCAGGAGCTGGGTAAACCCATACAGCTTTTTGGTAATCTCAACGTGGTGGGCGGCGAGGTCAGGGCGTACGGCCAGCGGCTGCAAATCAAACAGGGCACGGTGGCTTTCGTAGGCGATCCCGGCAACCCCCAGCTGAATGTGCGAGCGGAGCGGGATATAACCCAGGAACAGGTCAGAGTGGGCGTGGCTGTGCTGGGCAGTGCGGAGGAGCCTGTGCTCGAGGTGTATTCTGATCCCGCAATGTCCCAGACAGAGGTCTTGTCCTATCTCGTCAGGGGGCGCGGCCTCGATGCCGGTGCTGGTGCCGACGGGACGGCTGTGGCATTGTCCCTGGGGACAGGGGTGATCAACCAGTCTGCGGTGATGTCGGAGCTAAACAATATTCCCGGCATAAGCAATGTGGAGTTTGGTGCCGAGGGCACAGCCGATGACACCGCGGCGACGGTGGGTGGATTTATCGGTGATCGAATTTACCTGTCCTACGGCGTTGGGCTGTATGAGCCGATCAATGTGCTTACCGCACGCTTTTACCTGCAAACGCGATTATGGCTGGAGGTGGTCAGCCGACTGGAAAACTCCATTGACCTCTATTACGGATTCGATATCGATTGATGCGCGGCTCTACGGCAACTGATTCCAGGGTAACCAAGTTTTTCTACGGTGTAGGCGCCATCGCCTATGGGGTGAAGGACAATGGCTTCTCCTACTTTTTATTGCTTTACTACAACCAGGTACTGGGTCTCCCCCAGCAATGGGTTGGCGCGGGTATTTTCGCCGCCTTGTTGATAGATGCGATTTCCGATCCGCTGGTCGGCAGTATCTCCGATAATTACCACAGTCGCTGGGGCAGGCGACACCCGTTTATGTATGGATCGCTGGTGCCCGTCGCGATTTCTTACTTCCTGTTGTGGAACCCGCCCCAGGACCTCTCCAATGGACTGTTGTTCGCCTGGTTTCTCGTAACGGCTATTCTGGTGCGCCTGTGTATCACCTTGTATGAGATTCCCAGTTCGTCACTGGTCGCTGAGCTCACCCAGGACTACCACCGCCGAACCGAGTTTCTGAGCTACCGGCATTTTTTCGGCTGGTGGGGCGGATTAACCATGTCCGTTGTGGCTTATGCGTATTTCCTGGTGCCGTCGGACGAGCAGCCGGTAGGGGTGTTAAACCGAGAGGGCTATGAGAGTTACGGCCTGGTGGCGAGCGGTGTCATGATGGTGGCGGTATTGGTTTCCGCATTGGGTACGCATCGGCACATCCCCGCCCTTCATAAACCACCCGTACGGACCCGACCTTCCCTGCGCCAGGTGGCGCAGGAGACAATCGAAACCCTGAAAAACAACTCGTTTCGTGCACTTTTTCTCGCGGCGATTTTCGGCGCGATGGCAACGGGCCTGTCGGCTGCCATGACAATTTATGTGTCGAGTTTCTACTGGGAATTCGATAATCGGCAGCTGTCCCTGATCAGCCTTTCCCTGTTTGGTGCGGCCTTCTTTGCCTTTCACCTGGCGCCACTGGTCAGTCGCCGACTGGGCAAGAAGCACGCCGCAATCAGTATCGGCGCCAGCGCCGCCGGACTTGCTGTCCTGCCCTATGCGTTGCGCAGCGCGGGCTGGTTTCCGGAGAACGGTACGCCGGAGCTGTTTTATACCATCCTGGTGATGAACTTTATTGATATCACGCTGATCGTTTCGCAGGCGATACTGGTCGACAGCATGATCGCTGACGTCGTAGAGGAGAGTGAGTTGCGCACGGGTCGTCGCTCCGAGGGCGTATTCTTTGCCGCGCGGAATTTGGTTCGAAAAGGGGTATCGGGTATCGGTGTCATCATGGCCACGACCTTGCTGACGGTAGTGCAGTTTCCGGAAAATGCGGTGCCCGGAGAGGTGGAGCCCCAGATCATATTCAACCTGGGGATAGTCTACGCCCCTCTACTGTTTGGACTTTACATGCTGATGTTGCTGGTCATGTTCTCCTATCGCATTTCCCAGAGCGTGCACGAATCTAACCTGGGGCGGCTCGCTGCTCGCGATGCCGAGGCCTGAACTGCCCGTTACGCCTGGGGCAGTATGTACAGTTCAACCCGGCGATTCTGCGCCCGCCCGCTGCTGCTACTGTTGTCGGCGATGGGTTGATCAAATGCCAGGCCCTCTACCAGCATGCGTGTTCTTATCACCTGCCGTGTGACAAGGTAATCGGCAACACTGCCTGCCCGGCGCTCCGACAGGGTCTGGTTGTAGGCGCGACTCCCGGTGTTGTCAGTGTGCCCGCTCACCCGGATCGTGGTGTCGGCGTATTTTGCCAGCACCTCGCCGACCGAGTTGAGAACGGGGTAGAAGTCCCCACGCAGATTGTAGGAGTCGGTCTGGAAGGTGATATTGCCCGGCATAACCAGGCGAATATTGTCTCCCTCACGAACCACGCGAACGCCGGTGCCTTCCAGTTGTTCGCGCAGCTTCGCTTCCTGCACATCCATGTAGGCGCCAACCCCGGCACCAACGATGCCACAGCCCAGGGCCGCGTTGCGAGCGTGTTTACCGGAGTCTATTGCGCCGACGAGGCCGCAAACAGCGGCGGCCCCGGCGCCGTAGGTCGCGGCTTTACTGGCCTGTTGTTCGCCGGTATAAGGATTGGTGGTGCAGGCCGTTAACAACAGCGTGCCCGCGGCCGCGATAAGCTTCAGATTGTCCATTATTGAGCTCCCAAGGGTCATCCATTTGTCTTGTTGTTGACGTATTTGACCACGTATTTAGTCCTGTGTTCGACGTATTGTGAATTTTATGCAGGCTCTTGACAGTGGCATCGATCGCCGCAATTGGGTAGCGTAAGGCCTGACTGCCAGGGGCTTTGAAGAGGGTAAACGATAGTGCAGATGTACGCAGCTTCCGAAGTAGGGAGTTTTATTTGGATCCGCTGACCCAGGGTGTTATCGGCGCCTCCCTGCCACAGGCCGTGGCGAGACGCGGAGACGCAGTGAGCGCCGGCCTGCTGGGCTTCCTGGCAGGGATGGCCCCAGACCTCGATGTGCTGATTCGCTCCGCCGAGGACCCCTTGCTATTCCTGGAGTATCATCGCCAGTTTACTCATGCGCTGATTTTCATTCCCGTAGGCGGGTTGCTCTGCGCGTTGTTCCTGCACGCGGTGTTCGGTCGTCATCGCCAGCTACCGTTTAACAGAACCTTGTTGTTCTGCACCCTCGGCTATGCGACGCACGCGGTGCTGGATGCCTGTACCACCTACGGCACCATGCTGTTCTGGCCATTCAGCGACATGCGCATCGCCTGGAACACCGTATCGGTGATCGATCCAGTGTTTACACTGCCGATCCTGCTGCTGGTACTTTTTGCCGGTCTCCGGCAGCGACCGCAGCTGGCACGGCTGGCGCTGGTGTGGGCGATGGCTTACCTGGCCCTGGGATTGTGGAACCGCAACACGGCGATGGCGGTCGGTGAGTCCCTTGCCGAGAGCCGGGGCCATACCCCCCTGCGTTTGGAAGCCAAACCGAGTTTTGCCAATATCCTGGTCTGGAAAGTGGTCTATGAGACCGACAGCAGGTTCTACGTGGATGCAGTGAGAACCGGCTGGGTGCCGCGAGTTTTTCCCGGTGAATCCGTCGCCAAGCTGGAGCTGGCCCGAGACCTGCCCTGGCTAGACCCCAATTCCCAGCAGGCGCTGGACGTCGAGCGATTCCGCTGGTTCAGTAACGGCTATATTGCCCGCGACCCCAAGATAGCGAACCGGGTGATCGATATACGCTATTCACTGATACCGAACGAGGTAGCTGCTTTGTGGAGTATCGAGCTGGTGCCCGGGGTCCCCATCGATAGGCACGTGCGCTACACCACCCACCGTGATCCGGGGCAGGACAGTGTGGCGCACTTATGGGGCATGTTGGCGGGCGAGGGCGGTTTAGCGGTTGAACAATTCCTGGGCGGCGGATAAGCCGGCACCTGCAGTAACCGCGTGACCTTGACGGCCCAGTACCGCTTCCAGCGCTGTCAGACAAAGAAGAACGTTCTTTTCGTTACTGGCAAAGCCCATGAGGCCTATGCGCCAGGTTTTCCCAGCCAGGGCACCCAGGCCAGCGCCGATCTCAAGGTTGTACTCGTTCAACAGCGCCGAGCGAACCGTGGCGTCGTCGATACCCTCGGGTATCTCGACGGAATTAAGTTGTGGCAGGCGGTAGTCAGCCTCTACTGCCATGGACAGTCCCATGGCTTCCAGGCCGGCAACCAGGGCCTGGTGATTGTGTAAGTGCCGTGCGTGGCTCGCTTCCAGGCCCTCTTCCTGCAGCATGACCAGCGATTCATGCAGGGCGTAGAGGTCGTTAACTGGAGCAGTGTGGTGGTAAGCCCTCTTGGCTGAGCCACCCCAGTAGCCCATGACCAGCTGCATATCCAGAAACCAGCTCTGTACCCGGTGCGAGCGCGCCTGAATGCGCTCCACCGCCCGTGGGCTGAACGTGACCGGTGATATTCCCGGGATACATGACAGGCATTTCTGGGTGCCCGAGTAGACAGCGTCTGCTCCCCATTCGTCGACTTTAAGCTCAATACCCCCCAGTGATGTAACCGTATCCACGATGGACAGGGCACCCCGTTCCCGGGCCAGCTTGCACAATGCCTCGGCATCGCTGCGCACGCCTGTGGAGGTTTCGGCGTGGACAAATGCCAACAGGTTTGCCTCCGGATGTGCATCGAAAGCGCTGGCGACCTTGTCGAGGTCAACTGGTGTGCCCCAGGCATCTTCGACCATGACGGCAGTGGCACCACACCGCTCGACGTTTTCTTTCATTCGTCCACCAAACACCCCATTCTGGCAGACGATTACCGTATCGCCGGGTGAAACCAGGTTGACGAAGCATGCCTCCATACCGGCAGATCCGGGCGCAGAGATCGGGATAGTCAATTCATTGCTGGTCTGGAACGCGTATTGCAGCAGGCTTTTGATCTCATCCATTAACTGCACGAACAAAGGGTCCAGGTGGCCGATGGTAGGCCTGCCCAGGGCACCCAGGACGCGCGGTGATACATCGGAGGGACCCGGTCCCATCAGGGTGCGTTGTGGTGGGTAAAAACTTGCGGTCACGAAGAAGCTCCTAAGCGATCAAAAATAGCGCGACAAAATAGCAGGTTTTGCCACCAATCTTAAGCGTATTTTCGCTCTTTTCCGCAACGCCAGCAGAAGTCAAAAGTGTCCGGACTATTTGCCTCGCAGCTGCCGCAGTGCCAATCAGCCGCTTCGACGGCCGCATGGGCATTCTCCAGCGCGATGCGGGCGCGTTCAACATCCCGGTCCCTGACCACCCACAGTTCCGGCCAGGTGTCGATAGGGGCCAGTTCTCCCAGTGCACCGCTGGCGTATTCGTTGCGCAGCGTGCTCTCGATACCAGCCCGATCCAGAGTGTTGCGCGCCTGTGCGACCACAATATTACTGGGGTGTGTGTAGATGAGTTTCAAAATTCTGGCGTGCTAGTCGGAGTCGCCGTCGGTCATAAAAGCTTCAAATTCAGCCGCGTAATCGCTGTGCCAGCGAGATAGCGGAGGTCTATTATTGATCAGGTCACCCATGGTCCACGCCATACGCTTGTTATCCGTTGCCCGGTCTACATCGTTGTCAGGGCAGATTACGTAAAAGTCGCCCGCGCTAACCCGCTCGATCATAAAATCGATGACCTGATCCGGACTCCAGGATGAAGGCGGCTGCTCCTGGATAAATTTCCTGATCATGCCGGTGAAAGTAAAGCCGGGCACCAACAAGTGCGCGGACAGTTGGCTGCCTGCCGTATCACGCAGTTCATGTTGCAGCGCCTCGGTGAGGGCTTTTACCCCCGCTTTACTGACGTTGTAGGCCGGGTTTCCGGGCGGCATGGTAATACCCTGCTTGGAACCGGTGTTGATGATAAGCCCCGGTGTTTGTTGCTCCAGCATGTGCTGGGTAAAAGCCTGCGTGCCGTTGATGACACCCCCGAGGTTGACGGAGAGTACGGCTTGCCAGTTGTCCCGCTCGGTCCAGGCGCCCGTCGGACGCCCAATGCCGGCGTTATTCATTAGTACGTCAACCTGTCCGAAGGAATCGTACGCTTTCTCCCTCAGCGCCACTACTTGCTCATAATCTGCAACATCAGTTACCACCGCCAGTGCGCCCGGCAATTCCGCGGCGGCGGCTTCCAGCCGCGCTTCATCCAGATCGGCGATACAGACCCGCATGTTGCGAGCGTGGAACGCGCGGGCTGCGGCTAGCCCGATCCCGTCGGCGCCGCCAGTAATGACGGCCACGTTGTCGGCATCGAAAGCGGAGTGGGTCTTCATGGTTTTGTCACCCTCAGTGTCGTGGTGAGGCGAGTGTAGCAGACTCGTATTGGCACGGTTGGCATCCCGGGACTGCAAGGTCCGGTGTACTGGGCGGGGGGCGTGCTACAGTAGGGCTTTTTGAGCAGGGAAGCGGCAAGGCATGTCTCTGATTTCATCCACTGACCATCTCGCTGTTATGGCGGGACTTTTCGTGATTGCCGGTGCCGGCTTTGTGCTGGAAAAAACCCGGGTGGGTGCTCAACTAACCGGCGCAGTCATCGCCATATTGTTGGCCATAGCAGCGGCCAACCTGGGTGTCATTCCCCATGATGCTCCCGCTTACGGTTTCGTGTTCAGCTATCTCGTGCCCGTCCTGATACCGCTATTTCTGTTCCAGGCGGACTTGCGCAAAATATTGTTCGAAACCACGCGTATGACGGCGGCGTTTTTGCTGGCCAGTATTGGCACGGTAGTCGGCGTTACAGTCGCGGTGCTGGCGCTGGATCTGGGCAGCCTGGGGGCGGCCGCGAACATTCCACAGGAGCAGCGCGAAGCGGCGATAGCGGGATTGTTTGCATCTACCTATATAGGCGGCTCGGTAAACTATGCCGCCCTGGGCGAGATAACCGGCCTGAGCCGCGATGCCTCGTTCTTCTCGGCCGCGACCGCCGCTGACAACCTGTTCAGCGCGCTATACCTGGGATTGCTGGCGTTGATGCCTGGTTGGGTATGGCTGGCCCGTCGGTTTGCCAGCCATCGCGAGGCACCCGCCGGTGACGACGTGGCCGCACCGATGGTGACTGCGATGTCTCTGACCCTGGCGCTTGCTGCTGCCCTGTCCATCGTGGCAGTAGGCGATGGGCTCGTTGGCTGGCTGGGTTTGGAGGGCTGGCGTTACGTTGTTATCAGTGGCCTGACCTTGCTGGTGGCCACCGTGTTTCCGGGCGTTACTCGCGTGTTAGCGGGCAGTTTCGAGTTGGGGGTCGCGCTGTCATTTGTTTTCTTTGCCGCTATTGCGGCTGGCGCCAATGTAGCAGCGATGTTGCAGGTTGCCCCCTTGCTGATATTGCTGGTCCTGATCCTGCTTACCCTGCACGCTTTGGTCACATTCGGGGTGGGTGCCATGTTGGGGCTTACGCTGCCCGAACTGATTATCGCATCGAACGCAGCGATTTTGGGAGCCACGACAGCACCGGCGCTTGCAGCGACCAAGGGGTGGCGTGATCTGGTTACGCCGGGCGTTCTGGTAGGCGTGTTGGGTTACGCACTGGGTACTTTCCTGGGCACCCTGATCTTCAGGTACTGGGGGGCAATAACCGCTTCGCTCTAAGCGCCGGCGGTGGTATCGATCTGTACCGAAGCGAAGAAAACCAGCAGGGTCATATCCTCTTCGATTTCAAAAAAAGAATGTTCGGTGGTCGCGCTGACATAAAGTAGTGAGCCGGGTCCCACCTCGCGTTCTTCATCACCCAGCTGCATTCGGGCCTTGCCTGTCAGCACCAGGTAAACTTCGTCCTCGTCGTGGGGAGCCTGCATGTCCTTGCTACCGGCCGCCAGTGAGTACAGACCGCAGTTGAGCGCCGGGACATTAAGGAATTCCAGGTACTCAACGGGATTGCCCGTCAGCTTTTGCTTGATTTCGGCCAGGTCGAAAACCTGCCAACCGTTGTCAGCCATTTCAGTTGTGTCCATCAGCAGTCAGATGTCGCCCGCCCCCGCGGCGGCGTTAGTGACACAGTATCGCCAACCGCCCGGTGATGTACAAGCAAGCCGGTTGCGCTCGGATCAGTCGCTTGATTCGGCGCCAACATTGGCTTGCGCAGCGGCGATTCTGGCGATCGGTACCCGGTAGGGGCTACAGGACACATAGTCCAGGCCCAGGTCGTGGCAGAAGCGAACTGACCGGGGGTCTCCGCCATGTTCCCCGCAGATACCGTACTTGATACCCTTTTTTCGCGCTCGTGATTCGCTAACAGCCATCTCCATCAGCCTGCCCACGGCACGCTGGTCGAGCGAGACAAATGGATCGCTCTCGATCAATTTCTTGTCGAGGTAATCGGGGATGAAACGCCCGGCATCGTCCCTGGAAAAGCCGTAGGTCATCTGGGTCAGGTCATTCGTGCCAAAACTCATGAATTCGACAGCGCCGGCAAGCCTGTCCGCGCCGAGGCAGGCGCGAGGTGTTTCCATCATCGTACCTATCTTGTAGGGAATGGAAACCGACTTCTCTTTCAAAACCTTGTGAATGCCGTGGTCGATGATGTCATTGATCAGGCGGATCTCACGAACGTTCACCACCAGCGGTATCATGATCTCCGGGAATGGGCGCAGTCCCTGTTCGACGGCCTCTACCGCAGCACCAATAATCGCCCTGACTTGCATTTCGGTAATTTCGGGCATCAGTACGGATAGACGGCAACCGCGAAATCCCAGCATCGGGTTGACCTCGCTCAGGTGTTCAGTGGCGTTGCGAATCTGGTCGGCGGATTTGCCCAGGCGGTCGGCCAGCGCCAAGATATCCTCTTCGCTGTGTGGCAGGAATTCATGCAGTGGCGGGTCCAGCAGACGAACGGTTACCGGCAAGCCATCCATTTCGCGGAATAGGGCGAGCATGTCCTCCTGTTGATATTTGAGCAACTTCTTCAGGTATTTTTTTCTCTCCTTTTTGTTCTCTGCGAGGATCATCGCGCGCATGTTGTCGATTCGGTCGGACTCGAAAAACATGTGCTCGGTGCGACAAAGGCCGATACCTTCCGCCCCCAGCTCCCTCGCTTTGGCGGCGTCTTCCGGCGTCTCGGCGTTGGCCCGCACCTTCAGGCGACGGTACTTGTCCGCCCAGGACAGTAGTACCTGGAAGTCATCGCTGGAACTGGCCTCCGTTTTCGGCACATCGCCCAGCATGACTTCTCCCGCGGTGCCATCGAGGGTAATAACGTCCCCCCTTCGGATAAGCACCCCGTCACCTGTTTGCGCGGTACCGGCTTCGTAGTCGATGGTAAGTCCACCACAACCGGTAATGGCGCAAACCCCCATACCGCGGGCAACAACAGCGGCGTGGGATGTCATCCCGCCCAGTTCAGTCAGGATACCCTCTGCCACCTTCATGCCATGGATATCTTCAGGTGTGGTTTCGCGTCGCACGAGAACCACCGCGCTGCCGTCTTTGGCTGTCTCTACCGCCTCATCCGCCGAGAACACGACCTTGCCGGTGGCTCCGCCGGGGCTTGCCGGTAGTCCGGTGGCGATAATGTCGGTTTTTGCAGCCGGATCGACCATGGGGTGAAGGAAAGCCTCTACGTGTTCAGGCGACACTCTCATCAGTGCTTCCTTTTCGCCGATCAAACCTTCGTTAACCATGTCGACAGCGATCTTGATAGAGGCTCGCCCTGTGCGCTTTCCGCTGCGAGTTTGCAGCATGTAGAACTTGCCTTCCTGCACGGTGAACTCGATATCCTGCATATCGCGGTAATGTTCTTCCAGCAGCGCCTGGGTCTTGTGCAGCTCATCGTAGATCGACGGCATGCGCTCCTGCAGGGAGGACACCGGTAAGGGGGTGCGTATGCCGGCGACCACGTCCTCGCCGGCGGCGTTGAACAGGTATTCGCCAAAAAAGGTGCGCTCGCCGGTGGAGGGGTTGCGGGTAAAGGC
>CAZPVJ010000139.1:0-62555 GCA_964590005.1 uncultured Alteromonadaceae bacterium | reverse complement strand
CCCTGTGGTCCTTTGAGAACCTCGGTGCGCGCGATGTCAGTGAAGGGAATGGAAGTGACCGCCCGGGGCATATAGGAACCATCGTAGAACGTAGCCACAGAGGGGTCCTGGCCAGAGCTGATATTGGGGCTGCTCACGCCTCGGATTTCAATCTTCATCTGGGTGCTGCCACTGGTGCTATCGTCGGTATCCAGTCCCGGTATGAAGGCGTCGATATCCTGGATCGTTGCGGCACCCGTGTTGATCATATCCTGGGTGGTAAAGGCGCTGACGGAGGCAGGGACGGTCATGAAGTCCTCTTCACGTTTCTGCGCAGTGACCACCACTTCTTCTAACTGCAGGTTGTAGCGGCTAACGGCCTCGGGTTCCTGTGCCTGAGCGGACGTGGCAATGACCGCTGAAACAGCCAGTGCCAGCCTTTTGGCGCATGGGCGTGGGTCAGTGCTGGTGCCAGCCTGGGTAGAAAAAATCGTCATTGTAGTGAACCCCCCCGGGTTGTTTTTGGACTGTGGCCGTTCTTTGCGGCCGTCTTATGCCAGCGTTAGCTGAATAGTATCTGAAAGGGGGGTTATTTCCTATAAATAGATAGTTATAGCTAACATTAATGCCTCGATCAGCCGCGGGCCCCGGGTTGGCGTGCCAGTTAACTGAACCGCCAGCGATTACTGGCCCAACGCGCCCTGTACCGGCTGACTGGGTTGAGGGAAAATGCCCCGCGCCTGGTGATAGGCCAAGGCAACGTTACGCGACAGGAGCAGGGGAATGGCGACATATGCAATGACTGGCGGAGCTACCGGTATCGGTGCCGCCCTTAAGGACCAACTGGTTGCCGACGGCCATGAGGTGATTTCGGTTGATATCAAGGAAGGCGATATTATTGCTGACCTGTCAACGGCTGAAGGCCGGGAGGCTGCCGTTGTCGGGATAAGCGAGCGCGCACCCGACGGGCTGGACGGATTTATCCCCTGCGCGGGCTTGCCACCCGTGGCGAAACCCCTATCGCTGATCGCGAAGGTCAATTATTTCGGCGTGATTGAGACGGTAGCGGGTCTCAAGGAGCTTATCGGCAAGAAACGGGGCAGTGTGTTGCTGGTGTCATCCAACTCCGCACCCATGATGCCCACCGATGACAGTTTTGTGCAGGCCTGCCTGGCCGGTGACGAGGCCGCGGCTTGCGCCGACATCGACGGGCGGGATGGCCATTCCGCCTACGCCGGTTCCAAACGGGCCATCACCTTGTGGATGCGACGCAATGTGGTCGACTACGCCAAGGCAGGCGTGCGCATGAATGCGGTGGCGCCCGGCATTACCATGACACCACTGACCGAACAGGTTTTCGCTGACGACCAGTTTGGGCAGCTGATGCGCGATTTCGGTGAGACGGTACCCATGGGGGCTACGGCGCAGCCAGAGCAGATAGCCAGCGTGATGCGGTTCATGCTCAGTCCTGCAGCGGATTTTGTGTGCGGTTCGATCTTTTTCGTGGACGGCGGATCGGATGCGATGATGCGCCCCGACGACTTCTGACCAACAGGCGGCTGATGCCTAGCCGGCAGCTTCGCCAGCTGACATGCTGTCCTTGATCGCAGTAGCGATCCTGTCGCTGAGCTCACCGAGCAGGCTGCTGTAAGCCTGGGCGACATCGTCTGGTGACAGTTCGCTCCCGCCCGTCGCCAGCTCCAACTGACTGATCCGGCGCAGCGTACCGTTTTCCCCTGAGTTTCGTCTCAGGCTCCATTCCGCGACGAGTCTGGCACGGGTGCTATTGGCGTCCAGTTCCAGTACCCGGACGGCGACGGAGTAGTCGGGAGCCCTGCTCGTATGCCAGGGGAAGTCCTGTATGTCCTCGGTATTGAGATTGATAGCCAGGTTCAGGCTCAGTACGCGCGAAATACCCGCCTCCAGCGGCTCGGCCCAGCGGGCGTAGGTAGCGACGTCGAGCTTGGTGCCGGAGCGGTTATAGACCATGCTGTTGCGATTCAGATACTCGGGTACGCTGACCGGTCCCACGCCCAATGAGGGCGTCTGCCCGGTCGGAGGCGAACCGGATCGTGCGGCCAGCAGGTAGTAATCGCTGGGCGGCGTGGTGCCACAGGCACTGACCAGTGCCAGCACTGAGATCAGCAGGAGAGACGATTTAACTCGGGTCATTTCTTTTCCTCACTCTTGCCGCGCAGCAGCGCCTCAGGTTGCTCTTCCAGGGTTTTGGCCAGTAGTTGCAGCGCCCGGCCCGCCTGCGCCAGTTCCCGCAGCGCCTTGTTGAGTTCGTAGGTGGTTGCGGAATCAGCCGATACCAAGGCGTCGATTTCAGCCATTGCCTCCTCGAACGCAATCAGGGCATCGTCCAGCAGGTTCAGGTTCTCCTTGGCCAGCGCTGACAGCGCGGGTAGTTCCGCATTGAAGGTGTCAATAGTATCGCCGGTGCCGTCAAGCACGCGGTTCAGCTTGGGTCCGGAGCTATCGAGTAGCTGTTGGAGGTTCTCGCTCAGCTGTTCGTAAGAGCCCAGTGTCGACTGCAATTCGGCGGGCAGCCCCTGGAAGCTATCGCTGCCGATAAACTGCTTCAGACCGCTGGCAATTTCCTTGAGGTCCTTGGCCAACTGGGCCCAGTTGATGGATTCCAGTTCGCGGGTCAATCGTTCCAGTTCGGTGGGCACAGTGGGTAACTGGATGTATTTGGAGTCGATATCTGCCAGGTTAACCGGGGCGTCCGGGAAGAAGTCGAGCTGGATGTAAAGCAGGCCGGTAAGAATGCTCTGGGTATTTAATTGTGCGCGCATACCCCGGGCAATCAGCTCTTCGGTGAAGTCCTCACTGTTGTGGCTGCCCCGTCGCCGAATATTCTGGTTACTGATTTCTGCTTCTACCTGCATGATGACGTCGACGGTATCCGTATCAAAAATCAGCCGAATATCGGTAACCTGCCCAATCTGAACACCTCGCAGCGCCACGGGGGCGCCCAGGGACAGCCCTTTCACGGAACCGTCGAATACCATCACAACCTTGTCGCGGTCACTGCCAAACCCGGATCCGCCGACAAAGATGAGGCCCGAGATCGCGATGAGCAGTGCGCCGACGAGAAATGAGCCGATGGCAACTGTGTGCGGTTTTTCAGTCATGCACTTTCCTCTTCAGAGGTATGGATACCGCGCGCGAGGAATTGTCTCACAACCGGCTGTTCGCTGTTATCGCGCAGGTAGCGCGGGTCACCGTAGTCGATCATGGTCCGCGTATTGGCGTCGAGATAGACGGAGTTAGTGGCGATATCGAAAATACTGGGCAGCTCGTGGGTAACCATCACCACGGTAGCGCCAATTGACTCCTTCAGTTGGACAATCAACTCATCCAGCAGTCGGGAGCTTATCGGGTCAAGGCCGGCCGAAGGTTCGTCGAAGAACAGAATCTCCGGGTCCAGCGCGATAGCGCGCGCCAGCGCAGCTCGTTTGCGCATGCCGCCACTGATTTCCGATGGGTAGTAGTCCTGGTAGCCACCCAGTCCGACCAGGGAGAGTTTGTAGGCGACGATGTTCGCAATGTCTTCCCGGCTGTAGTCCGTATAGAGCTGCAGGGGTAGCGAGACATTTTCTGCAAGGCTCATAGCACTGAACAGGCCGCCTGACTGGTATGTAATGCCCCAGCGCTGGCGCATCTGTTCCTTGTCCATGGCGCTCGCGTGGGTGAAGCTGGTGCCGCTGTAGAGAATATCGCCTTTGGCCGGCTCTATCAGGCCCAGCATGTGTTTGAGCAGGGTGCTTTTGCCGCATCCGCTGCCACCCATGATCACGAAGATATCTCCCCGATGGATATCGAAGTTCAGGTCGCGCTGTATCACCAGCGGACCGTAGGCCATGGTGACATCCCGTACGGTGATATGTGCTTCGGATACCACGATCAGATGCCCAACTGTTGGAAAAGGATATTGATCGCGGCATCAGCAACGATCAGGTAGACGATGGCAGTGACCACGGCTTCGGTGGCGGCCTGGCCAACTGCGGCTGAGCTGCGTCCGGAATTGATACCGGAGCGGCATCCGGCGATGGCGATCAGTACGCCAAAGACCACGCTCTTGATCATACCCACTCCAAAGTGCGTCACAGTCAATGCTGTCTCAGCCTGGTTGATGTACTGCAGCGGAGTGATCCCCATGCCACCAGCCACGATTCCGCCGCCAACCATGCCCAGCAGGTTGGCATAGACGGTTAGCAACGGCATCATCGCAATCAACGCCAGCATTCGCGGCACCACCAGGAATTCCACGGGTGATATACCCATGGTGGTAATGGCATCCACCTCTTCATTGGTCTGCATGGTTCCCAGTTGGGCAGCGTAGGCCGCGCCGGTGCGGCCGGCCATCACGACCGCCGTCATCAGCACACCCATTTCCCTGAGCATGCCAATGACGACCAGGTCTGCCACGTAAATTTCGGCGCCAAATTGCTGTAGCTGTACGGCACCCAGGTAGGCGAGGATCATGCCCACCAAAACACTGGTCAGGCTGATGATGGCAAAGGCATCGGGGCCGGCCTGGTAGCAGAAATTGCGGAAGTCAGAGAACCGGGTATTGGCGCGCCCAAGGGCAAGGTTGACGAGGGCGATGGCCACCTCCCCGATGAACGCCAGCGATTCCCGAAGATCCCCCAGGGCCTGCTTAATCTTATGCATGGGGTTTATTGCGCCCAGCCAGGCCCCCGCACTCGTCTCGGTTGGCGTTTTATGGGGTGCCACCGCAGTGGCTACGTCCAGTAGCCGCCGGGCGCCCTCGGGCAGTTTGTCAGTATCGAGGTCAATCTTGGATTCGCGACAGTAGTTGAAGCATTGCAGGAGGAACGCCATGAGAATGGAGTCCCAGTCGCCCAGGTCGCTGCAGTCTATTTCCACATGTTGGGGCAGGGCGGCAGCCAGTTCGCTGCGAAGCTCTGCGAAGTCAGGTGCTTGCTGTCCCTGCACCCAGTCTCCACTGATCTTGAGTGCCGTTCGCTCCTGATCATCGTGATCCAGTCGAAAGGCTGGTGCCTGGTCAGTCATGCAGCAAGTAGCCGTAGCGAGCGGGTTTAAACCAGTCTAAACGGCGCACTTGTAAATGCCAACCGCGCTATTGGAACGGCAGGGGCTCGATATGCGCCGACAT
Organism: uncultured Alteromonadaceae bacterium; assembly: GCA_964590005.1. Taxonomy (GTDB): domain Bacteria; phylum Pseudomonadota; class Gammaproteobacteria; order Pseudomonadales; family Halieaceae; genus CALJFL01. The sequence continues at coordinate 57,427 of CAZPVJ010000139.1, read as the reverse complement.
ACTGGCCGCCGCCTTGTTATAGATTTCTTGCACCGGTTCCATATTGCCCGCTTCACGCCGTCGCGCGATCATGGTCATCGGGAACAGGTAGTGATCGATCTGTCGATACCTCAGGGCGCGGCTGCGGCCCAGTTCGTCTTCATAGATAACCCAGTCCAGTCCCAGCTCGGCGGACAGTAAGTCCCCCATGACCAGCCCCATAGCCTGCAACTCGCGGGTTTGGTCATTGCTGACAACCCTGCGGTCCAGCAGCGCTTGTAACAGCTTGAGATCGTTGTCTTTATCACCGGTGAGTTTGCGGCCCAGGTTGCGCTCGGTGAGCTCCCCAACCAGCTCTCGCTGTTGCTGCATATAGCCAAGATCCAGATAGGACAGCTCGCCAATCTCTACTTCGGCAATTGCGGAGTGATTGTGTGCCAGGAGCAGCGCTAGAACAGTGACGAGCAACTGTCGATAGTGGCGGGTAGCTTTCATTTTCAAGGCCTCTCGGTAACGGTGCCAGCTATGGCCCGTCTATTTTACTGCAATCTGGTTGTGTTCCAGCCCCTGTCATGGATAATTGCGGCTTTCCCGAGGCGCGCAGGAGCACTGTGCGCTCGTTAGTAGTCTGGAGTGAGTCATGATAACCGGCAGTATTGTCGCCCTGGTTACCCCAATGCACGCTGATGGCAGTGTGGACTGGGCCAGCCTGGACCGTATTCTCGACCTGCATTTGCAGTCCGGGACCGCGGCGATCGGCTCTGTTGGCACGACGGGGGAGAGCGCGACCCTCAGTACGCCTGAGCACTGCGAGGTGATTAAGTATACCGTTGATGCGATTGCCGGAAGGATACCCGTGGTCGCTGGTACTGGTTCCAACTCCACGCGCGAAGCCATTGAATTAACCCGGGCGGCCGCAGACGCCGGCGCTGACGCCTGCCTCCTGGTCACCCCGTATTACAACAAGCCGACCCAGCGCGGCCTGTTCGAGCACTTCAAGGCGATTGCCGGTGCCGTGGCGATTCCCAACATACTGTACAACGTGCCGGGGCGGACGTCGGTGGATATGTCCAACGATACCACGCTGGAACTCGCCAAAATTGAAAATATTGTTGCGGTCAAAGATGCCACGGGAGACCTGGAACGTGGCCGGGACTTGATCGCACGGGCGCCTGAGGGTTTTGCCATTTACTCTGGCGATGATCCCACCGCGATGGAATTGATCCTAGCCGGTGGGCACGGAAATATCTCGGTGACAGCCAATATAGCACCTGCCAAAGTCGCTGAATTGTGTCGCCTGGCAGCGGCTGGCGATCGTGAAGGTGCTGAAGCGGTGGACAGTAGCCTGGCCCTATTGAATGAGGCACTTTTCGTGGAGGCCAACCCGATACCGGTCAAGTGGGCCATGCAACAGCGCCAGCTGATTGAGTCCGGTATTCGCCTGCCACTGACCGAACTTGATGCGTCTTTCCATGGCCAGGTTCTGGCAGCGATGGAGGCCGCGGGTATCTGATGCGTATTATTCCTTTGGTAAACCGACTGCTGTGCTTGGCGATGCTGGTGGCACTGTCAGGTTGCGGCTTCCTGTTCGGTGACGACGGCTTTTTCCCGGATAAGTCCCAGGAGTACAAGAATGCACCGGAACTCGAGGTCATCGACGTGCCGCCGGGAAAGAGTACCGAGGCCCTGCAGGACAATTACCCCATTCCTGAGATCGAGCAATCCCTCGTTTTGGCGGGAGATTTCGAGGTGCCCAGGCCTGCGCCACTGGTGGCGGGGGCGGCGGATGAAGTCGTCCGTATCCAGAAACTGGGTGACGAAAGCTGGGCCCTGGTAGCGATGGCGCCCGGCCAGCTATGGCCGCAGGTGCGCAGCTTCCTGTCGGCGGCCAGTATCCAGGTGACACGTGTGGATGCGCGCGCCGGAATCATGGAAAGCAATTGGCTATCCATGGAGGGCGCGCCCATGCAGTCGCGTTTTCAATACCGGATAGAACGCGGTGTACAACGGGGTACCAGTGAACTGCACGTGCTGCAAATGAACCAGGCGGGAGATGTAAACACCTGGCCTGCCAAGTCCGATGATCTTCAGCAGGAAGGTGAAATGCTGCGCGGTATCGCCCAGTACATCGCCAATAGTGCGGATACGGCGCCGGTGTCCATGATTGCAGACCAGGCCATCAGCGCTACGGGCCGTATTTCGCTGCAGGAGTCTGAGCAGGGTTACACCTATATTCAGCTGGGCCTACCCTATGATCGAGCCTGGGCTTCACTGGCCAAGGGCCTGGAGGAATCAGGCTTTGAGATCACCGATCGTGATCGCAGCGCTGGCGAATACTATGTCCGCTTTATCGGCACCGATCGCGAGGAAGATGATGGCTGGTTCGACTGGCTGTGGGGGGGCGATGACGACCATCCACTGGCAGGGCAGGATTTTCTTGTTTCCATGACCCGGCAAACAGAAGAAGCAGTCACCATACGCTTGCAGCCGCGGGAGCCCGATCCCGCATTCGATCGTCGACAGGAGCAAGCCCTGCTCAGCTTGATCAAGGGCAATATCAACTAGTGCGATTTGCCTCCCTGGGCAGTGGTAGCAAGGGCAATGCGACCCTGGTGGCTACCGCTAGCACCCTGGTAATGATTGATTGTGGATTTTCGGCTCGCCAGGCCACTCTGCGCATGCAGCGCCTGGGGGTGCACCCCGAACAACTTGATGCGCTCCTGGTTACCCATGAGCACTCCGACCATAGCGCCGGGGTTGCCAGTCTTTCCCGCAAGTATCAGGTGCCGGTCTACATGACGCACGGTACTGCCAGTACCGGCAGAATCGACAATGCTCACTCCGTTGTCTGCTTTAACTCTGGCGCGGAGTTTGTGGTCGGTGACCTGGCGGTGACTGCCGTACCCGTACCGCATGATGCCCGCGAGCCCTGTCAGTACCGGTTGGTTAATGGCGGCAGTACGTTGGGGGTTCTCACTGACCTGGGCAGCATTACGGCCCATGTCATTGACAGTTATCGTCACTGTGACGGGATGGTGCTCGAGTTCAATCACGACGTGGATATGCTGGAGACGGGGGACTACCCGCCGGCATTAAAGCGCCGGGTGGGCGGTAACTGGGGACACCTCAACAATCAACAGGCGGCGGGCTTCCTCAAGGCGATCGACAGCGAAAGATTACGCTACCTGGTCGTCGCCCATATCAGCGAGAACAACAACTGCCGTACACGGGCAGAGGAAGCGCTGCGGTCTGTATTCGAACCAGCAGATGGTCGGGTTGTCTGGGCGGAACAGAGCGCCGGGTTCGACTGGTTGCCGCTGGCCTGAACGGCACTGGGTATTTACTCTGGTGAGCTTGCCGCTTCTTCTTCTGCTCGCTTTTCCTCGGCAGCGCGATCCCGCTTCCAGCGCCGGTTGCTCCACAACCAGCTATAGGGTTCCTCGCGAATAGCGTGCTCGATCAGGCTGATGTACCGCTCTGTAATCGCGTGTGATTCCTTGTCATAAGGTGGCTTTGCCACCTCGTGAAATTCAATCTCGTAGTGGCCGCGAGCGGTTCGGTGACACTGTGCGAACAGCACGGGAAAGCGTGTCATCTTGGCGATGATTTCGGTACCCAGGTAAAACGCGGCCTCCTGGTTCATGAAAGTTGTCCAGTGACTGCGTTCGCTGCGGATCGGGGCCTGGTCGGCGACCATGACAAACACGCGAAACTCGCGGCGTCGCCTCAGGATATCCTTCGTTGACTGTTCCATCGACAGGGGCCGGGAGCCGAACTGGCTACGAATATCGTAGACCAACTTGTCGACAACCGTGTTGTGTAGCGGTTTGTAGACCGGATCGATTGGAATAGACAGCGCCGTTGTCGCGCCGTGTAGCATCCACTCCCAGTTGCCCTGGTGGATGGTGAGTACAATGACGGAGTCCTGGAAGTTGTTACTGTACTCGGCGACCAGTTCAGGATTGCGCAGCTTGACTCTCTCACGGAAGTCTTCCGGTGTCATTCGCCGTGCCTTGACGATTTCCAGCGCAACCTGGGCCAGGTGCAGGTAGAATTTTTTTGACAGTTCTGTGATCTCACTCTCGCTTTTGTCGGGAAAAGCCCTGCTCAGGTTCTGTCTGACCACGGCTTTGCGGTAGCCTGTGACGTAATACAGGACAAGGTAACCCAGCCAGGCCAGGCCATAGAGTGCCGGGAATGGCAGCCAGCTTATCAGCCGGTAGGCCAGCATCTGCATGATCTCAGGCCTCCCGTCCCGGCGTTGCTGTTATCGCCGCGCTAGCCACAGTGCTTCGGTAACCTGGTTTCTTCGACGCGCAACAGGGCGTTCTTCGTCGGACAGCGCAGGCCCTTATTACCGGTCAAGTCGAGAACACGCAGCGACAGCAATTCGAACAGCGGGGTAGGATCCACCACCTGGTTGTTGTCCAGATAGAGGTTTTCCAGAGAGGAGAGGGGTTCGAGATGGCTAAGATCCGCAATGTTGTTGGCACTCAGCTTGAGCTGAATGATACCGGTGAAGGTGCCCAGCCCAGCCAGGGAGCTGACGCCGGCGTGGCTGCAGTTGAGCACCGAGAGTTGGGCGGCAGCAGAGACGTGAGCGTCGGCGATGGCCTGTTCCACGCAATCACTCAATGCGCCATCGGCGACTTCGTAATCAGTAAAGAGTGGCTTTGGAGAAAACACCACCCGGTCATTGACGGTAAAGTCGTAAGAATTACAGGCCGATAAAAGTACGGCCATCAGTCCAATGCGCGTGAACAGGGAGTATCTCATGGCCCTACTATACCTTGCCCGGGATGCGAAGATGTGTCGCCCATCGGATTCTGTCCTTCTTCGTGGCCAGTGTGGCGACGTAACCCTATAATGCTAGCTCGTACCATGGATAAAAACGAGAGCCACGATGGGTGAATCCTCCGATACGAATGATCAGCAGGACAGTGTCCTCGACAGTGGACTCCATGCGATAAGTATTGTCCAGCGCGGTAACCTGAAGACCCTGGAAAAAACCCTGCGTAAACAGTGGCGGCTGGGACAGAACATCGTGCTCTGCTGGAGTTCCGATGAACGCGGATTATTGGTCATTCTCGTACCGCATTACTTTTTGGGTAACTACTGCGCGGTGGGTGCGGATGGTCGGGCCGAAGACAACGAGGCATTCGTGCGCGAGTTGATCTCGGGGGAGCGGCGCAAGACACGAGAGGAGCTGTTTGCGGTTGCCGAAAGGCTGGATATTTCGCCGACATTTATAAAGCTGAGCAGCGCGCTCGCGGAAGACGACAATGTGGTCGCGGCTGTTGAGGAGCTGATACGTCGTTATGGTTTGAGCTTTGTCGATACCCGGGCGGTTTTGCTATTCGATATTGCCAGTTTTTCCCTGTACACACCGTTTGAGCAGGCGAGCCAGCTCAACAGCTTGTCGTACTCCCTGAACTCCGCCTACAACAAGCTTCAGGCACAGGGTATTGAGATCAACTTTGCACGCACGACTACCGGTGACGGTTATTACGTCTGGAACCGTGATCTGGGGCCGTTTTCCTGCCAGGATCTTTTTCTTTTCATGTTGCTGGTAGTGGCAGATAACGCCAGCGCCCGGGCAGCATCGCGGGGTAATACCGTGCCGGTTATCCGGACCGCATTCCATATCGGCAGTCATTACGAGCTGTATCAGGCGGAGGGCGTCAATCCAACGGTTTTCAGCTATATCGTCGGCGACGTGACCATAGAGCTGGCGCGTATGGTTGATCTCGCACAACCTCACCAGATTCTGATAGGTGATTTCGAGTGCACCCTGCCCAGTCGCGAGCGCGGAGGGGTTCCCCTGCCTGTACAGGTCGACACTGCGGCTTACGTGCGAAGTTGTGACCGGGAGCTTGAACGACTGGTGGGTACCCAATTATCCAGTCGCCCGATTAAAACCATGGCCTGTTACCTGACTGGAACGCAGGGCGGATCGGGTGATACCGGTCCACGCCGCTTCCGTATTACCGATAAACATGGACTGACCCGCCACGCCTATAACCTGCAGGTGGATATAGATCTTGACGGTCAATCGCTGAGCCTTGGCCTGGATGACAGTCAGCTGCCCGGCCGTGCCGCGGTAGCAGAAGAAACCGCTGGTGACGTGCTAAAGCCTTCGGGGCAACCCGACCAGGCGGCCGACGATGCCGCCCAGACAGCAGAGGAGCTGTTTGATGACCTGGCCAGCATGCTCCGTCGGCGCGCAGATAAAACGATTGTCGAGGACTGACACCCTATGACTGCCACTTTGCGCCCGGGCCACATGGATGTGAGTAATCGCGTCGATGTTACCGACCCCGGGGCGGTGGCGACAGAGGTCAAGGCGATACTGCGGCGGCGTTTTCCCAGCGAGCACCAGTTTCCCGTGATCGATACGCTTTTTACCGACTTCAGCAGGCTCTATGCCGGGCAATACCCCGGATTCCACGGTTGCGAGATCAAGTACCACGATAGTCAGCACGTCCTCGATGTAACACTTGCCATGGCGCGGCTCATGGATGGCTACGAGAGCCAGCAGCCTGCAGGGCATGGCCTGGGAGAGTGCCTTGCTGTTGCCGGGATAGCCTGCGCCCTGTTCCACGATGCGGGCTATATTCGCCGCAAGCGGGACAGCAGGCACAAGAACGGTGCCGCCTATACGCGGGTGCATGTTGGACGGAGCGCACGATTTTTAGCCGAGTATCTGCCAACCGTAGGGCTGTCAGCGATCGCACCGCTGTGCGAGCGGGTCGTGCAGTTTACTGGTTACGAGGTTAGCCCCGCCGACGTGGCGACAGAGAGTGAGCAAGAAACGACGCTGGGGCAGCTACTGGGGACCGCCGACCTGATAGCGCAGATGGCGGACAGTGATTACCCGCGCAAGTGCCAGCAATATCTCTATGAGGAGTTCGAAATTGGTGGGATGGCAGGAGACGGCGCCGCGGGGTCCGTTGACGGCGTCCAGTTCCGCTCTCCTGAACAACTACTGGCTGCCACTCCCGAATTTGTCCGCACGACTATTGATGACCGTCTCGATAATCAGTTTGAAGGCGCCTATCGCCATGTAGAGGCCCACTTTGGTGGCCGCAATCTGTATATGGAGGCGATCGAGGAGAATTGTCAGCGTCTCGACGAGTTGCTGGCTGAGGTGAATACCACCGATGGTGGGGCCGCGGGCTGAACGCGCTCACAGCGACTCGCCAGGGCCTGGCCGTCTGCGCCCAGTCCTCCGTAGAGCAGGCATTGGCCGAGCAGTACTCAGCGCGATTGGGGCTGCCCCTGCTGGCAGCAGCGACAGCGCCCGAGACCTGCGAACCTTACCCTGCCTTGCTCATTGTCACGGCGAATGGCCTGGCCTTACAGCAGACCGGGCGCAGGGCCCCCGGCCCTGTTTCGGTAGATTTTGGCAGTAGTGCTATGCGACATCGGCGCCGGGCAGGGCACAACGAGCTGTTGGGTAAAGCGGTGGGGGTAGGGCGTAAGCCTTCGCTACAGGTCGTCGACGGTACGGCCGGTCTGGGTCGGGACGCCTTTGTATTGGCCGACCTGGGCTGCCAGGTAGTGCTTTGTGAGCGCGAACCGGTACTGGCAGCGATGCTGGAATCTGCCCTCGCCCAGGCCAGTGCGTCCCCGGATGATTGGTTGAGCGGTGTTGCCCGCAGGATGTCGTTTATCGAGGGCGACGCCACCGAGCAAGCACCTGATGTATTTTTGTCGACCGATGTTATTTACCTGGATCCCATGTTTCCGCCGCGGGACAAGCAGGCGGCGGTGAAGAAAGAGATGGCCCTGTTTCAGCGGATCCTGCCCGCGACAGCTGACGATCGTGATAATCCGGCTCTGCTGGATTGGGCGCTATCACTGTCGCCAGCTCGGGTGGTGGTTAAACGGCCGCGCAAGGCGCCCACACTTGACCAGCGACAACCCTCCCATTTTGTCAGCGGTAAATCGGTTCGCTTCGATGTCTATGTCCTGCGGGGTCTGGGGTGAGCAAGTGGATCCGAACCAGGCCCGTTCCTGCGCCACTGATGACGGTGCAGGGACTGTTGATACTGCTGTTGTGGTTGCCGCAGCCTGGTCGTACCGCCGGCGAATTGCTACCCGTCTGGCAGGCCTCCAGTGATACCGGTCGAGTCACCCTGCTGGGCTCGGTACACCTTGCCTTTCCGGAGGTATATCCCTTGCGGGATGCCATTATGCAGCGCTTTGCCCAGGCTGATGCATTGGTTGTAGAAGTTGATATCACCGGCCAGGGCGCGGTCGAGATTCAGCGACTGATGCTGCGGGATGGCGTACTGCCCGGGCAGGAAACCGTCGAGCAGTACCTGTCGCCATCGGTGTGGCAGGACTTGTTGCGGTACCTGGGCGAACAGGCGTTGCCGGTAGATCAGCTGGTACGGCTAAAACCCGGCCTGCTGGCGACTACCCTCAGCACGCTGCGCCTGGTTGAATACGGAATGCAGCCGGAGCATGGCATCGACCGCTATTTTCTCATGTCTGCTGGAAACGGCCTGCCCGTGATCGAACTGGAAAGTGCCGCTGAGCAAGTCAGCTTGTTGCTCGATTTCCCGGATCCGGGGCTTTTGCTGGCCCAGACCCTGCAGCAATTGGACGATATGGAGGCTCTTATCGATCCTTTGTACCAGGCATGGCTGGAGGGTGACGCCGAGAGGCTTGACCAGTTGTTGCTGGTTGAGGAACGGGAGAACCATCCACAGTTCGAGCTCATCTATCAGCGCATGTTCGATCAACGCAATCGCGCCATGACGCAGCGCCTGACCGAGTTACTGGCGAGCAGTGGCGAATACTTCGTGGTTGTTGGAGCGGGACACCTGGTGGGACAAGAGGGTATTATCGCGCAGCTTCAGCGAGCCGGGTTTACCGTCTCGCGATTTTAATCAGGCACAAGGTAAGCAATGACATCACATAAGACGACAGCGCTGGTCACCGGTGCATCCTCCGGTCTGGGCCAGGAATTCTGCCGGCAATTGGCGGGCCGCTGCGAGGTGATTATCGCGGTAGCAAGAAGGGAAGAGCGTCTTCAAGTGCTGGCTGAGAGCCTGGCGGGTCAAGTCGAAGTGCACTGCGTGGCGGCAGATCTGACAAGTGTCGAGGGTGTCACCCGTGCGGTCGAATCCATTCGGCAGCTGGGTCCCGTGGATATCCTGGTCAATAACGCCGGCTTTGGCACGTTCGGCAAGTTCGAACAGGCTGGACTCGCCGAACAACTGGCGATGGTCAGGTTGCACATCGATGCCACGGTGGAGTTGAGTCGCGCGGTGTTGCCGTTCATGCGTCAGTTGGGGGGCGGCCACATTGTGAACCTGGCCTCGCTGGGCGCCTTTGCGGTATTGAAGGACTCGGCGGTCTACGGCGCGACCAAGGCTTTCCTGGTGTCCTTTTCACGCTCGCTGCAGGACGAGGTGCGCGAGGCTGGAGTCAGGGTCCAGTGTCTCTGCCCGGGTTTCATTCGCACCGAGATGCATGATGGGGATGGCTTTGCGAGCTTCGACAAGGAGCGTACTCCCGCCCATTTATGGATGGACAGCGAGGCTGTGGTCTCTGCCAGTCTTGCCGCGCTGGACGGTGATCAGGTCGTTGTGGTTCCTGGTGAGGTCAACAGGGAGATGGCCGAAGCTGCCATCCGCAGCCAGTTGGATTCACTCCAGCAGTAACTGCTCGATAATGCCGCGGTATATCTTGCTCAGTACTGGCAAGTCGCCAACCCGGACGTGTTCGTTGATTTTGTGAATAGAGGCATTGACCGGACCCAGTTCGACAACCTGGACGCCGTAAGGTGCAATAAAACGGCCGTCTGACGTTCCGCCGGCGGTAGAGAGTTCGGTGCTTATTCCCGTGACCGCCTCGATGCTCTCCTGGGAGGCTTTTACCAGTTTTCCCTCGGGGGTGAGGAAGGGCTGACCGCTCAGGTTCCAGTCGATCTGGTAATCCAGTTCAAATCTATCGAGAATGGCTTCAGTGCGCTGGCGCAGTGCCTGGTCGGTCACCTCGGTGGAAAAGCGGAAGTTGAACTCCGCTTCCAGCTCGCCTGGAATGACATTGGTGGCTCCGGTCCCACTGCGGATATTGGATACCTGCATCGACGTCGGCGGGAAGAAGGCATTACCTTCATCCCAGTGCTCTGCAGACAGTGCAGCCAGTGCGGGCATTGCCCGGTGTATGGGATTGTCTGCCAGGTGAGGATAGGCGATATGGCCTTGCACACCGCGTACCACCAGACGGCCTCCCAACGAGCCACGACGCCCATTCTTGATGGTGTCTCCCAGCTTGCTGCTGCTGGAGGGTTCGCCCACCAGGCAGTAGTCAATGCGTTTACCCTCGTTATGCAGGTGCTCCATGACTTTGACGGTGCCGTCGATCGCTGGCCCCTCTTCATCAGAGGTGATGAGAAATCCCAGGCGCCCCGGGGCGTCAGGATGGTCCGCGAGGAATGACTCACAGGCCGTAATCATTGCTGCCAGGCTGGCTTTCATATCCGCAGCACCACGCCCATAGAGCAACCCGTCGCGCTCCTGTGGTTCAAAGGGTGGTGAGTCCCATTCCTCAAGGGGTCCCGTGGGTACCACGTCGGTGTGGCCTGCAAACACCAGCAGCGGCCCGCCAGCGCCGCGCTCTGCCCAGAAGTTGCGGACCTGGCCAAAGTTCAGCTCGGTGCAGCTGAAACCCAGGTCGGCAAGCCTGGCCATCATCAAGGCCTGGCAACCATCGTCATTGGGCGTTACCGATTGTCGTTCTATCAGTTCACGCGTCAGTGTCAGGGTCGGGTCCATTATGCGTATCCGTCCCTGGCCCTAGTTATGGGCGTGCAATTCTTCGTTCAGCTCAACAGCGGAACGATTGGTAAGGCATTCCACTGCGCCGCTGGTTGAGTTGCGGCGAAACAGCAGGTCAGACTTCCCGATCAGGTCCCTGGCCTTGGCGGTTTCAACGGTGTTTCCCGAGGAGTCGAGCATTGTCACCTTGGTACCAGCGGTGATGAACAGGCCCGCTTCGACCGTACAGCGATCTCCCAGCGGTATGCCTATGCCGGCATTGGCGCCGATCAAGCATTCTTTACCCACTGAAATGACAATATCACCGCCACCGGACAAGGTGCCGATGGTTGAGCAACCACCTCCCAGGTCGGAGCCACTGCCAACGCGAACACCGGCAGAGATCCTGCCCTCGATCATGCCGGGGCCGTCGGTGCCCGCATTAAAGTTCACAAAGCCTTCGTGCATGATGGTAGTGCCCTCGCCAAGGTAGGCACCGAGTCTTACCCTTGCAGTGTGCGCGATACGAACACCCGAAGGAACGACGTAGTTGGTCATTTTCGGAAACTTGTCGACACAGCTCACCTCGAGTGTCTCGCCGCGCAACCTCGCCTGCAATTGCCGGTCGGGCAATTCTTTCAGGTCGATGGCGCCCTCGTTGGTCCAGGCGACATTGGGTAGCACGCCAAACAGGCCGGTCAGGTCGGTGCCGTGGGGCGTTACCAGGCGATGCGATAGCAGGTGAAGTTTCAGATATCCCTCGGGGACGGTGGTCGGGGGCACATCCTCGTCCAGCAACACTGCGACAACGGGGGCTTCTGCATCGAGTAAGCGACTGACCATGGCCGCCTGCTGTTTTTCGCCGGCTCGCTCCAGGCCAAGACGTAATTCGCGTAGCTGGCTATCGTCCAGCGGCTGTCCCGTGCTGAACTCCCTGACTGCCTCCGCAAAGTCTGCGGAGGGCGCCAGTGCAGGCTGAGGAAAGAACACCTCGAGCCACTGATCTTCTTCGTTCAGGGTTCCTGTCCCGATACCAAAGGCAAAAGCATTGTCTGTCATGGGTTTTCCTGTACCTGTTTTGATAAGAGCGCTACAGCGTGTGCCGGCTGAAAATATCCTGGTAAGAAGCCTCGCTGAAGCCCGTGTGCCGTTCGTGGCCAGTGTCAAGCAGCGGTCGTTTGATCAGGGTCGGTTGCGCCAATATGGCTGCCAGCGCCGATGAGTCATTCATGTTCTCGCGCTGATCGGCATCCAGTGCTTTCCAGCTCGTGCTGCGGCGGTTAACGAGTGTTTCCCAGCCCAGTTCATCGATCCAGCTTGCTACCTGTTCTTTCGAGAGTCCGTCTTCTCGAAAGTCATGGAAACGGTGCTCAATAGTGTGATTGTCCAGCCAGCGTCGTGCCTTCTTTACGGTGTCACAATTTTTGATGCCATACAGTGTAATCAAGTTCCAGGCTCCCGACAGGACCGATGTTTGAGCGGCCGCGTAGCATAGCAAATACCCCCGGTTAGATATAGCGGGTCAGACTCGCTACAATCGATGGCCGCGCTCACTTTTGGGTGCCCTGTGCCAACAAAAATAAGGAGCAAGCCGATGAACGAATTCAGTACAGAACTGGCGCTGCCGATGATCGGGGTCATGGTGCTCACACTCGCTGTCTGGGTCGTGATGTTTATCAAGCGCCTGGGTTACGCCACAGCCAACAAGATCGATGCGGAAGATATGAAAACGCCGGCCATGGTGCAGTCAGTACTGCCAGACGAGGTGTCCAAGGCCAGTCATAACCTCAAGAACCTGTTCGAGATGCCGGTATTGTTTTATGCGATTTGCCTGGCGCTGACACTCTTTGGCCAGGTAGACCCGGTGCATGTTTACTGTGCGTGGACGTTCCTGGTTTTCAGGATTCTGCACAGTGCCATCGCGTGTAGCTACAACACCGTGATGCATCGCTTCATCACTTACCTCATCGCCTCCCTGGCGCTATGGGTGATGGTCGTCAGGGCGTTCCTGGCGGCACTCTAACGCCTGGCTAGGCAATCATCGGGGATTCCATTTTGCAAGAAAACAAAGGTGTGGTGGCAGCATTGCTGAAGTCACTTTCGGGTATCGAGAAAAACGAGATCCGCGCAACCGCGGTGTCTTTCCTATTTGTCTTCAGCCTGATGGTCGCCTATTACCTGCTGCGTCCGGTCCGGGATGCGATGGCCAGCGATTGGACCGATGCCGAACTGAGTACACTGTGGACCATCAATTTCTTTGTCAGCACCGCTATTGTGGCGTTGTACGGAATTGCGGTGAGCCGCATCCAGTTTCGTGTGCTGGTGCCCTCAGTCTACGGCTTCTTTGCGGCCAGCTTTGTCGCCTTCTACTTTCTTGAGTCGGTGCTGGGCAGGGCTTTGCTGGACAAGGTTTTCTATCTCTGGGTGAGTGTGTTCGCGTTGTTTCATGTCTCTGTGTTCTGGAGCTTCATGGCGGATATCTTCAGTAAGGACCAGGCGGGCCGCCTCTTTTCGATTATTGCGGCCGGTGCCAGCCTCGGTGCCATAGGCGGACCTTTGTTATCGGGTGTCCTTGCCCAGTCCATGCAGGTCGAATCGATGATCCTTGTAGCGGCGGTCATTTTAATAGTGCCCATGCCCCTGATCTTTTACCTGGATCACGCCGGTCGCACCCAACTGGGTAGCTCGGGGCAGGCCGCTGCAGCGACCGAATCGATTGGTGGCAATCCGTTCAGTGGTTTTCGCGAATTCTTCAGCAACCCTTACCTGCTGGGCATCGGCATTTTTATCATTCTTTATACCGGCATCGGGTCGTTTGTCTATTTCGAGCAGAAAAACCTGCTGGCTGAATACGACCGTGAGACCCGCACCATGATCTACGGCTACAGAGATGCCCTGGTCAATACCTTGACCTATATACTGGCCTTCTTCGTTACTGGTCGACTGGTGAGCAGGGTAGGCATGCCATTCGCGCTGGCCATCGTACCTGCCGTCCTCGTATTCGGTATGCTGGTCCTGGCTTTTTCGCCGGTATTACTGGTGGCCGTAGGCATGCACGTTGTGTCTAAAGCGGGTAACTACGGGGTGACTCGACCTGCACGCGAGGTCCTCTTTACCCTTGTTGATCGCGAAGACCGGTTCAAGACAAAACCGGTTATCGATATCGTGGCTTATCGCGGTGGCGATGTCATTATGGGCTGGCTCTTTACCGGCTTGAGCCAGGGCATTGGCCTGGGTTTGGCGGGTATTGCCGTGGTGGGAGCCGGGATCGCGGCGCTCTGGGCTACGGTGGGCGTTATGCTCGGCAGGAACTACAATCGTCGGGCTGCCAGGGTTAAATTGATGGAGTTGGGCGATGAGCAGTGAAGCGCCGATGCACTTACGGGTAGATATCGTTTCGGACGTGGTGTGCCCCTGGTGCATTATTGGCTACCTGCAGTTAAATAAAGCGCTGGCGCAAATGCCGGGTGAATTTGAGCTCGATATTCACTGGCAACCCTTTGAATTGAACCCCCATATGCCCCCAGAAGGGCAGGATTTACGGGAGCACATCGCGCAAAAGTATGGCTCCTCTGAGCAGCAGAGTCGCGGCGCCCGTCAGCGTCTTGTAGAGATTGGCGACAGCCTCGGTTTTCAATTTGACTACTTTGAAGGGATGCGCATGGTCAACACCTTCAAGGCCCACCAGTTGCTCGCCTGGGCAGCAGAGTCGGGAAAGCAAACCGCGCTGAAGCTGGCGCTGTTCAAAGCGTTTTTCACCGAGCGTAAAGACGTCAGCAAAATCAGCGAGCTTGTCGTTACCGCAGAGGCAGTGGGCCTGGAAGCGGAGCAGGCATCAGCGGTGTTGAAGGAAGGCATCTACGCGGAGTCGGTGCGGCGAGAGCAGGCGCAGTGGCTGGAGCGCGAGGTTCATGCTGTCCCCACATTTTTCTTCCAAGGCTCCTACATGATTCCCGGTGCCCAGGATGCCACGACTTTTGTCCGTGCACTGCAGCGTATTCGGGACAAGGAAAGGGCGGCGGTAGCGGGGTGATTCAGGGTTGGAAAAGCGCCCTGTAGTGCGGTACGCGAACCCCGGAAATTGTTGACTCCCGCCATTCAAACTCTTCGACCAGCGCCGGGCTGGCGTGGGTAAATGCCGCCTCTGATACTAGCGTCTCGTCGCCGACAGCGATGTCCTCGCCCAATTTACAAGCGATGTTCATCTCGTCGCCAAAATAGCCCTCGAGTGTCTGCGAATACAGCAGTCTGCCAAAACCAATACCGATGGAAACCCGGTAGCGCTCGCTGTCCGTGAGCTGTAGCTTCGATGCGTAAACTCCCTGGTGGAGTGCCAGGGCGGCACGCAGGCAGTCGTCCACGCTGTCAAAGGCCGCATACACGTTATCGGCTTCAAAGTGATGTCGCTTGCACTGGTGCTGCTCCAGAACCGGTATGCAAAGCTCCCGCAATTGCATCACCCGTGACAGGAAATGCAGAATTCCATGGCTCTGTGATATGCGGGTAAAGCCCGTTGAATCCAGGGTCAGGACTGCGACGGTTTCGCCATAGCGTCGCCACAGCTCATCTTGCCGGGATTCCGGCTCTATACCCGCCGCGAGCATGTTCGACATGCGCTCAAAGAGAGTTTCAGGCATATCAGTCATTCGGGGTTAAGAGGAGTAAATAGCGGGCCGGCGAGCGCCGGCCCGATGAGTGTTTCTACAGGAGTGGCGCGATAACCAGGCTGACAATGGCCATCACGTTGATCAGGATGTTCATAGAGGGGCCGGAAGTGTCCTTGAACGGATCGCCTACGGTATCTCCGACAACAGCCGCTGCATGGGTCTCAGAACCCTTGCCACCCAGGTTACCCTTTTCGACATACTTTTTGGCGTTGTCCCAGGCGCCGCCGGCGTTGGCCATCATCAGGGCCATGAGCACACAGCCCAGTAAGGCACCGCCCAGCATTCCACCGAGCGCCGAAGCACCGAGGCCGAAACCGACTGCGACCGGCGCGGCCACAGCGATTGCTCCCGGAAGAATCATACGCTTCAGGGCTGCGGTAGTGGCGATATCCACACACCTTTCAGTGTCTGGCTCAGCGTTACCCTCAAGCAATCCCGGGATTTCACGGAACTGGCGGCGAATTTCATTGATCATGTCGAAGGCCGCGTCACCGACCGCGGTCATGGTGATGGAGGCAATAAGGAACGGGATCGTACCGCCGATAAACATGCCAACCAGGACGATGGGGTCAGACATTTCCAGCGAGAAGCCGCTGTGGTGAACCTCCACGGTCTCGACGAATGCGGCGATGATTGCCAGTGCAGCGAGCGCCGCAGCGCCAATGGCAAAACCCTTGCCGATAGCGGCGGTAGTGTTACCTACCTCGTCCAGGCCATCGGTGATCTTGCGCGTTTCCTCTCCCATCGCGGCCATCTCGGCGATACCGCCGGCGTTGTCCGCAACCGGACCATAGGCGTCAATCGCCATGGTAATGCCGACAGTTGCGAGCATACCCACCGCGGCGATGCCGACGCCGTAGAGTCCAGCCAGTTGCGTGGAGACAAAGATGATCGCTGCCAGGAACAGGATGGGTAGTACCACCGACTGCATGCCAACGGCCAGGCCCGTGATCATGACGGTGGCAGGTCCGGTTTCACCCGATTTGGCGATTTTCTCTACCGGCGCTCCGCCGGTGTAATACTCGGTGATAAGGCCGATCAGTACACCGCCGACGGCACCACTAAGTACTGCCCACCAGACATTGCTTTCCAGACCCAGTCCGGCAATAAGGAACCAGGCCATGACGACGAAAAGCACCGGAGCCAGTAAGGTGCCGGACCGCAGGGCGGCTTCTGGTGCCGAGCCGGAACGTGCTCGCACAATAAGAATACCGGCGATAGAGGCCAGCAGACCGATACTGGCCAGTGCCAGTGGCAGGAACATCATTTCAGCCCGAATATTTATTGCCATGGTAGAGGCAATGGCGATACAGGCGATCATGGAACCGCAGTAGGATTCGAAGATGTCTGAGCCCATGCCGGCGATGTCGCCGACATTATCGCCAACGTTGTCTGCGATAACGCCCGGATTACGGGGGTCGTCCTCGGGAATACCCGCCTCGATCTTGCCAACCAGGTCCGCGCCGACGTCTGCGCTCTTGGTGAAGATGCCACCGCCGACACGGGAAAACAGCGCGACGACCGATGCGCCCATACCAAAACCGTGAATGGCATGGGCAGTTGCGGGGTCGCCGCCAAAGTACCAGTAGACGCTGCCCAGACCGATAAGGCCCAGCGAGGCGACGCACAAGCCCATCACTGATCCGCCATAGAAGGAGATCGACAGCGCGCTCGCTGCTCCATGGTTGTGCGCAGCTACCGCGGTTCTGACATTGGCCTTGGTGGCTGCAAACATGCCCAGGTAGCCTGCCGTGGCAGACGACAGGGCACCTACGGTGAACGCGATAGCGGTGTTAGCGCCCAGTGGTGATATAAAAATACCCACGAGTAGCACGAGCGCAAAGATAGTCAGCATCTTGTACTCTCTGTGCATGAATACCATGGCGCCAAGGTGAATCTGGTCGCCGATCTTTTTGACCACACCGTCGCCGTGGTCGTGTCGTGTCATGATGTGATAGATGACGAAGGCAACGAGCAAACCTCCTACACCTAGAATGGGAGGTACTCCCAGGTAGTCAGTCATAGCTTAATTCCCGAAATTATTATAAGTATTGCAGCGGGCATGCTACCTAACTTTTATGCGGAGTGACAAGCACTGCCGCCTCATTACAATAAAGCGGCCACCTTTAGCCACCTGGCCCTGGAGTTGAATTTGGAAGATCAGCAAGCGACCACCCTCGCGCCATTGCGCTTTATTCCTTTCAGGCGCAGCGATGTACTCAGGATGTGCCTCGCAGAGGAGCGCCTCGATTCTGACGGGCGGCAGGCCTTTGAGCGGGGCTGTGCTCGTATCAAAAGTGTCTATCGCAGCGAGTTTCACGAGCTGCGGCAACAACTCAAGGAGGCCTACGCCCCCCTGGATCCCGACGCCGATACTCGCCTCGTTGCGGGTGTGGAGGGCGGGGAAGACCTGCCACCGTTGGCGGAAGTGATCACTACCGTCCTTGATCGGGCCAACTATGAGAAAGTCAGCGAGGAAGAGATGCAGGCGGCCTTCGACGCCGCGTCGATGTTTCATATTCGGCTCTATGTAGATATGGCGGACTTCGAAGAGGTCCTGTTGTTCTACCGTGGCGTCAGTGAACGGCAGGAGACGGTGAAAACGTGGTTTGGCCTGTCTGAGAAAACGGTTTCCTTTGTAAACTATGAACGGGTGGTTCTGTATCTCAGGTTCAGGCAGCAGCTGGACGAGGACAGCACCCTGGGCAACTGTCGCCCCGGCAGCACGATGCTCAAGCTATTCCAGAATGTCCCCGGCGCTGACCTGGAGATGTTGTTTCCCAATACCCGGGTGGGAATGCGGCTGCTGGATAAGCTTCTGATCGGTGTCCCCGCCGTCATCAGTGGTGGCATCGTGTTTACGACCAAACTTGGCGCGACCCTCGTTCTATTGGGCTCACTTTTGGGCTTCTGGTTGGGCACGCACAGCGAACCCGTGACTCTTGATCGTCGCGCGGTGCTGGTACTGTTAGCCGGGCTCGGCGCATTCGGTGGCTATCTCTGGAAGCAGTACAGCAGTTTCCGCAATCGTAAGCTGAAGTTTACTCAGGCGCTGACCCAGAACCTCTATTTCAAACTGCTGGACAACAACACCGGGGTGCTGTTACGTATCGTCGACGACGCTGAGGATTCGGAATGCAAGGAGAGTATTCTGGCTTATTACTTCCTGCTCGCAGCAGGCGGTACCAGTACCGCTGCTGATCTGGATGCTGTGATAGAGCAATGGTTTGCCCAGCGCTGGCAATGTCAGTTAGATTTCGAGATCGACGACGCCCTGGCAAAATTGCAGCAGCTGGGACTGGCCTCACCCGAGGGCGAACACTGGCGGACGACCGATCTACGAGAGGAAACCGGGGCATGAGTGATAATCGCAGGCGGGTTCTGGTGCTCTTTGCCCACCCCTCGCTGGAGCGCTCCGAGGTCAACCGGCACTTATTGGCGATGTCGCGCGATATCGAAGGCGTCACCACCGTGGATTTGTACGCCGACTATCCCACCGGCGAGATTGATATAGACCGCGAGCAGCAGCGCTTGCGAGAACACGATGTGCTTGTCTTCATGTTCCCCCTGTTCTGGTATTCCACGCCGGCCTTGTTGAAGGAGTGGCAGGATCTGGTGTTGGAGTACGAATTCGCCTACGGCACCGGCGGCACTGCCCTCCATGGCAAGCAGTTTATCTGCGCCATTACCGCGGGCGGTCGCGCCTCTGCCTATCGTGAACAGGGGTTCAATCATTACAGTATTCGCGAGTTGCTGCGGCCGCTGGAGCAGACTGCCACACTTTGCGGCATGCAATACCTGCCACCCTTTGCCTTGTTCGGCGCGCGTACGGCGGTGGAGGAGGAGCGACTGCAAGAGCACCTCGACGGCTGGCGTACCGTGGTGGCCGGCCTGCAGGCTGGCGATTACGATGGCGACGCGATGGCAGAGCTGGATCAGCTCAACCAGGTTTTACCGGGAAATGTTGAGGTGCGCTCGTGACTGGCTACCTGTTGAGCGCATTCATTTACCTGTGCGCAGCCGTCATAGCAGTGCCGGTGGCCAAGCGCCTCGGGCTTGGCTCGGTGCTGGGCTATCTTATAGCGGGGGTTGTCATTGGACCGGTTCTGGGACTGGTTGGCAGTGAGACAACCAGCATCCAGCACTTCGCCGAGTTCGGCGTGGTGATGATGTTGTTCCTGGTCGGCCTGGAATTGGAACCGCGTATGCTCTGGGCGATGCGACATCGTCTGCTGGGCCTGGGTGGCTTGCAGGTCGGTATTACCGCTCTCGCCTTTTTTGCGGTCGGCCTGCTGTTCGGGTTCGACTGGCGCGTCGCCCTGACGATAGGATTGATCCTGTCATTGTCGTCCACCGCCATTGTCCTGCAAACCTTCAGTGAAAAGGGCCTCGACAAAACCGAGGGCGGCAGAACCGCGTTTTCCGTTCTGTTGTTCCAGGATATCGCGGTCATTCCCATGCTGGCGCTGATCCCGCTGTTAGCAATGCCGGGTGTTGTTGGCTCTGATCACAGCCACGGAGACGCCGCGCACGCGCAAATAAGCCTGGTAGCCGATTTGCACGGTTGGGTTTACGGCCTGGTGATCCTTGGCGCTATTGCGGGGGTTATCATCGCGGGGCACTACCTCAGCAGACCGCTGTTCAGGTTTGTAGCGTCTACCGGTCTGCGCGAGGCCTTTACCGCTGCTGCGTTGATGCTGGTCATCGGCATTGCTGTACTCATGAGCCTGGTGGGGCTGTCGCCTGCGCTGGGCACCTTCCTGGCAGGTGTGGTGCTGGCCAACAGTGAATTCCGCCACGAGCTAGAGACCGATATAGAGCCCTTCAAGGGCCTGCTGCTGGGCTTGTTCTTTATAACCGTTGGCGCGGGCATACAGTTTCCCCTGTTGTTTGCCAACATTGGCACGGTACTCGGACTGACCCTGGGTGTCATGTTGCTCAAAGCCACGGTGTTGTTCGGCCTCGCGCTGCTATTTCGAACCCGGCTCAATGAAGGTTGGTTATTTACGCTCAGTCTTGCCCAGGCTGGCGAGTTTGGCTTTGTGCTGCTCAGCTACAGCATCCAGAATAGCGTGTTGCCGGCAGATATCGTCCCTATCCTGAGCCTTGTGGTGGCCCTGTCGATGTTACTGACCCCGCTGTTGTTTATCCTGTATGACCACCTTGTCATGCCACGCTATGAAGCCGGCGAGGAAAGCCGTGAGCCGGATGCTATTGAGGATCGTGGCCCCGTTATCATTGCCGGCATTGGGCGTTTTGGACAGATTGTCAATCGGCTGCTGCGCGCCAACAACGTGCCCACCGTGGTGCTGGACCGGGAAGTCAACCAGATCGAAAATATGCGGCACATCAGGATCAAGAGTTATTTTGGCGATGTAACGCGCCCGGATCTTTTGCATACAGCGGGTGTTGAGGACGCGACACTTTTTGTCGTCGCGATAGATGACCGGGAGCGAGCGGTAGAGCTGGTTCACCATCTCAAGAAAAATTATCCCAACTTGAGAGTGTTGGCACGCGCTTTTGACAGGGGGCACTTTTACAGTTTGCGCGAGGCCGGTGCTGACCTTATCGTCAGTGAAACCTACCACTCCGCACTCGAGCTGGGGACCGAGGCCCTGAAGGAGGTCGGCTTTCATCCTTTTCGAGCTGAAAAACAACGACGGGCTTTTGACCGTCTGGAGCGTGAAAATCGGGATGCCTTGTACGTGAGCTGGCGTGACCAGAGTGACGGTGATCGCTTTGGTACTTCCTATCGAGAGCTCTATATCCAGCTGGAGGAAGCACTGGCGGGCGCTATGGACGGTGACCGCGATGAATCACATGAACGTGGCGAGCGCGCCTGGGTGCCGCCTCCGAAAGGCTATTCGGACAAACTGGGTGATTGACGGCTAGAGACTCCGCCCTCTGGACTCAGGCTTTGCGTGTCTTTTTCGGGTGTTTGCGATCCGGATAGCAGGTACGACAAATCTCGCAGGTCCGCCCGTCGCAACCCCGGGCAGTGCAGTACTCGCGACCGTAAAAGATAATCTGCAGATGAAGCCTGTTCCAGTATTCGCGGGGAAACAGGCGTTTCAGGTCACGTTCCGTTTGCACCACATTCTTGCCGGTGGTCAGGCCCCAGCGCTGGGCCAGTCGATGAATATGGGTGTCCACGGGGAAGGCGGGTTCTCCGAAAGCCTGCGACATAACCACACTGGCGGTCTTGTGGCCGACTCCGGGCAATCTTTCCAACGCGTCCATGTCCGCGGGAACGGCGCCATCGTGCTCTTCCAACAGTATTTCACTGAGCTTTTTGATCGCCTTGGATTTCTGCGGTGACAGACCACAGGGTCGAATGATATCGCGGATTTCGTCGACGGACAGTGCGGCCATATCCGTGGGGTTGTCCGCCGCCGCAAAGAGCTCTGGCGTTACCTGGTTGACTCGTTCGTCAGTACACTGGGCGCTGAGCAGGACGGCTACCAGCAGGGTGTACGGGTCTGTGTGATCCAGTGGTACTGGGGTCTCCGGGTAGAGTGCCTGCAGTCGTTCCAGAATATAGGCCACACGTTGTTTTTTTAGCATGATGTATCTAAAGCCGGTCCAGCAGACCGGTAATGCGCCCGACGGCTTCCCGGCAATCCTCTATGTCTGCCACCAGCGCCATTCGCACCCGGTCCAGCCCCGGGTTGCTGCCATTCGCTTGGCGCGCAAGGTAGCGACCGGGGAGGACGGTAATATGTTCCTCTGCGAACAATGTGCGAGCGAACTCGGTGTCGGGGATGGGTGTCGCCGGCCACAGGTAGAACCCGGCGTCTGGAATCTGCATATCCAGTTTTCCCGCCAGGGCGCCCGCCATAAGATCGAATTTTTCGCGATAAAGCTGCCGATTGGCGACGACGTGCTCCTCATCTCCCCAGGCAGCGATGCTGGCCATCTGGTGGTGAGGCGGCATCGCACAGCCCTGGTAGGTGCGGTAGAGGAGAAAACGCTCGAGCAAGGTGGCGTCACCGGCGACGAAACCGGAGCGTAGCCCCGGAAGATTGGAACGCTTGGACAAGCTGTGAAAGACCAAGCAGTTGCGGTAATCGCTGTCTCCCAGTTTGGCGCAGGCCTCGAGTAAGCCCGGTGGTGGCGTGGACTCGTCGCGGTAGATTTCCGAATAACACTCGTCAGACGCGATTATGAACTCGTGCTCCCGGGCCAACTCCACCAGCTTGACCAGCATGTCCAGCGGCATAACAGCGCCGGAAGGATTACCGGGGGAGCAGATATACAGTAACTGGCAGTCCTGCCACTGTTCTACGGTGACCGATTCCAGGTCCGGCAGGAATCCCGTTTCGGCGGTGCAGTTGATGAAGCCGGGCTGTGCCCCTGCCAGTAGCGCGGCCCCCTCGTAGATCTGGTAGAACGGATTGGGACAGAGTACGGAAGTCCCGGCTGAGCGGGTGACCACAGCCTGGGCGATAGCGAATAATGCCTCCCGCGTGCCACTGACCGGGAGCACCTGGCTCTCCGGATCCACTGCGGGTAGCTTGAAACGCCTTTGCAGCCATCCGGCTATCGACTCTCGCAAGGCGGGGATGCCACGAGTGGCGGGGTAATTTGAGAGCAGGTCCAGGCTGTCAGTGAGTGCCCTGCGGGCCAGTTCGGGTGACGAGTGGCGTGGTTCCCCGATGGCCAGCGGGATGGCGCGCAGGTGCTGGGGTGCTTCCAGGTCGGCGAACAGCAGCCGTAACTTTTCAAACGGGTAGGGCTGCAGTAAATCAAGATCGGGGTTCATCGCGGGTCAGGCAACCAGTTGCTCATCAAGCTGTTCCCGTATGGCGGCCTGTATCGCATCGCAGAGGGCAGGGTCACGCAGCGGTTGCTGGTCTTCGTCGGTGATAAAGAAGACGTCTTCGACGCGCTCTCCGAGGGTCTGAATTTTGGCGGCCTGCAGAACGACGTTGAAATCGACGAATATCTTTCCAATGCGGGCGAGGAGGCCGGGCCTGTCCGGGCTGGCCACTTCCAATACAGTGACATTCTTGATCTCGTCCGTACTCATTGACGTTTCCGTGGGAATCGAAAATGAACGAATCTGGCGAGGTGTGCGGCGTTGGACACTGGTGGGCAACTCGCCCGGAAGCGACAGTCCCCGGGTCATTTGCTCGGCAATATGCCGGAGGCGTGGTCCGTCCTCTGCGATCGACTGACCGCTTGAATCCAGTACAAAAAATGTGTCCAGGCTCATGCCATCATTGGCATTGTAGATGCGTGCGTCGTGCACGCTCAGGTCCAGTTGTTCCAGTAACGCGCATATCCCCGAGAACAATTGCGCCCGCGCCCGGGTATGGATAAAGATCTGGGTTGCATTAGCGACACTCGAATCGGTTGTGTTGCGGATCAGCACCAGTGGGGTTGCCTTGTCATAGTGGCCTGCGATGGCCTCCGTATGCCAGGCAATGTCCTCGGCGCGTTCCCGCAAAAAATAGTCCTCACCCAATTCCTGCCAGAGGTCATCGAGCTCATCGAGGGTGAAACCCCGGTACTCCAGGATATCGATGGCCGCGTCGCGGGTTTCATCAATCCACTCCTGTTTGTCTACCGGGTTCTCCAGCCCGCGACGCAGCGCACGCTTGGTCTCGGTATACAACTGACGCAACAGGCTCCCTCGCCAGGCATTCCACAGGGTGGGGTTGGTGCCGTTAATATCGGCAACAGTAAGTGCGAACAGGTAATCCAGGTGCTGCTGGTCACCCACGTGTTGGGCAAACTGCAGTATGACCTCGGGGTCCGAGATATCCTTGCGTTGCGAGACTGCCGACATCGTCAGGTGATTCTGCACCAGCCAGACAACAAGTCGGGTATCGCGCGCCGACAAGCCGTGGGTCTCACAGAATCTCTGTGCGTCGACCGCACCCAGTTCAGAGTGATCACCGCCGCGTCCCTTGCCGACGTCGTGGTAAAGACCGGCGATATAAAGTAACTCGATCTTTGGCAGTCGGCGTGCAACCCGGCTGGATACCGGGAAGCGCTCTTCGTACGCCGGAATATTGAAGCGGCGCATGTTCTGGATGACTTCCAGGGTGTGGGCATCCACCGTGTAGGTATGGAACAGGTCATGTTGCATCTGCCCAACGATCTGGCCGAACTCGGGCAGGTACATGCCCAGAACCCCGTAGCGGGTCATGCGGCGCAGCGTCCTGGTCATTCTGTGCGGTGCCCGAAGAATGTCGAGGAACAGGGCGTGGTGCCTGGGGTCGGCGCGAAATGCGTCATCTATCAGATGCCGGTGATCCCGAATCTGCCGGATAGTCGGTGCGCCGATGCCGGTAATCCCCTCGTGCGTAGACAGGAGCAGAAATACTTCCAGCAGGGCCGAGGGCTGTTGCTGGAAAAGGTCTTCCGAGCGGGCTACCAGGTAGCCATTGCGTACCTCGAAGCGCTCGTTGAGCTCGCGAACCTCATCCGGTGAATCTGCGCGCAGGATGGCCTGGTCAAAAAACTGGATCAAAACCTCGTTGAGTTGCCCCAGCGCCAGCGCCCACCGGTAGTAGGTCTGCATGAATTGCTCGACGGCCAGCTTTTCACCGTCTTCAAAGCCCCACATCGCGGCCAGTGTTCGCTGGTGGTCGAATAGCAGCCGGTCTTCTTCCCGCCCGGTCGTCATGTGCAGTGCCCAGCGCACTCGCCACATGAAATCGCGTCCCCGGGCGAGAATCTCGCGCTCTTCCGGGTTCAAAAATTCCTCGTCCTGCAACTCCTGCAGTGAGCGCACACCGAAATGCCTTTCTGCAATCCACCCGATTGTCTGCAAGTCTCGCAGGCCACCGGGGGAGCTTTTGACATTGGGCTCCAGGTTGTATTCGGTATCGGCAAACTTGGTATGCCGGTTTTGTTGCTCGTCCAGTTTGGCCCGAAAGAACGCGGGGCTTGGCCACATCTTGTCCGGGGCAATGCATTGGTGCACTTGCTCGAGCAGGTTTGCTTCGCCACGGATGACCCGCGCTTCCATCAGGTTGGTCAGAATGGTGATATCTTCTTCCGCGCTTTCAGCGCACTCCTGCACAGTCCTGACACTGTGTCCCACGTCCAGGCCGATGTCCCACAACAGGGTAAGAAAGGCGGCTACACGGTCCTCCTGGGCTTCACCCTCGCCAAGCAGGATGAGGATATCGACATCCGAGTTGGGGTGTAACTCGCCCCGGCCATAGCCGCCCACCGCACACAGTGCCAGCTTGGCGTCGTCCCAGGCCTGATGTGCCCAAAGGGCGCCCAGCAGGCCATCCATAACGCCTGCTCTCTGGCGTATGAGCTTGCCGACGTCAGCGCCATCATTGAACTGCTGGTTCAGGTACTCCCGGGCGTTGGCCAGTGCCGTTTTACAGCAGCTGATGGCATCGTTTGCTGCCAGTCCCGCCTCAATAGTGGCGGGATCAAACAGTGCCGGCGCCAGATTGTCACTCTGCTTGGTCATTAGCGAGACTACAGGCTCTCGTCGCTGCGTCGCGTGAACACTTCGCAGCCGTCTTCAGTCACCCCGAGCGTATGCTCCCACTGGGCGGATAGCCGGCCATCGCGGGTGGTGACAGTCCACCCGTCTTTCTGGTTGAGCTTGGTCTGCCGTTTACCGGCATTGATCATGGGTTCGATGGTAAAAGTCATACCTGGCTCCAGGACCATCCCGGTGCCCTTGCGGCCATAGTGGAGCACCTGAGGATCCTCATGGAACACCTGGCCGATGCCGTGGCCGCAGTATTCGCGCACCACCGAATAGTAGTTCTTTTCGGCATGTTGCTGAATCACGTGACCGATATCGCCCAGGGTCGCGCCGGGCTTGACTACCTCCAGGGCCCGGTAGAGGCATTCCTGGGTGACCTCGATCAGTCTCTGGGCGTGCGGTGCGACGTCGCCCACCTGGACCATGATGCTGGTATCGCCGTGGAAGCCATCTTTGATGACGGTGACATCGATGTTGATAATGTCGCCGTTCTTCAGTTTCTTGGTGTCTGAGGGGATACCGTGACAGACAACGTCATTCAGCGAGGTACAGATTGATCGCGGGAAGCCATTGTAATTCAGCGGAGCGGGAATGGCGCCCTGTACCCCGGTGATGTACTCGTGGCAGATCCGGTCCAGTTCACCTGTTGTAATGCCAACCTCGACTTTCGGCTCAATCATCTCGAGCACCTCGGCTGCAAGACGGCCTGCGACACGCATCTTGTCGAGATCTGCCGCTGATTTGATCGTTACAGACATCTATAACCTATTGAAAAGTAATAAAAATATACGGATTTTACCCGATGGGGCAGGCTAGCCATGGCGGTCGGGGCCGGACATTCTAACGCAACCCCGGCTCAAAAGAATAATGTCTCGGGGGTAAGCGGTCAGAAATGGCCATTAGCTATGCTTTCATCGGACAGTCTGGTGTGGTATAAAGCGCGCCTCCTGCGGGTACGGCCGGGTGGTTCGGGCGACCTGAGCAGGGGAATTTAACGACACACACATATCGTCACATGGTCCAGGGTGCCCTCTTAGCGGGGTTTGGAGCATGGGGTATGTGGAGGTTTAACCCAAACATCAAAGGTATAGTTTCATGTCGCAAGTGCAAGTAAGTATGCGCGACCTGCTGCAGGCAGGCGCCCACTTCGGTCACCAGACCCGTTACTGGAATCCCAAAATGGACCAGTACATCTTCGGTGCCCGTAACAAGATTCACATCATCAACCTCGAGCACACTGTTCCAGCCTTTAATGAGGCGCTGGAGATGGTGAAGCATCTCGCGGGTAACAAGAACAAGATCATGTTTGTTGGCACCAAGCGTGCGGCGGGCAAGATCATGAAGGAGCAGGCCGAGCGCGCCGGTATGCCTTATGTCAGCCATCGCTGGCTGGGCGGCATGCTCACTAACTACAAGACCATTCGCGCTTCTATAAAGCGCCTGCGTGAACTCGAAGCGCAGCAGGAAGACGGCACGTTTGCCAAGCTGACCAAGAAAGAGGCGCTGATGCGTACGCGTCATATGGAAAAGCTTGAGCGCAGTATCGGTGGTATCAAGGATATGGGTGGCCTGCCAGACGCACTGTTTGTCGTCGACGTAGACCACGAACGTATCGCTATCACCGAGGCCAATAAGCTGGGAATCCCTGTGATTGGTATCGTCGATACCAATAGCGATCCCGACGGCATCGATTACATCATCCCGGGTAATGATGATGCTATTCGCGCCATCAAGCTCTATGTGACCGCCGTTGCTGATGCCTGTCTCGCTGGCAAGATAGAAGCCGGTGAAGCCGTTGCTGCCAACAAGGACGAGTTCGTGGAAGTCGAGGAGACCCCGGTAGTCGCGGAGGCCCCGGCAGTGGAGGCAGCGCCTGCGACGGAAGAGGCGGAACCCGAGGCAGAGAAGGCAGCGGAAGCGCCCGAGTCTACACCGGCAGCCGCCGAGTAATAGATCGCCCACTCCGGCTTTCCAACCAGGCAAGCGGAGTTAACTGGTAGTCCCCGGCAGCGTCTCTGCTGACCGGGGTTTTCATATGAGAATGTTGCCCATTGGGCTTCTGATGTAGCAGGGAGATTGAATAATGTCTGCAGCACTGGTGAAAGAATTACGCGAGCGCACGGGTTTGGGCTTGCTGGAGTGTAAGAAGGCGCTGGCCGCCGCCGATGGTGATATCGACAAGGCGATTGAGGAGCTGCGCAAGTCCAGCGGTATGAAGGCAGCCAAGAAGGCCGGCCGTACTGCCGCTGACGGAGTCGTGGCTACACGTGTTGCCGAGGACGGTAGCTTTGCGGTTGTCGTCGAGGTCAACAGCGAGACCGATTTTGTGGCTCGCGATGGTAATTTCCTGGCGTTCGTAGCCAGCGTGGTGGATGCTGCTTTCGATGGCAAGCAGACCGACGTGGCAGCGCTTATGGAGGGTGGCCTGGAGTCGGCCCGAGAGGCGCTGGTGCAGAAGATTGGTGAAAACATCAGTGTACGGCGGATTGAGGCTGTCACGGCGGATTCGGGCGTGGTTGGTGCCTATGTACACGGCAACAGCCGTATAGCTGTGCTGGTCGAGCTGAAGGGTGGTGACCAGGACCTGGCTAAGGATGTGGCCATGCATGTTGCGGCGGTAAACCCCCAGGTTGTTGCTCCGGCGGATATGCCCGCTGAACAGGTAGAGAAAGAAAAGGAAATCTATACTGCTCAGGCGCAGGATTCCGGTAAGCCACCCGAAATCATCGAGAAGATGATTGGTGGACGGATCAAGAAGTTCCTGGCCGAGAACAGTCTGCTTGAGCAGGCCTTTGTGAAGGATCCGGACCAGACGGTCGGTAAACTGGTCGCTGCGGCAGGTGCCGAGGTGCTTTCTTTTGTCCGTTACGAGGTGGGTGAAGGCATCGAGGTCGAGGAAGTGGATTTTGCTGCCGAGGTAGCCGCTCAGCTGAATGGCTGATGCCAGCACGTAGAGCAAAACGGGGCATTCGCCCCGTTTTTTTTGCCCGCGTTTAGAGTGCCGGTTTTTGGCCTCTTGAACGGTCTGCCCGCAACGCCAAATTGTGGGTTCGGGCGCTAGGGCGCCGAGCCATAGTCCTGTAAACTACGGCACAGCTTTGGAGATGCGATTTATGCCCCAATCCGGGACCGACAAAAAGTATAAGCGGATACTGTTGAAATTGAGCGGTGAAGCGCTCACCGGCAGCGAAAACTTTGGTATTGACCCCAGGATTCTCGATCAGATGGCCCTCGAAATTGGCCAACTGGTCGGTATCGGTGTGCAGGTTGGCCTGGTCGTCGGTGGCGGTAACCTGTTTCGCGGCGCCGCCCTGCAATCGGCGGGTCTGGACCGGGTGACGGGCGACCACATGGGTATGCTGGCCACGGTAATGAATGCTCTGGCCCTCCGGGATGCCCTGGAGCGATCAAACATTGCAACGCAGGTCATGTCGGCGATCCCCATGAGTGGTGTTGTTGATCACTACGACCGTCGCAAGGCAATACGCGCGCTGAGCAATGGCGATGTGGTGATTTTTTCGGCGGGTACCGGTAACCCCTTTTTCACAACGGACTCCTCGGCCTGCCTCCGCGGTATCGAGGTGGATGCGGAGCTGGTGTTAAAGGCCACCAAGGTGGACGGCGTTTATTCAGCCGACCCCGTGAAAGTACCTGATGCGGTCCGTTATGAGCGGCTGACCTACGATGAGGTTCTCGATAAAAAGCTGGAGGTCATGGACCTGACAGCGATATGCCTGTGCCGTGACCACAACATGCCGGTGCGCGTGTTTGAGATGGAGAAGCAGGGTGCCCTGCTTAATATTGTTCGCGGTGGTGACGATGGCACGCTCATCGAGTAATGGACTGCGGATTCAAGGAGAAACAAGGTGATTGAAGACATCAAAACAGAAGCCGGCGACAGGATGGAGAAAAGCCTCGACGCGCTGGCGCACAATTTCAACAAGATACGCACCGGCCGCGCTCATCCGGGCATCCTCGAGGGCTTGAGGGTTGAGTACTACGGTTCCGAAACGCCACTCAGCCAGGTAGCCAATATCAATGTTGAAGACGCCCGCACACTGACATTGACGGTGTGGGACAAGTCCATGATCCAGGACGTGGAAAGGGCCATTATGAAATCTGATCTTGGCCTGAACCCGGCGACGGCCGGCGAGGTTATTCGAATTCCCATGCCCGCACTGACCGAGGAGACTCGCAAGGGGTTCATCCGCCAGGCTCGCCAGGAAGCCGAGTCCGCCAGGGTTTCTGTTCGCAACGCGCGGCGCGACGCGATGAGCATGCTGAAAGAACTGGTCAAGGACAAGGAGATCAGTGAGGACGACGAGCGGCGCGGACAAGAGGCCGTTCAAAAACTGACAGATAGCTTTGTCGCACGGGTAGAGAAGATGCTCGCCGACAAGGAAGCTGACCTCATGGAAATCTGAAGCTTCGCGTAATGCCCGATAACGATAATTCACAATCCGGGGGAAGTAGCAGCGAAACCATCACCCCTCGCCACGTCGCCATCATCATGGATGGCAACAACCGCTGGGCCAAGCGTGAGGGTGTGCCTGGACCCGCCGGGCACCGCGCCGGCGTAGAGGCGGTTCGTGGAGTCCTTCGTGCCTGTCGAAATCACGGCGTTGAGGTCCTTACGCTGTTTGCTTTCAGCAGCGAAAACTGGGGCCGCCCGCAACCCGAGGTCAGAGCCCTGTTGGCTCTGTTGTCACGCTATTTGCGCAGTGAAGTCAGGGAGCTACACAAAGACGGCATCCGCCTGCGATTTATCGGTGAACGCGGCCGGTTCAGTGAGCGCTTGCAGCGACTCATGCAGCAGTCTGAAAGACTGACGATGAACAATAAGGAAGCCACGGTTGTCATCGCCGTTGATTACGGTGGCCAGTGGGACATCGCGCAGGCAGCGCAGGTGCTGGCTGAGCGAGTCCGAGCGGGCGAGTTGGAACCTGGCCAGATTACCCCTGAGTTGATTGATCGCCATATTTCATCCAATGATTTGCCGCATCCTGACCTGTGTATCCGCACCGGCGGTGACGCCCGGATCAGTAATTTCATGTTGTGGCAGTTTGCCTACAGCGAGTTGTACTTTACCCCTGTGCTCTGGCCCGATTTCGGCGAACTGGAGTTTGCCAGGGCGTTGGCGGATTACAGTCGTCGAGAGCGTCGTTTTGGCCTGCGTGAGCCAGACGGCCTGGTCTCAGGAGGCGACCTGGATGCTTAGGCAGAGAGTGATCACCGGTGTATCGATGGCTGCCGCATTCCTCGCTTCCATCGCCTACTTACCGGTGCCTGTGCTGGCGGCCCTGTTTGCCCTGATCGTCTGCTTGGGCGGCTGGGAGTGGGCACGCCTGGCGGGTATTGCCTCATCGATCGGTCGTGTCTGCTACAGCCTGCTGCTGGCTGGCGCGATGGCTGGACTCTACGTGTATTGTGGACTGGGAGATAACCCGTCGCGCGAGCAGGTTCAACCCTTCCTCGGCCTCGCCTGCTTGTGGTGGTCCTTCGCCCTGCTTTGGGTCAAGAGCTACCCGGCGAGCGCGGCATTCTGGTCTGCGTCGGTTATGCGTGGCCTGATGGGGATATTGATTCTTGTATCAGCCTGGCTGGCAGCGGTCTACCTGTTGTCATTCCCGCGTGGTGGCGTGTTGATGGTGGTGATGATCCTGGTTGTGGTGGCTGCTGACGTGGGAGCCTACTTCAGCGGCAAGTCGTTGGGCAAACATCCCCTGGCGCCAAAAGTGAGTCCTGCGAAAACCTGGGAAGGTTTCTGGGGCGGAATGGCCAGCGTGCTGGCGCTCGCGCTGGTGCTTTACTTCCTGCTACCCGATCAATCAGTCGTACTGACGCTTACTGCCGTCCTGGTTATCGCCCTGTTCACCGCCCTGTCATCGGTGGTAGGTGACCTGACCGTCAGCATGGTCAAGCGGCAGAGCGGCCTCAAGGACAGTGGATCCCTGCTGCCCGGACATGGCGGTCTGTTGGACCGCCTGGACAGCATTTGCGGGGCGGCTCCGGTGTTTGCCCTGGGATTACTGCTGGCGGGTTACCGCTGATGGCGGACTCGTTACGTGGGGTAAGCGTGCTGGGATCTACCGGTTCCATCGGGGTCAGTACGCTCGATGTGATCAGCAGGCACCCCGATCGCTACCGCGTCTATGCGCTCGCCGCCCATAGCTCGGTGGATGCAATGCTCGCGCAGTGTCTGCAGTTCCACCCCCGCTACGCGGTGATGGCCAGCGCTGATGCAGCACAGGAGCTCAGGACAAGACTGCCGGGCGATACAGGCACGGAGGTTTTGCAAGGTGAGGCGGCGCTGGCCCGGGTGGTTAGTGCCGACGAGGTCGACGTGGTAATGGCCTCAATTGTGGGTGCTGCGGGTCTGCCATCGACGCTGGCGGCCGCGCAGGCTGGGAAGCGTGTCTTGCTGGCTAACAAAGAATCCCTGGTTATGGCGGGCCAACTGCTTATGTCGGCGGTGCGGGCCAGTGGCGCCGTATTGTTGCCCATAGACAGTGAACACAACGCGATATTCCAATGCCTGCCTGTTTCTGAGGCGGGCATACCCGTCACCCGCGGGGTCAGTAAGGTGCTGTTGACCGCGTCTGGCGGGCCTTTCAGGGGTTGGCCGGTGCAAAAGATAGCCGCGGCCACGCCGGAGCAGGCCTGTGCTCACCCCAATTGGTCCATGGGCCGCAAGATCTCTGTTGATTCGGCCTCCCTGATGAACAAGGGCCTGGAGTTCGCCGAGGCCTGCTGGCTGTTTGACCTGGCCCCGGGCGATGTCGACGTCGTAGTGCACCCGCAAAGTATCATCCATTCCATGGTCCAGTACGACGACGGGTCGGTGCTGGCGCAGTTGGGTAACCCCGACATGCGTACTCCCATAGCCTATGGGCTGGGCTGGCCCGAGCGCATCGCGTCTGGCGTGGCGCCACTGGATCTGCTGGCGACTGCTCGACTGGATTTCGAGGCCCCCGATGAAGCCTGTTTCCCCTGTCTGCGTCTGGCCCGGGAGTCAGTGGCCGCTGGCGGTACTGCCATGGTGACCTGTAACGCCGCGAATGAAGTGGCTGTTGCCGCCTTTCTGGAGAAAAATATCGGGTTTAGTGACATTCCAGCCGTCGTAGAGGCCACGCTGGGTCGGGCGGCCAATGTTGAACCCGACTCCATTGCCGTGGTCGAAGAAGCAGACAAACAGGCCCGACAGCTGGCAGTCGAAATGATCGCCGATATAGCCGTACCCGGGAGGGCCCTGCGGGAAGGATAATGGATCTTGCCTACACCATAGCAATCACGCTGCTGACACTGGCGGTACTCGTGGCCATCCACGAGTACGGCCATTTCTGGGTGGCCCGGCGCTGTGGCGTCAAGGTGCTGCGTTTTTCGATCGGGTTCGGCAAACCGCTGTATCGCTGGTATGACCGGCTCGGAACCGAATATGTGATCGCCGCCATCCCGCTGGGAGGGTACGTCAAGATGCTGGACGAACGGGAGGGTGATGTGCCTCCCGAAGAAGTGTCCCAGGCATTTAACCGAAAACCGGTGCTGCAGCGGATCGCCGTGGTAGCCGCAGGTCCCCTGGCGAACTTCGCACTGGCCATTGTCGCCTACTGGGCCCTGTTTCTCGCCGGGGAGAGCGGTTATGCACCGGTCATCGGTAAGGTGGAGGCCGGCTCGATCGCTGAAGTGGCGGGTCTGGAGGCCGGGCAGGAGATCGTTGCCGTAGATGGCGAGAGTACGCCGACCTGGCAAGCGCTAAGCTTCCGTTTACTGGACCGGATCGGGGACACCGGCGCCATCAGTTTTGCGGTCAAGTACCCCGAGTCCGACATGGTTTACGAGTCAGAGGCCGTGGTAGAGCGCTGGCTGTCTGAGCAGGAGGAGCCTGACCTCTTCCGTGGCCTGGGCATTTCCCTGTACACACCGGACGTTCTCCCCATTGCGAGCGAGATTGTTAGCGGCAGCCCCGCTGAGGAAGCGGGGCTACGCAGCGGTGACCTGATCGTCAGCGCTGATGGCATAGCGATGCCCCTCTGGGAGGACTGGGTGCAGTACGTGCGGGCCAGGCCGGGGGTTAGTATCACCATCGAGTATGAACGCGAGGGTGCGCTGCTGCAGTCGTCCCTGGTCCCTGAGCGCGTGAGCGAGCAGGGGGGCGAGCCATTTGGCCGGGTTGGGATGGCGGTGGTCTTGCCGGAAATGCCCCCGGAAATGCTGCGACAGTTTCAGCGTGGCCCCCTTGAGGCCCTGTATGCCGGGGTCCAGCGCACCGGCGAATTGAGCCTGTTTACCCTGAATTCCATCGGTAAGATGATCAAGGGCCTGATATCGCCAAAAAACTTGAGTGGCCCCATTACCATTGCTAAAGTGGCGTCCGCGTCAGCCAAGTCTGGCCTGGAATCCTATATAAGCTTCCTGGCCCTGCTGAGTGTAAGCCTGGGGGTTCTCAATTTGCTGCCGATACCGGTTTTGGACGGCGGGCATTTGATGTATTACACGGTAGAGCTTTTGGCGGGACGGCCAGTGCCTGAGAAGGTTCAGGTCCTGGGTTACCAATTGGGATTATTCCTGGTACTGGGCATCATGATGCTTGCCCTTTATAACGATATTGCACGCCTGTGACCGAGTGTGTCGGGATCGAAAACAGACAAGAAACCGTACTGACGGGCGCTATCCGGTGGTTGAGACTATTTTGAGCAAGCGAATTCAAAAATGGCTGGCAGTACTGCTGTTGCTGGCTTCCCCTTTAGTGGTGGCCCAGTCCGAGAGCTTTGTCGTATCGGATATCCGGGTCGAGGGCTTGCAACGTATATCCGCGGGTAGCGTTTTCGCTGCGATGCCGCTTGCCGTTGGCGACACCGTCACTGAAATGAATGTGCGGATGGCTGCTCGCAGCCTGTTTGCCACCGGCAATTTCGATGACATCCGGATCGGCCGTGACGGCAGTGTACTCGTGGTCATCGTTACCGAGCGCCCCAGTATCAGCGAGATCAATATTGAGGGTAACAAAGCCATTGAAACCGAGGCGCTGCTCGAAGGTCTGAAGGGCGCGGGCCTGTCTGTTGGCCAGGTATTCCAGCACTCCACCCTGGAGGGCATGCAACTGGAATTGCAGCGCCAGTACGTGCAGCAGGGCCGCTATGACGCCAATATCGAGACCGAGGTCCTGCCGGAGCCTCGCAACCGGGTGTCCATCAACATTGATGTGGACGAAGGTAATGTGGCGGCGATCAAGCACATCAATGTGGTGGGTAACGAGGTATTCGATGATGACGAACTCGGCGATCTTTTCACCCTGAAGACCACCGGCTGGTTATCTTTCTTTACCAATGACGATAAGTATTCCCGGGAAAAGCTCACCGGTGATATAGAGACACTGACGTCGTATTACCTGGACCGCGGCTACCTGCAGTTCTCTATAGACTCTACCCAGGTCTCGGTGTCCCCGAACAAGCGAGAGGTGTATATCACTGCCAACGTCACGGAAGGGGAGAAGTTTACCGTCAGTTCAGTGGACCTTTCCGGCGACCTCGTTCTGCCGGAATCTGACCTGCGCAGATTCCTGCTGGTCAGCGAAGGGCAGACCTTCTCCCAGCAGATGGTAACCTCTACCGAGGAGTACCTGACCCGCAGGTTGGGTAACGAGGGGTACAACTTCGCCAAGGTCACGGGCATCCCGGAACTCAATGAGCAAGAGAACACCGTGGCCATGAAGTTTTTCGTGGACCCCGGCAAGCGCACCTATGTACGGCGTATTTCTTTCAAGGGGAACCTGAAGACCGCCGACGACGTGCTGCGCCGCGAGATGCGGCAGATGGAGAGCGCTCCGGCATCGGCAGCGGCCATCGAGCAATCCCGTATTCGGCTGGAGCGACTCGGTTTCTTCAGCAGGGCGACAGTCGAGACCCCTGAAGTAGCAGGGCACGACGACCTGATAGACGTTGAATTTGAAGTCGAGGAGCAGTCTTCAGGCAGCATCGGTGCCAGCTTTGGTTATGCCCAGGATGCGGGGCTGATCCTGGGTCTGAATCTTCAACAGGATAATTTCCTGGGTACTGGCCGTCGTATCGGTATTGGCCTCAACGCGTCCAAGTACCAGGACCTGTATAACTTCAGTTACACCAACCCGTATTACACCGAGGACGGTGTCAGTCGGGGCTTCAATATCTTTTATCGCTCCACCGACCTGTCAGAGGTAAACGTGGCCAGCTACACCACGGACACGCTGGGTGCGGCGATAAACTTTGGCTATCCGATCCGTGAAACCGAGCGCCTGGGGTTCAGTTTCGGGGTATCCGACACCGAAATTACCGCTGGCCGCTTTGCCGTACAGGAGATCCTCGCCAGCCCTCGCTTCGAGCAGGGTGTCGATTTCTATTATGAGAGCAACCTGTTGCCCGACGGCACTTATTCGGCTGCGGAGCAGCTTTTTCCACTCGATTCCGTGCCACCGGAAGCCATCGTAATTCCCCCGGATCCCGGTTTTCTGGATGAGAACGGGGACAACTACCTGAACTTTACGATTACGACGAGCTGGACGCAGTCCACCCTCAACCGTGGCCGTATGGCGACGCGCGGCGCGTCCCAGAACGTGGCCCTGGAGGTATCGGTGCCCGGCTCCGACCTGGAGTTTTACAAGCTGACCTACCGGGGAGAGACTTTTTTTCCCGTGCCTTTCCTGCCCCCGGCCTGGACCCTGCATTTCCGCGGTGAACTGGGTTACGGCGACGGGTACGGCGACACCAGTGAGCTGCCGTTCTACGAGCACTTTTTCGCCGGTGGTTTTGGCTCGGTGCGTGGCTTCGAAAGCAACACCCTGGGCCCCAGGAGTACACCGGCAGAGCTGTATGATGTTAACCAGCCTGTTACCGCCATTGACGAGAACGGCAATCCTACCCAGATCGGCGGACCCAATGGTGACCAGTTCGGCTACTTTATCGATGACAGCGGCAAGCTTCGCGCGACCACCGTCCGCGACGACCCTGACCCCTTTGGTGGCAACGTGTTGATCGAGGGCAGTGCCGAGCTGTTGTTCCCGCTGCCATTTATCAAGGACCGCAGTAAAATACGATCCGCGTTCTTTATCGATGCCGGCAACGTGTTTAACACCAACTGCTCGTCCTCCCAGATCAATTGTTTTGATGTGGATGCCGACGAGATTCGCTACTCCTTCGGGGTAGGCGTGACCTGGATAACCGGTTTTGGCCCGATGACGTTCAGTCTGGCCAAGCCACTGAATTCT
This sequence comes from uncultured Alteromonadaceae bacterium, assembly GCA_964590005.1. Lineage (GTDB taxonomy): Bacteria > Pseudomonadota > Gammaproteobacteria > Pseudomonadales > Halieaceae > CALJFL01. The sequence goes on along the minus strand of CAZPVJ010000139.1, from coordinate 20,305 downwards.
GGCGATGACGACGACGAAGAAGCATTCCAGTTTACCCTTGGTAGGGGTTTCTGATTTTTTTGAATGACATTTTGGAGATTACCGTGTCTAGATTTTTAAAATTAACGCTTGCTGTAGTAGCGCTGTCGCTGCCCACACTGGGTTGGGCGCAGGGCAAAATAGCTGTTGTTAACCTGCAGGAGGCGATCCTGCAAACCGATGAGGCCCAGAAGCGCCTGGATGCTGTGCGTAATGAAGAGGACTACAAGGCTGATAAAGCTGAGTTTGATCGACTCAAGGAAGAGTTCGACGAACTGGTCAAGGGCTTCCAGAAGGACGCTGCCGTGATGAGCCAGGAACAGCAGGTTGCAGCACGACAAAAACTCGCCAGCAAGCAAGCTGACCTGGAGCACGTGACGGGCAAGCTGCAGAAGGCAGAGCAGGCTGCAGGCCAGTCGCTGTTGCAGGAAATGTCACCCAAGGTACAGGAAGTACTGCGCGAACTGATCGCCACTGAAGGTATCGGCTTGCTGCTGCAGCGCGCATCGGTAATTCACGCGGACGCTGGCTATAGCATTACCGCCAAAGTCACCGACAAACTGAACCAGCTGCCAGCCCAGTAAGCAGTCGACATGTATACGCTGGGTGAACTGGCCGAACAACTGGGACTGACGTTCTCAGGCGACGCCCAGCGTGTTCTTGTTGGCATTGGCCCGTTGACCGGTGCCAGCAGCGATCAGCTGACCTTCGCGACGGGCAGGAAGTATCTTACCCAACTGGAAAAATGTGCAGCCGGCGCTGTTATTCTGCCTGAGGAGTTGAGCGGCAGCTGCCCGGTAGACTTCCTGGTCTCGGATGATCCCTACCTGTGCTATGCCAGGGTGAGCCAACTCTTTGACGACACGCCGCAACCTGCGCCGGGTATACATCCCTCGGCCGTGGTGGCTGACGATGTGGCGCTGGGCGACGGGGTTTCAATCGGCCCGATGGCAAGCATCGAGTCCGGCGTCGTTCTCGGGCAGGGGGTCACCATCGGCGCCGGCGCTCATATCGGCGAGAATGTCCGCATAGGTGATCGTTCCCGAATCTTTCCCAAGGTTGTCATTTACCACGGTGTGGACATTGGCAGCGATTGCGTGATTCACAGCCAAACGGTGGTTGGTGCCGATGGCTTCGGTTACGCCCCCAGTACCGATGGGTGGGTAAAAATCGCCCAGTTAGGCAGCGTCCGGATTGGCAATCGGGTGGAGATAGGGGCCAGCTCTACGGTAGACAGGGGCGCGCTGGAAGATACCGTGCTGGCGGACGGTGTGATCATCGATGACCAGGTCCACGTGGCGCATAATTGTGTGATCGGCAAAAATACCGCTATAGCCGGTTGCGTCGGCATCGCCGGAAGTACGACTATTGGGGAGAACTGTACGTTCGCTGGTCAGGTGGGTGTATCGGGTCACCTGGAGATTTGTGATAACGCGCACTTGACGGGCCAGGCCAGGGTGACCAAGACGATCAGTGAGCCCGGAGCCTATTCGTCGGGCACGCCGCTGTTACCTTCCAGGGCCTGGGCCCGCAACGCGGCTCGCATTAACCAGTTGGCGGATCGTTTTTCCCAACTGGACGCCTTGAAGCGGCAGGTAGCCGAGCTCGAAGCAGAACTGCATAACAAAAAAAGCTGAGGAACTGCAGTCCAATGATGGACGTTAACGAAATTCGAAAGTATTTGCCGCATCGCTACCCGTTCCTGCTGGTCGACAGGGTTGTCGAGCTAAACCTGGGTGAATCGATCGTTGCCTACAAGAACCTCAGTATCAATGAACCATTTTTCGATGGCCACTTCCCCGACGAGCCGGTATTTCCGGGCGTGCTGTTGGTAGAGGCCATGGCACAGGCCGCCGGGATACTCGGCTTCAAGTCGATGAATAAAACCCCGGCAGATGGCTCGATCTACTATTTTGTCGGTGCCGACAAGCTGCGCTTCAAGCGGCCCTGCGTGCCGGGTGACCAGGTTATGTTGCGGGCCAGGATACTGGGCGACCGCCGGGGCATCTGGCGGTTCGAGGTCAGCGCCGACGTCGATGGTGAATTGTGCGCGTCTGCCACAATTCTGTGCGCTGATCGCTGAGATGATTCACGACCAGGCCATTGTTGACCCCGCCGCAAAAATTGCGGACGACGTCACCATAGGGCCCTGGACGCTTATAGGCCCGGACGTAGAGATCGGTTCTGGTTGTACCATCGAATCCCATGTGGTCATCAAGGGGCCTACCCGAATAGGCAAGGGTAACCACATCTACCAGTTCTCGACGGTTGGTGAGAGCACGCCCGACCTCAAGTACAAGGACGAGCCCACACGGCTGATTATTGGCGACAACAATATTATCCGGGAAAACGTCACCATCCACCGGGGCACGGTACAGGACAGGTCGGAAACCATTATCGGCAACGACAATCTGTTAATGGCGTACGTTCACATAGGTCACGACAGTGTCATTGGTAATCACACGATATTGGTCAATAACGCCGCGCTGGCGGGTCATGTGCAGGTCGGTGACTGGGCCATCCTGAGTGGTTACACGCTGGTGCATCAGTTCTGCAAAATTGGCGCACACAGTTTCAGCGGTATGGCCACCGGCATCGGCAAGGATGTGCCCGCTTATGTGACGGTCAGTGGCTCGCCCGCGGAGGCCAAGACGATCAATATCGAGGGTCTTCGCCGCCGCGGCTTCTCAGCGGATGCGATCAGCCAACTGCGTCGCGCCTTCAAGATCGTTTATCGCCAGGGTCTCACCCTGGATATAGCGCTACAGCGCCTGGACTCCATGTTGGCAGATACGCCTGAGCTACAGATTTTTGTCGACTCCCTGCGCGCCTCGGAGCGGGGTATCGTTCGCTAGATGGGGCCTCGGGGCCTGCGTGTGGGTGTTCTGGCCGGGGAAGCCTCCGGCGATATTCTTGGTTCCAGGGTCCTGGCGGCACTTCGTCAGCGCTTTCCCGACCTGCAGGTCGAGGGTATGGGTGGTCCCTTGATGGAAGCCCAGGGTCTGGACAGCATGTATCCCATGGAGCGCTTGTCGGTGATGGGCTTCGTAGAGCCCCTCAAGAGGTTGCCGGAGTTGCTGCGCATTCGCGGTGCCTTGTATCGTCACTTTCGGGATAATCCCCCCGACGTATTCCTGGGTATCGACTCACCGGATTTTAATCTTCACCTGGAACAGAAACTTCGGCGCCAGGGTATAAAAACCGCACACCTGGTAAGCCCTACCATCTGGGCCTGGCGCGCGGGCAGGATCAGGAAAATCCAGCGTGCCGTCGATCTCATGCTGTGCCTGTTTCCCTTCGAGCTCGATATCTACCAGCGTCATGCTATGGCGGCCACATTTGTCGGTCATCCGCTGGCGGATGAAATACCTCCCTTCACCGATCCTTTGCCGTTGCGCAATGAACTGGGCTTACCGGAAACCGGGAAAGTCGTCGCCCTGTTGCCGGGCAGTCGGGGCGGCGAGGTCAAGCTGCTAACCCCACTTTTCCTCGAGGCGGCGCGCCTGCTGAGCGCGCAGGATCCCTCAGTCCACTTCGTGTTACCGGCGGCCAGCGATGCCAGGATGACCCAGATCCGTGAGACTCTGCAGGGCTTCTCCGAGCTGCCGCTTACGCTACTCGCCGGCCGTTCGCGAGAGGCAATGGCCGCTGCCGACGCGATCCTGCTGGCCTCGGGGACAGCAACACTGGAGGCGATGTTGTTAAAACGTCCCATGGTCGTGGCCTACCGGATGGGCGAAATTTCCTGGCAGCTTGCCTCCCGCCTTGCCACCACCAAGTACGTGGCCCTGCCCAACGTCCTGGCCGGTGAGCCCATTGTGCCCGAGCTATTGCAAAGTGCCGCCACCCCCGAGGGTATGGTTCGGGAGCTCTTGCCTCTGCTATCAGAAACAGCGGAAGCCCGTCGCCAGACCGACGCCTTCGATACCTTTCACCAGGATCTTGCGTTGGGCTACGCTGACAGGGCCGCAGCGTCGCTGGCTGGTCTGGTATCCGCCGTTGAGTGACCTGTTCAGTATTGACCTCGACAACCCTGAGGCCGGTGGCCTGCGGGTTGCGGGCGTGGATGAGGTGGGGCGCGGCCCACTGGCGGGAGACGTGGTAACCGCGGCGGTTATTCTGGATCCTGATCAGCCTATTGAGGGCCTGCGCGATTCGAAGAAGCTCTCGGAGACCCGGCGGACCGAGTTGGCGGAGCAGATTCGCCAGAAATCCCTGTGCTGGGCCATAGCTCGGGCATCGGTGGCTGAAATCGACGAACTGAACATCCTTCAAGCCTCCTTGCTGGCCATGCACCGGGCCGTTGAGGCGCTGGCAGTGCAGCCAGACTATGTGCTGGTCGATGGTAATCGCTTACCCCGTTGGCACTATGCCTCGGAGCCCGTGGTGAAGGGAGATGACCGGGTGGCCGCCATAGCCGCCGCTTCTATCCTGGCCAAGGTACAGAGGGACGGTGAACTGGTCGCGCTGGCACATGAGTACCCTGGTTACGGTTTCGACAGCCACAAGGGCTACCCGACGGCGGTGCACTTACAGGCATTGAAGACTCTCGGGGTGACGCCGGCCCACCGAAGAAGCTTCGCTCCGGTAAAAAACCTGTTAGCGACAAACCCGGCAGAGTAGAATTCCCCCATGAGCGAATTTGTCCACCTCCGCCTTCACACCGAGTACTCTCTGGTAGATGGACTGGTCAGGGTCAAGCCCCTGGTCAAGCGGGTCGAGGAACTGGGCATGGCGGCGGTGGCCGTCACCGATGTCTGCAACTTCTACGGTCTCGTTAAGTTTCACAAGGCGGCCTTCGATGCTGGCGTAAAGCCGATATTCGGCGCCGACCTGCGGGTTGTCGAATCGGATGATCCGGAGCGGTCCCACCCGCTTTGCCTGTTGGCGATGAACCGTACCGGCTATCGCAACCTGACCTTGCTAATCTCCCAGTCGTTTACCGAAGGCCAACACCTTGGTACACCCTATGTGAGAAGGGAGTGGCTGGCCGAGCACGCGGAGGGTTTGATCGCCTTGTCGGCGGGTGCGGCCGGCGATGTGGGCCAGGCGCTGGTGGCGGGTAAACCCGAGTTCGCCGCCCAGCGCGCGCAAGCGTGGTTGGCGATCTACCCCGACCGGTTTTACCTGGAGCTCCATCGTACTGGCCGCGAAGGCGACGAGGCGCATTTGCATGCGGCGGTAGAGCTGGCGCAGCGCTTGCAGTGCCCGGTAGTGGCCACCAACGATGTCCGCTTTCTGTCGGCCGATGAGTTTGAAGCGCATGAAGCCAGGGTCTGCATCGGCGAGGGGCGCACCCTTGACGACCCCCGCCGGGCGCGCGCCTTTACCGACCAGCAGTACCTGCGTTCTCCCCAGGAGATGACCGAACTGTTCGCCGATATTCCTGAAGCGCTGGCCAATACTGTCCAGATAGCCCAGCGGTGTAGCCTGGTGCTGGAACTGGGCAAACCCTACCTTCCCGATTATCCCGTGCCTGACGGCATGACCATGGACGAGTACTTCCGGCGCTTATCGCACGAGGGTTTGGACCGCCGGCTGGCACAGCTCTTTGATACTGACAGCGAGGACTTTGCCACCCGCCAGAACGAGTACCGCCAGCGCCTAGAGTTTGAGCTGCAGACCATTATTGAAATGGGCTTTCCCGGCTACTTCCTCATCGTGATGGACTTCATCGGTTGGGCCAAGCGCCATGATATCCCGGTCGGGCCGGGTCGCGGCTCAGGGGCAGGTTCTCTTGTTGCCTATGCGCTGGATATTACGGATCTGGACCCCATTGAATACGACCTGCTGTTCGAGCGTTTTCTGAACCCTGAACGGGTATCGATGCCCGACTTCGACGTCGACTTCTGCATGGAGAAGCGTGACCGGGTTATCGATTACGTCGCAGATACGTACGGCCGTGAAGCGGTGTCACAAATAATTACCTTTGGCACCATGGCAGCCAAGGCGGTGGTGCGAGACGTTGCCAGGGTGCAGGGTAAATCCTATGGACTCGCTGACCGCCTTTCCAAGATGATTCCCTTCGAAGTGGGTATGACCCTGGCCAAGGCAGTTGACCAGGAGCAGCCCCTGCAGGAATTCCTGGAGCAGGACGAACAGGCCCAGGAAATCTGGGATATGGCGATTCAGCTGGAGGGCATCACCCGTAATGTCGGCAAGCACGCCGGTGGCGTTGTTATAGCGCCATCCCGGCTCACCGATTTCTCACCGCTGTTTTGTGATGAGAGCGGCGGCGGTCTCGTCACCCAGTACGACAAGGGCGATGTGGAAGACGCGGGCCTGGTGAAGTTCGACTTCCTGGGCCTGCGGACGCTTACGATCATTGACTGGGCGGTCAAGATGATTAACGCGTCCCGCGAGGAGCAGGCCGAGTCACCGTTGGATATCATGCAGATCCCGCTCGATGACAGTGACAGCTTCGCGCTGCTGCAGTCGGCGGAGACTACCGCGGTATTCCAGCTCGAATCCCGCGGGATGAAGGACCTCATCAAGCGCCTGCGCCCGGATCGCTTTGAGGATATCGTCGCACTGGTGGCGCTGTTTCGCCCGGGCCCACTGCAATCGGGCATGGTTGATAACTTCATCAATCGAAAGCATGGCCGCGAGGCGATTTCCTATCCCGACATCAAATACCAGCATGAGTGGCTGAAGCCCATTCTTGAGCCTACCTACGGCATCATCCTGTATCAGGAACAGGTAATGCAGATAGCGCAGGAATTGGCCGGATACACCCTCGGTGGCGCCGACATGCTGCGTCGAGCCATGGGCAAGAAGAAACCGGAGGAGATGGCCAAACAGCGTGCTGTCTTTGAAGAGGGCGCCAGGAACAAGGGGGTGGATGGCACCCTGGCCATTAAGATTTTCGACCTCGTGGAAAAATTTGCCGGCTACGGTTTTAACAAATCCCACTCGGCGGCTTACGCGCTGGTGTCCTATCAGACTGCCTGGCTGAAAGCCCATTACCCGGCCCAGTTCATGGCGGCGGTGATGAGTTCAGAGCTGCAGAACACGGATAAGATCGTGGTTTTCGTTGAAGAATGCCGGGCTATGAAGCTGGCCCTGAAACTGCCCGACGTAAACGAGGGGCAATACATGTTCACGGTTAATGCCGACAACGAGGTTATATACGGACTCGGTGCGATCAAGGGGCTGGGCGAGGGGCCGGTAGAGAATATTCTGCAATCCCGTCAATCAGGTGAACCGTTCACTGACCTGTTCGATTTCTGCGCCAGAACCGACCCGCGCCGGGTCAACCGAAAAGCGATTGAAGCGTTGGTTCGGTCGGGAGCCTTCGACGCGCTGGGTGTGGAGCGCTGGATTTTGATGGCCAGCCTTGATGATGCGCTGAAGGCGGCGGAACAGGATGCCAGCAATCGCGATAGTGGTATCGACGACTTGTTTGGCGAAGTGGTGCCCAGCCAGACAGCCGCCGACGGCGATGTCTATGCGCAGTTCAGGCAGGTCCGCGCCTGGTCCGACAAACAGCGCCTGGGAGGCGAGAAAGATACGCTGGGCCTCTATGTGAGTGGCCACCCCATTGATGAATATGAGAAAGAGGTCAGGAAGTTCGCGCCGACCCGGATCGCAGATCTCCGGGGCGACAATCGTGGCAACCAGGTGGTGGCGGGCCTGGTCGTTGCGGCTCGTACCATGAAGACCAAGCGCGGGGACACCATGGCCATATTGCAACTGGATGATCGCAGTGCGCGGATTGAGGTCACGGTCTATGCCGAAACCTTCAATCAGCACCGTGAACTGCTTAGCAAGGACAATATCGTGATTATCGAGGGCACGGTGGCCCATGACGATTACTCAGGCGGACTGGCGATGCGTGCCAAGGAAGTGCGCAGCCTGTTGCAGGCCCGGCAGAATTTTGCCTCCGAGTTAACGATTGAGATAAGCCGCGATATGCTCGATGAGCGGTTCACCGCCGAACTTGAAAAAACGCTGGCCAATGCAGGTGGCGGTACCTGCCCGGTATCCCTGCTCTATAACCAACCGCACAATCGCGCCAGGGTTCGACTGGGTGAACGCTGGCAGGTCGTTCCCAGCGATGAGTTGCTGCAGGCGCTTCGCGAATGTGTCGGCAATGACCAGGTCTCGCTGCAGTATCGGTAGACCCCAGGTATCCCCCGTTTGGGTGGTGCAGACCCGCACTGATACTGTCAACCTGACGTTTCTCACTAAGCTATCCCGACAGGAGTAACCGCATGTTGCTAAAGGACAAAGTCGTCATCGTATCCGGTATAGGGCCGGGGCTGGGCCAGGAGCTGTCCACCCTGGCTGCGAAAGAGGGCGCCAGGGCGGTGGTGCTGGCCGCGCGGACCGCTGCCAAGCTCGAGGCGGCTGAGGCAGAAATCAACAGCCTCGGTCTGGGCACACAGACCCTGAAAATAACAACCGATATATCCGACAGGGCGCAATGTGTCGCGCTTGCCGACCGAACTGCCGAGGCCTTTGGGTGTATAGACGTGTTGTTCAACAGCGCTTATGACCCCTGTACCTACGACCCTATTGAAGACGCCAATATGGACGATTGGCATCGAACCATGAACGTCAATTTTTTCGGCACCATGCATCTCACCCAGGCCTGCGTTCAACATATGAAGCGAGGCGAGGGTGGCTCGATCGTAATGATCGCCACCATGGTAGAGCACAAACCGCTGGCGTTGCAGGGTGGCTATGGTGCCTCTAAATCGGCGCTGCGCTCTGCTACCAAGCACCTCGCGCTGGAACTGGGCCGCTATAATATACGGGTTAACAGTTGCCACATGGGCTGGATGTGGGGACCCAGTGTCGAAGCCTACTTCGATTGGCAGAATCAGGCCACCGGGCGACCCAAGGAAGAATTGATAGCTGAGGTAACCGCGAACATTCCACTGGGGGTGATTCCCGACGATGGCGAGTGCGCCAAGGCGGCGGTGTTTTTTGCTTCCGACTACGCCAGTGTTGTCACCGGTGCCGCACTTGATGTCAATGGCGGTGAGTACATGACCGTGTAATATGACCGAGCCCGGGGATACCGGGAGTTTTCAAGAGGTGAATATGAGTGATAAATCAGATATTGAAGCGGCTGTTTTCAGACGCTTGTTAGAGCACCTGGACAGCCGCAAAGACGTTCAGAATATCGAGTTAATGAACCTGGCCGGTTTCTGTCGAAACTGTTTGTCAAAGTGGTATGTGGCGGCGGCGCAGGAGAGGGGTGAGGAGATTAATTACGATGATGCCCGTGAGTTGGTTTATGGCATGCCCTACGGCGAGTGGAAAGAAAAATACCAGAAAGAGGCAAGCCCTGAGCAGTTGGCAGCGTTCGAGGCAGGTGCCAAGGGCGATTAGTTTTCGCTGAGCTTATAGCGGCCCATAGGGCAGGAATCGGTTGTCGTTGACCTCGCGCAGCCACAACAGCAATTCCTTGGAAAGACGTTTGCCGCGCTTTCTCAGCGTGCGAGCGAGGGGTATGACAGGTGAATCCGCACCGGCTTCCCATCCCGGTAGGTTTTCAGCAACTGCGAAAAACCGCAGCAGGTGCAGGGTGTCTTCATCGCTGAGGTTCTGCGCGGCCAAGAGCCACTGTCCGTGATCAATTTTCATCAGGGCGGACAAGGTCTGGCTTTCTGTTCCGGTCAGCAGGGTTGCCAGCTCGGACAACTGCTCGTTTCGGCTGAAATCGATTAACTTGTGGAGTGTTGCCGAGTCTGTGCCGGTGTTTCCGGTATCGGCGCTCGGATCCCAGGACCCTACAGACATGCTAGCTCTCCCTTGGTTTACCCTGTGCGGGCAAACAGTATAAGAGAGCCTGGATCAGCTGTCTTTGTCGATTAGCTCACGCAGGTACTTAAAGCGCGTGGTGTACGGTTCGATAACGTCGCCTGCGGTGCGCTGAATAACGCTACCCAGGTCTTCTGCTTTGGTCTCATCGTCTTCGGATGCTGTAATTTGATCCCGGATGGCATCGATGCCGTCACCAATTGCGGTTACGCTTTCAATAGTGGCCTGGACCAGGAATAACTCCGCCAGAACGAGGTCGTTAACCGCCCTGCGCATCCTGCTCTCTGGTATCTGATCTGATGGCATCATGCCAATTCTCCATTGATGACGTTGCAAGTGTGCTTTGATCTGGTGCGCAGATGCATCGATTGGGTGCACCAACCGCCTGATTCTTGCTTAAGTTGCCTTGTTTTGCCGCTTTACAGGAAGTAGAAGCAATCTGCGTGCCAGCGACCGCGGGCATCATACGGATTTTTGCTGATAGTGCAACGTTTTCGAAATGAAGCGTGCCGGGTTTTTCGCTCTGGTCGAGCGGGGTTGGCGCTACCCCCGATACTGTTTATTTTCGAGTTGGACCATAATGCCGTCCGGATCAGGAAAATACACCTCGGGTTTGTCTTCGCGCACGAAGGGATCCAGGCCCATTCCGCGAAGTGTCTCTGCAGACTGCTCCACGTCATAGCTATCCAAGCCCACGCAGAAGTGATGGAGCCTTGGTGTGTCGTCAATCTTGTAGAGACCGAGGAAGCTATCCCCGAGGCCCATGTTGACGCCATTTTCCTGGGTGGACACCACCTCTACGCCAAGCACTCTCTCATAGAAGGCTTGCGATTGGGCCACGTCGGACACAGCCAGGGTTACGTGGTTAAGTGATCTCGCCTGAAAGCCTTGCGGCCTGTCTGCGGTAGCCGCGGGCGCAATGGCAGCCGCGGCCAGAGCAGCCAATAATTGCCTTCGAGAAATAACTCCGCTCTCGTAATGAGAAATGAGTGAGTCCAGTTCCTGTAGCATGGTCAGTCCCTCTTGGCAGTTTCTGCCGACAGTGGTTCCAGTATCATTTTTGATAGCCGCCATCCGGTGCCATCGAGGTAAATGGCCTCGGCATGGTAAATGCCCAGAACCCGCTCCAGGGTGCCATCTTTCTCTATATGAGTAGCCTGCAGGTAGCTGCGCATTGTCGCAGAACCGCCACCCCCCTTGGGGTTGGGAAGGCTGGTGATCTCGACCAGTTGACTGCCTATCAGGTGTTGGGCACTTTCCAGGGAGCCCAGCCTGTCCTCTACCAACTCCAACCACTTCATAGGGCCATCCAGCGTGAACTGGTTCAGCACGCTCATCTGTGCGTCTTCGGTAAAAATCTGTCGGTAGAGCGCCGCCACTTTTTCAAGGTCTGCGGGCTGGCCGCCAGCCATCATGTCAGTTGCCTGTGCATAGCGCCTTTGCAGCACTGCAATTTCCTGACGGGCAAGCCACTCTTGCGTCAGCTGTCTATCTGCAGGTTCGCTGTCCGCCGCTACGCCCTGCGTTAGCAGGGGTAATAGCAGCGTGAAGGTGAGTAGATTGCGCAGTGTATTTTGCATCCAAGAGTTCAATATCATCACCGCTCGCCTTTATTCCTGATTCCCACGGCGACCAATGCGTTGCCTGGGATATGAGAGTTGTAACCGTAGCCGGCATTGATGTAGATCAGGCCGTGGGCGACCAGTACGCCCCCGCCGCTGAATGAGCCACCTGTGGCCTTCGCCCCCGACACCGTATTGTATTCACCCAGCATATTGCGTTGCCAAAGCACGCGGCCATCTTCGCGGGCATGTATTCGCACTCGTCCATCCAGGTAGCCAGCGATGACCGCGCCGGGTATGGCGGTAATAGCGTGGGATATGCCACGCGTACAGAACTCGATATCACCGCAGATATCAGGCGCGGGTGCAGACCAGAGTCGCTCACCAGTGACGGCGTTGACGGCGTGTAACCCGGGTTCAGCCGGCAATTGGTTGTCGTACCGGGTATCGTCGTCGGCAAAGATTTGATCGTTGATGGGGACGTAGATTACCTGTTCTTCCACGGCGAGCCCAAAGTGCACGCCGCCCTGTATACCCCCACGTCCGATACGGGTCTTCCACAAGGTTTTGCCGGAGTCGGGGTCGATAGCCATCACATCCCCGGATTTCTGACCCCCCACCACGATATCTTTGTCGTCGGGCAGGCTGACCAGTATCGGGTTTGCGCCGAAGTCGTAGTCCGGGCCGTTCTCCTCGGGGCAGTTGGCATTGTTGATACCAGGGATGCCGACAAAACAGGCGGCGTTCCATGCATCGTTTGCCGTCTGCTGACTTACCCACAGCTTCTCACCGGAATCCATGTCGTAGGCAATAATCGCGTCTGAGTTGCCGTCCGCGGGCGAGGAATAGTTTTCGCCGGTGCCGACGTAAAGTCTGTTGCGCTTTGCATCAATAGTGGGTGCGGACCAGATGGGCGCCCCGGACGGGGCCTTGATCGTTGTGCCTACCGAGGTCTTGCCAGCGGGAGCCGGTGGTGCATCTGTTGTCCGTGATTTCCAGATAACGTTTCCGGTCCGGGCATCCAACGCCATCACCGCGCCTTGAAAAGTGCAGCATTCGTAATCCGGATTGATTGCTGCTACCACTTCCAGCGATGAAACGCTGACGTAAAGGCGCTGATCGAAGTAGGTTGGTGTTCCGGTCAGTGTGGCGTCCCCGTGTTCATCCGCTTTAATTCGCCAGCGCAACGAACCTGTCTTTGCGTCTACCGCGTAGACATTGGCCAACACGTCGCCGAAGAACAACAGGGGATCGACCGCCGCATCGGCTGTTTTCCAGGGTGTTATCACGATGCCCGTGCGGACTTCTGCGCTTGCCTGGAAAGACCAGCGAAGGCAGCCCGTCCCGGCATCCAATGCCCAGACAGTGCCGTCCTGGCTACCCACATAGATTGCGCCCCCGCCATAGACCGGTTGGGATCGTCCCTGGTAAGCGTTGGGGTAGGCAAACACCCACTTGACCTCAAGTTGGTCAACATTCGCGGCGGTCAGGCCTCCCGTTGCGGCCGGTTGAAACCGGGTATTGCGCTCGTCAACACCCCAACCTTGTGAAACTGGCGGCAGGCTGGAATCAAAGGCATGATCGGCATCGCACACGGGTGGCAGCGGTTGCACGGCAAAGTCACTGAGCTGTTGCCCTGTCAGGTACTCGGCGATGGCTTCGCGCTGGGAGAGTGACAGGTTGGCTGCCTGGGGCTGCATCACGCCTTCATTCATTGCACGCAGAATAGCCTGTGGGCGTAAGCGACTGATTTTCAGGCGGCTGGGTGCCTTGTAAAACGGCTGGTCGTGGCAGGCAGCGCAACTTGCCTTGTAGGGCGCCTCTCCCGGGTGAGTGCTACTGCCCGATTCAATTGCACCGCTGGCAGCTTCCAGTCGCGCTACCGATTCCGCCGAGATAGTGGCTGGTTTGTCTGGCTGACAGCCTGCTAAAAGCAATAGTCCGACGATAATGGCCAGGCGCCGCGCCACCGGTTGTATGCAATACACGTTCAGCATAACCCGAGTATCGATCTAGTCACTTGGGTTAAGCTCGATATCCAGAGTCCTGGTCGAGGTGTCGAACTCTGGCATCTTGATTTCCAGTGGGGGACAACCTTCGGGTTGCGGTTGCAGTGGCCGTGGCGTGATGCCGCCTACTAACTCCAGAAATACCCCATCGGGATCGATGGCGTGAACAATGGCCCTGTCGTCGTCTGCAGTGCCACTGCAGCAGGGTGCTATCTCGGACAGGAAGTTGACACCCTGGCTCTTCAGAATATCGACAGCTCGCTCGATATCCGGCGTCAACAGGGCGATTCGATTAATACCGATATGATTGATGGGTGGTGGGTAGGGCGGCTCCGGATCGAAGGGTTCGATCCATTGAATGAGGCGCAGGACGTGCCGGTCCCCGTTGGGAATCGCGATATCGGCGCCCTTGAATCGGAAGGGCTGGTCAAGCCCGTAGGCCCTGGCTTCTTCCAGGCTACCGGAGGTCTGATGCAGCCGATTGACCCGGGTATAACCGAACTTTCGGTAGAAAGCCAAAGATGCCTCCAGGTCAGTGACATTGATTCCCAGGTAAGGCATCGCTATCAGGTGCATGTCTTTTTCTTTGTCCCCGTGTGGCGGCGCAGTCTCTATGAGCTTGTAGAGCACCCCGTCCGGGTCACGGAAGAAAACAAATCGATTGCCGGGAAGGCCGTAGGGCTCCGACAGAAACTCGGTACCCAGCGTCTTGAGGTACGCGACATCGCTTTCGAGATCGGTGGTCAGCAAGGCGGCATAAGCCATGCCAAGGTGATTGGGCAGTTCATAAGGTGGCTCGCCATTAAACGGAATCTTGAACTGCAGCAGGTCAATGTTGGCTGTGTTGATGCTGCCCGTTAAGGACATGACTTCACCTTTCACCAGCTCGTACTGGCAGATATCGAACATTCCCAGTGCGCGTGCCATCAGGTGGGTGTTACTCAGAGGAAAACCACTCCGACCTTCCGTATAACCGAGTTTGCGGTAAAACGCGCGGGACCGGTCGAAATCGGGTGTATGGGTCGCGAAGTGATAGCGGGCGATCAGCCCGATGTCCTGGTCGGGACTGAGTGTCTCTCTCGACGTGTTCGCAGCGGCGGAGGGTTCCGGCGCGCCCATGGCTACAGCGGGACAGGCCAGCAGTGCAGAGAAAGCGATTACAGTGGACAGTTTTTTCAACGCCAGCGTTCCATACGTGGTTGTATTCAATCGACAAGGTATGCGATTTCTAGCGGGGTGGCCAGTAGCGTCTCGATCAAATTGAGATTGTCGCTCCGGCCGCTGGAATTTCAACCTGGCGATTCAAATCTTTTCGCAATCGCTGGGCCAGTGCATGCTGCGCTTCTTGCTCCCCGTGAACGAGTACAGTTCTCGGTGTATTTTCGAAGGCGGCCAACCAGTCAACCAGTCCGCTCTGCCCGGCATGGGCCGAGAGACCCCCCAGTGTTTCGATACGTGCCTTCACCACGTAATCCTCGTTGAATAGCTTGATATGCTGAGCGCCATCTACAAGTATTCTGCCCAGGGTCCCCCGGGCCTGGTAACCGGCGAAAATCAGCGTGTTGCGGTCATCCCAGATCCGTTGTTTGATGTGATGCCTGATACGGCCGCCTGTACACATACCGCTGCCGGCGATGATTATGGCGCCCCCCTTGATCCTGTTGATTGCCATGGACTGATCGGTGTCCTGGGTCAGTTTTAGGGTGGGCAGAAAGTTTTCCAGCGAGGTCTTGTGAACCTCGCTAAGCGCCCGAACGTCATTGGCATCCAGTAGGCGTAACCAATGGTCGTAAACGCGTGTCACCGCAATCGCCATTGGGCTGTCGAGAAATACCTGCCAGTGATCAAGTTCCCCGTCGAGGTGGAGGCAACCAAGGTGAAAGAGGATATCCTGCGTTCGCCCGACAGCGAAGGAGGGAATCATGACACTGCCGCCGCGCCGCCAGGTGTCCTTGAGGATGTCATTCAACTGGGAAACGGTATCCAGTTCCAGTCGGTGCTCACGGTCGCCGTAGGTACTTTCCATTATCACCAGGTCAGCATGTGGCAGCTTCGCAGGTGGGTTCATCAGTACGGAGTCCTGTTTTCCCAGGTCGCCGGAGTACACTATGCGTCGCGTATCGCCCGCTTCTGTGAACTCAATTTCGATGATTGCGGATCCCAGGATATGACCGGCGTCATGGAAGCAGAGTGTGCCGCCCGACCCAAGTGGCACGGCTTCGCCATAGGCATATCCGCGGCACAAGGCAAGCACGCCCTCTACGTCTTCCACGGTAAAAGCCGGCGGTTCGGCGGGCTTTCCGCGACGTGCCTTGCGGAGGTTGGCGTGCTCTAGATCACGCAGGTAGAGACCAACCGAGTCATGCAGCATGATCTCCAGTAACTCCGCGGTAGCACGGGTACACAGGACAGGCCCGGTGAATCCCTCGTGAAACAGTTTCGGCAACAGACCCGAGTGATCCAGGTGCGCGTGTGACAGAACCAGGGCATCGATTTCACCTGCTTCAAAGTCGAAGCGCTCGTCCTTGACCCGCTCGACAGCGTCACCGCCCTGGTGCAGTCCGCAATCGAGCAATACACGGCCCAGCGCGGGCGACTCGAGCAGGTGGCAGGATCCAGTCACTTCCTGTGCGGCGCCGTAGAAAGTAATCGTTGCCATCTGGTTAGATCCCCGGAAGTGCGATGCCTACATTGTAGACCTGATGCCAGCTCTGCACTTGTGCCAGATCAATGCGGTCGCAAACCTACCCCCGTGTGTAGTCGCCCGCTCTGCGTGCGGTTCTTTATATTCTCTTATGTCTCACCTACACTCTTGCAATTGTCCCGCAAGTCGTTACCTTGCAGGCTCAATCTATTGTGGACTTGGTCAGTGACAGGCTCTGTTATCTGACGCGCGAGTTGAACACACTTTTGCTACCAACAGCCCCGGGAGAAAATTCAATGCAGCAATTACCTCATACCTATACGGTCAGTGGCTCAGCCCTTTCGAGTGGCAATGTGACACTGAGCGGCGACAAGCTGGCCGATATTGAAAGCGCGCCACCGGCAGAATTCGGTGGACCGGGTAACCTTTGGTCGCCAGAATCCCTGTTGGTGGCTGCTGTGGCGGATTGCTTCGTGCTCACTTTCCGGGCGATTGCAGCCGGGTCCAAGATGGAGTGGGCTGAACTATCCTGTGCGGTAGATGGTGTACTGGACCGTGTAGAGCGGGAGACCAAATTTACCAGTATGACTGTCAAGGCGAGCCTGACGGTGCCTGATGGCGTCGATCCCGATCGTGCAGGGCGGCTGCTGGAGAAGGCCGAGGCAGCCTGCCTGATTACCAATTCTCTGTCGGCTGAATGCCACCTCGAGGCTAGTGTTACAGTCGCGTGAACGCGTTTTAAGCGCAGGAGTACACAAATGAAGTCCCTTGCTGGCATGTCTGTACTGGTGACTGGTGGAGGCTCTGGTATTGGAGAGGCCACCGCCCGCTACTTTGCCGAACGCGATGCACTGGTGACCATCAGTGGGCGGCGCGAGGACAAGGTCGCCGCCGTGGCCGCCGATATCGGCCCGGGATGTCGTCATGTGGCGGGAGATGTGACAGTGGCTCAGGACCGCGAGCGGATGCTGGCCGCGGCGCTGGAACATGGCGGTAAATTGGATGCGCTGGTTAACAACGCCGCGAACATGTACCGGCAGCCAGTGGACGCCTACACCGAGGATCACTTGCGGGAGGCCTTCGAGACCAACGTAATATCAGCCATGATGCTTTCTTCAGCAGCGGTTCCCCACCTGGAAAAGACCGAGGGCAGTATTATTTTCATTGGCTCTACCCATACGCGGCGAGCCTTCCCGGGAGCGAGCCCCTATGCCACCACCAAGGCCGCGCTGGAGGGTCTGACCAAAGTTATGGCCGCGGAATTGGGCCCTCGCAAGATACGGGTGGGCTGCATATTGCCCGGTGCTGTTATCACCGAGCTTAATCTGCGTGCTGGCCTGTTTGGTGAAGACGAGGTGGAGGCGCGCTACAGTGCGGTGGCGGGCTTGCACGCCCTGGGCCGTGTCGGTACCGCAGAAGAGGTCGCAGAATCCATTGCTCACCTGGTCCAGTCGGAGTGGGTTACCGGCGTCGCTCTGGAAGTTGATGGCGGTATCGGCCTGGGTGCTTCCAACTTTTAGCGAATTTGGGTCTACACTTATGCTACCGGAATGTCCCAGGTGGCCAGTATGACCAGCAGTGGTAATCTCCATCCATTACTTACCTCGCCCAATAAACTGAAGCTCGCTGTGTTCGGGCTTAACGTCAGTAGCGGTTGTTCGATGACGGACATGCCCGATACGCTTGACATCACCTGGGATGAATCGCTGGCTGTGGCCCGCGCCGCTGAACAGGCGGGTATCGAGGCCATCATCCCGGTGGCGCGCTGGAAGGGTATGGGCGGCAAGGTCAATTTTAACCACCGCAATTTCGAGACCTTTACCTGGGCTGCCGGCTTGTCAGCGGCCACCGAGCAGATCTCCATTTTTGCCACCTTCCATGTGCCAACGGTGCACCCGGTGCGTGCTGCCAAAGAGGTAGCCACTATCGACCACATTTCGCGAGGCCGCTTTGGGCTGAACATTGTGGCTGGCTGGAACGAGCGCGAAATCGCCATGTTTGGCGTGGACCAGCGGGAACACGATGAGCGGTACGGCGTGGCGGATGAGTGGATCAGTCTGTGTAAGGAGTTATGGACGCGCGAGGGTGAGTTTGACTTCGATGGCACCTTCTTCAAATCGCCCGGTGTCTATTCCGAGCCTAAACCGGTGCAATCGCCCTATCCACTATTGATGAGTGCGGGCAACAGTGAAGCCGGTCAGCGTTTCGCTGCCAAGCATACAGATCTTAACTTTGTGGTGGCCCCTGATATAGCAACCGCTGGTGAGATCGCCAGCGGCGTCAAGGCGCTAGCCAGGAATGAATTTGATCGGGATATCGGCGTATTCGGTCAGGCATACGTGGTGTGCCGCGAGACCGAGGCTGAGGCCAAGGAGTTTGTCGATTACTACGTGCAGGAGAAGGGCGACCATGAGGGCGTGCAAAACCTGCTCGATGTGTTGATTCCCAATTCGAAGAGCGCTCTGGGTACTGGCTGGCAGGCTATGGCGGATAATATGATCGCCGGTTATGGAGCAATTCCGCTGGTGGGCACTGCGGAGCAAATCGTCGAGGGTATGCAGGCCTTTTCCGATGCCGGCCTCGACGGTATCACCCTTTCGTGGGTCAACTATATAGACGGTCTTGCCCAGTTCCAATCGGAACTCCTGCCAATGCTGCGTGAGGCTGGCCTCAGGGCCTGACAATATAAACCAAACCAAGCTGTCGGTTTGTGTGATGTAAATCTTGCCAAAAACAGGGTGTTTACAAACCCCTGAAAAGCGCTAAGCTAATTTGAATAATATTAAACTTGCGCAAAGGTAGTCCCGTTATGTCCTATTTGAGCTCAAAATCATTTGCTGTTTTACCCCTTGTTTTCGGTGTGGCTGTAGCGTCCGATGCCCTCGCCCAGCGCCAGATCAGCGGCCAGTTGGAAGAGGTTATTGTTACCGCCGAAAAACGCGAGCAGAACCTGCAGGATGTTGCGCTGTCGGTGAGTGCGTTGGATGAGGCGGCCCTGGAAAAGACCTTTGCCCGCGACATCACAGATCTCGCCGGTATGGCACCGAATATGATCATCGACCCCATCCTGGGTAATGGCACGGCATCTATCTCTATTAGGGGTATGCAACTCAACGATGTAGAGAAGAGTTTCGACCCTGCGGTAGCTGTATACCAGGACGGTATTTACCTGGCGACTACAACAGGTGCTTTGCTTAATACATGGGATGCAGCACGTGTAGAAGTTCTTCGTGGCCCTCAGGGGACTTTGTTCGGACGAAATACCATTGGTGGTTTGATCCACGTAATTCGGAATAAACCCAGCGGCGAGTGGGGTGGCAAATTCTCGGCGACCATTGCTGAGGACGACCAACAGGACTATAAGGGCACGATCGATTTTCCCGCGTTTGCCAATATTTCAACCAAGTTGTCCGCGATGGATACGAGTGGCGGTGAATACTTCGATAACAAAATTCGCAATAAGGATGAAGGTGGCTCCGATCTGTGGATGTGGAGCTTCGCCGCCCTTTGGGAACCCACGGATACGATTTCCGCTCACTTGATCTATGACGATATCGACGACGACACACCGGTGCGTCCCGTTACCTGCCTGACGGAGGGTAATGAACTATTTTCTTCGGCGTCTGTTTTAGGCTTAGGCTTACCCGACGATTTCTTTGTTGCCGGAGAGTGCGCCAACAAGAAGGACGAGGATTTTCACCGCGATACCTATACCTCAACCCGCCAGGATGCCAGCATGGAGATAGAGTCCTGGACTTTGAATGCCAGCTGGGAAATCACTGACGAGCACAAGCTGGTTCTGGTCTACGGTAATCGAGACATGGAGGAAACCTCCAAGCAGGAATTCGACGGATTCTCCTTTGATGTGTTCAGAACTTCTCGTCCACAGTTTGAGGAGCAGGAATCCTTCGAACTTCGGCTTGAGTCAGATTTCTCCTGGGGTCGCACTACGGTTGGCGGGTTCTACTGGGATAGTGAGTATGAGGCCTGGCAGAACACCTTCTTCTTTGCCGGTTTCGACCCGACTAACGGTACCAACCCCCTGGCAGGCTTCAGTGATTCACCTCGAACCACCCAGGAGACCGAGAACTATGCGTTCTTTGGACAAGTGGACTGGAATATTACCGATCGAATCACTTTGACTCTGGGCGGTCGCTACACGGATGAAGAGAAGAACTTCTGTCAGTACTTTACTGTCCCCAATACCGACGGGAACCCGCAGTTCATCGACTATGACGGTAATGCCAAGGACATTGCTCCGGATCGAGCCTGGGGTGATTGCCCCTCGTTTGTCGACCCTT